>NZ_JH556651.1:182509-367531 GCF_000179595.2 Acetivibrio cellulolyticus CD2 | reverse complement strand
CAATCTTCTCTTCAAAGTGGAAGATGAGATAAAGGAACTGTCATATGACGAAAAGAAAGAGAAGCGTCAGGAGGCGTCACGCGCCATTCTTGATGCCTTTTGGTCATGGGTTGAAGAGACCTCTGCAATTTCTACTACAAATGAGAACCTGACAAAAGCTCTAAATTATGCTAAGAATCAGAAAAAGTATCTTGAAACATTTCTAGAAGACGGAAGACTTCCCATCTCCAACAATCTTTGTGAGGCAAATATCAAACCATATGCCGTGGCAAGAAGAGCCTGGCTTTTTGCTGACACTCCAAAGGGAGCAACTGCTAATGCGATCCTTTATACATTGGTGGAATCTGCCAAAGCAAATATTTTGGATGTGTATGAGTATCTAAAATATATCCTTGAAGCAATGCCTAATACAGATTTTAAAAACCACCCAGAACTTCTGGACAAGTACCTGCCTTGGTCAAAGGATTTACCGGAAGAATGCAGGCTGAATCATAAACATAAAAAGTGCTTCAAAAATGACACCATTAGCTTATCGCAATGATCGTGATATAGCTAGACGTCATCTTTTGAAGCACTTACGCATCTTAAATACTTGCTTAAAGAGTATATTGCGAATTATTATAACCCTGTCCGAACCCATCAGGGCATTGCTTGTCAGACACCAATTTTGAAAGAAAAATTGACCGAAACGAAAGTTGACAAAACGGTTCTGAAATCCAAATCAATACTCAATGGACTATATCATGATTACCAAAAAGTTGCCTGATTAATCTTTTACAATCTAATAATAGGCTTTTTTTATAATGCCTAAAAAACGGAATTTCCCGGCTACTTACCGAGAAATTTCGTTTTTTCATTAATACTTTTGTTAAAAATGCTTCTTTGCGGATGTTTTATATTGTTGCTAATGCCATTTGTTGGTGGCCTGTACGCCCCAGATAGAGTTTTTGAAGTCGACAGGGATTGCTCCCGGCAAGTCAAAATTAAGCATTTCTATTTTGAATGTTGTTTTACCCTTGTTTTGTTTGAAATTTTTATATCTAATATATTTCTTCATATCTTTCTTTACTATATTTTGCTATCCAGCCTTCTTCGTTATACAACTCTCCAGCTAACCCCCAACTTTCTTCTCTCAAGCTAACTTTATCTCCATTTTCTGCATCTGCAACAAGATCAAATCCGTCATCTTCTTCGATCATTCTAAGAAAATAAAATAGAGTAGTATCAACAATTTTAGGAATTATATTAATTATAATTTCAATATCCTCTTTTTTCATTTTTGATAAATTATCTTGTATTATTTTAGCCTCAGTTGTTTGCGTTTTACCTCCAATTACACTATCCCAATGTGGTATAGCATAATCTCTAACTTCCTTCATAAGCGTCTCTCCAAATTTGTCTAGTAATTTCTTTGTATTCAAGATTATCACTCCCTATTATTTGTTTATTGGTCCAACCCAAGGTATATAAGTTGGTTTTGTAATTCCACTGTCTGTTAGCTGCTTCAGAGACATAGCAACCATTATTGCTGCTTCATCTTCTGGAACGTCTCCTGCTTGTAATGCCAATCGTTCAATTCTACTAAACTCCTCTAAAGTTGCTTCTTTACCGCTCTTGGCAAATGCTATATATAACTTCTTTTGCATACCTGTAATCTTACCGTGATCCCATCCTCGTGCTTTTATATACTCTTTATTGATACACAATCCTGTTGTTTTGGGATCATAATCGATATTTCCTTCAAATGATTTCTTAGCATGAAGATGATGCCCTTTTACATTATCATATGTTCCTAGTTTACTAACATTTTTAGATACATCCTTAACTTCATCTAACATATCAGCTTTGTTTGCTGCTTTGAATACAGTTCCCATGTTTGCAAGTGGCTTAGCTGCACCAATTAAAGGTACTACAGCAATACCATCTAATACTGTACCGCCTACATGACCAGGAGTCCATTTCCAATTTTTTATATCACCTGAAAAATCTCTTACATCTAGTGGCGTATCAGCTCCGATAAGTGATCCACCAAGACCAACAAGAGTTTCCGAATACGTTCCTAATTCTGTAATGTCTTCATCCTTTGTATAGTTACTTCCTTTAAGAACTTGCATTCCTGCTTTTTGTAATTCTCGTTTGAAATCTGCTTCTATTATAGCTTGACTTCTATCGTCTGATAGTAATTGCCATCTTAAGTATTCTACTTCGGAACTATTCATTACATTTCCATACATGCACGCATAAACTAACTGTTCATAAATGTCTTTGTTTTGCTTCAATGCTTTATTTTCGAGTAATAAGTATTGGAGATACTGAAGATTAGTATAGCTTTGTGCTATATCATTTTCAGTATCAACAAATGCATAAGGTGACGATTTCAAGGAAAAGTTTTTGGCTACTGACCATGACGTTTTATCAGTTTTGTCTCCTAGCAATTTATAGCCTTGAACTTTTTGTACCTCATCCTCATAGACATTAAGTAAAGTGTTAAGCTTTAGCACTTCTTCTGCTGATGGAAGGGATTTTTTTGCCTCTCCTGGTTTTTGAACATATCCCGGTTTATATTCATAGTTCTTACCCGGTTTTTCAACATAACCTGGTATATAAACATATGCATGTCCTGTTGGGTCGAAGTAAATCAACGGATTATTTGAACAATAAGTATATAGATTTAGACTCAGTGGGTCTTTAGAATCACCCCTATATGTATCCTCCTGCAAGAATCTTGCAATCTTAGGGTCATACATTCTTGCATTAAGGTAGTAAAGCTTTGTTTCTGAATCATACTGGTATCCGGCATAAAGGATTGAGTTTTTATCCTTCATTGAACCACTGGAATCAGTTATATTACCGAATGCATCATAGTAGTAACTTCCAACAACCTGTCCTTTTGTAGATGAACCTTCTGTTGCGTCAATCAGGGCTGTAACATCTGCGTGTCCATTATACATGTAGTAGAGTGTTGTTTTGTTAGTACCCTCTGTAACAGTTCTGGAGAGTAGGTTAGTGCCATAGATGTTGCGTCCTGTCTCTTCGCCGGCAGCATTAACTTCCAACACAACTTTATCAAACTCATACAAATATCTTGTCAAGGTTCCGTTTGAATTCTTACTTACCCTATATCCTTCAGCATTATAAGTATTTACAACACTGTTAGAGCTTAATAACTGATTGAATTCATCATAAGTGTTTGTAACTTTGTCTGCTGTGCCTGATGGATTTCCATTTGTGTATTTTTCTGTGTATGACTCTACTTGATTTCCATTAGCATCATAACTATAATGATATACCTTATCTTTTACATTACTTGTAGTTACTGTTACATTACTTGTAGTTACGGTTATTGTATCAAGTAAGTTTGTGGTGTAGTCGTAATCCTCATTAACTATTATACCATCTTTTGTAATAGTCACAATATCCCTGTTACCAAATTCATCATAAGTATATTCTGTTTTAGCTCCACCAACATAAGTTTCATCTACACAATTAAGCCTATTCTGCGCATCATAGAAGTATTTGGTTTCACCTTTAAGGTCTGTTTTACTTTTTATATTATTATTTTCATAATATTGGTATTCATAACTATTACTAAAATTTGTACCGCTTGTGTTTGTTAATTTAAAAAGCAATCCGTTGGCATGGTAATCATAGATTTCTTTAGCTCCAGTGGAATACTGTACTTCTTTTGTTGATCCGTTCTTGTTGTATATGTACTGTGCTACGTATGCCGCTTCAATATTCCCGTCCTTTACATACTCCACTCTTCCTGCTGCGTCATATAACTTGGAAGTCATGTTTCGTTTCGGATCAATTACAGTCTCACCAAGCTTTCCTTCTGAGTTTATAAGGTCATAGCAATAACTCACAGTATCTATGTTTGAAACAGTCTTGCTATCTACCCTGTTGAGCTCGTCATAGGTCCTTGTTATTATCTCAGCATCCGGCGTTCTTGCGGATGTAACTTTTGCCTCCAATACATTTCCGTTGTTATCATAGTTATATTCCCTCGTTGTACTACTTTTTTCCACACCTGCTTCAATTAATGCTGCCTTTTCCTTTGCTGTCCAGCCTTGAGGATAGTAGTCATAGCTTGTTGTTATATTCTTTCTATCTATTACCTTTTTCAGGCTGCCGTCATCGTAGTAATAATACTTCACTTTATTGTTTGCTGAGCCGGGGTATACTTTTTCCTTCAGCAGGTTCCTGTCATTATAAGTGAATGATGCACCAAGTGAACCTTGGAATTTCTGTGTTTCAAGGTTTCCATTGACATCGTATATGTATTCGGTCAGATCAGTGCAGGATTTAAATACATCCACTTTTTCAATGGTGCTGTCGTACTCTAAAAGGCTCACACTTTTGAGTTTTCCAAGTTCGTTATACTTATATACTGTCCTATTTTTCTTTCCATCTACTGTTACTGCTACATTACCGCTGGCATCATAGTATTGCTCTGTAACATGTTTTAACCCATCAGTTGTTGAAAAAAGTTGCCCATCCATGTTGTATTTAAATTCTTTCAAATAGTCATTACCATCGTAGGATTCAATTTGGGCACTGTTACTGTTATAGTTGAGTTTTTCAACTGCATTTCCCATTGGGTCTACAGTTTTTATCAACCTTCCCATGGAGTCATAAGTATAGCTTGTTGCGCTGTAATGAGATGTTTCTCCCCTGGTTATCTTTTCAACTTCTGTTATTGCATTTCCATTCTTATCGTAGCATGTTATATTTTCATGCTTTGTTTGGGTTGTGGTACCGTCAATGTTATTAACCTCTACACCGTCTACCACAGTTCTTAAAAGTCTTCCAAGCTCATCATAAGTATACCGTGTAATCACATGATTGCCATCGATTTTATACTCAACATTTCCCAAGAGATCATACAAATAATTGGTCTGGGTCTCTTTTGCGTTTGTCCAGCCTGTTCCATAGGTCTTTTGGTTAAGCAATCTATTTTGTTCATCATATTTATATTCAATAGTTTTGCCCATGCTGTCTGTTTCATTTTTGACATTACCCATTGAATCGTATTTATAACTTACAGTATATTGTCCGATGGTATATTGTCCGATGTTCGCATCTCCTGGGTAAATTACCTTTCTTAATTTACCAATATCGTTATATTCATAATATGTTGAATTAGTCTTAGCATCTTCTGAAACCCTCAAATTTCCTGTGCAATCGTAATACTCGGTCTTCAAATCATAATTATCTGGGCTGTTGATATCCTTTTGTATATTGACCTTCATGTTCCTGAAATAGTCATTATACAGGTAGCTGGTCCGGCTAAAACTGACATCTGACGCAGATTTTGTTGTACCATCTATCATCAAAGTATCTACATCTCTATTGTATGCTGATATTTCTTCAACTACTCTGCCTAAACCATCATAGGTATATTCCTTGTTGTATTTGACATCAAGATCAGAGGTCTTTTTATATATGCTATCAAATTCAGGGTTCTTGACCGTCTCCACTTGGTTTGCATGGTTATATGTGTACTCAGTGCCATAAGCTTCATTTATTAATTCCTCTGTTGAACCACCTCCAAGCAATCTAGTCAAAGCTGCGTTATAAGCTTCTCCATCCACTTTCTTTTTAACGTTTCCGTTTGCATCATATTTATATGCTTCCAAAACAATATCGTTTGACACTGAAGTAAAACCATCACAGGTTGCGCTGACTTTAGAAGGATCATAATCCATTGTTGTTCCAATGAAACGCTTTGCAATCAGTCTGTCAAGATTATCATATTCATAAACCACCTTGTTTTCAGTTGTAGTTGATAATAGACCCAATCCATTCTGATAGCCTTCTACATAGTTGTTCGGAGTCACTTCTGCTACGAGCCTTCCGGCATAGTCGTACTCATATGCAGTACATATATCAGCCACAGAGCTAGTCTCAACATTTGTACTTCTGTCAAAAGTCAGTGTTGTTACGCCCTTGTTAATCTTTTTCTCCAGAAATCCTCTTTTACTATATGTGTATTCTTCACTTTTTAGAGTCTTCCAACCATTCACACTGTTAGACTTCACATCTACATTGGTCACTTTGCCTTCCCAGTTGTATTTTGTAATTGTATAAACATCCGCAGTATCGTAGTCTCCCTCGGAATCTCTAATGATTTTGTCAGCATATTCTTCACTTACAACCCTTCCAAGGGTATCATAAATGTATTTTACTGTCTTTTCGTTAGGATATTCTGTCTTTTTGTTAGGATATTCTATTTTGCATGGATTTCCTGCCTTGTCAAAGTTAGTGTATTCAGTAACTATTGCACTGTAGTCTGCATAGGCTGCTGAATAACCATAATTAGCATTTCTTGTTGCATCTGTAAATAAATCATCATAGGCTACGATGTTTTCTTCTTCAGTTACATCAAAATCAGCATCCTTATTTGCATTACTTACAAGTACAGCAGTCTTTTGAGGCTTTCCGTACATGTTGTAATCAAGATATATATTTATCTTTTCTTTACCTTCTTCAAGCGTAGTTTTTTCTTCTGTCATGTTGCCATCAAGGTCGTATTTATACTCCTTCTTACTGACAGATGAACTTTCAATTGGAGTCATTTCTGTATTAACGCTGTATGAGCTAACACTCTTCACTTTGTTGTTGCCATAATATGTATAGTCGGTCTTATTATATTTTTTTGGTTCTAAGCCTTTCTTTAATTCATATGTCCTACCATCTTCTGTAACTGAAACTTCAACAAGGTCAACAGAGACTATCTCTGAAATTTTTCTTCCATTTAGGTTATATATAACCTTTGAGTATGAATATTTGGTGCTTGCACCTTCCCCGGTAACAGGAACAAACTTTTCATCATACACAAATCCTGGGTTTTCAGATTTCTTATATGTATACAAGGTCTTGTTGCCATTAAAGTCGGTGAAACTCTTTACATTACCATCATCATAGTATTCTGTTTTTGTGAATCCGCCGGAATCATTTGTAACTTTTACAACCCTTCCTTTATAATCGGACAAGTATTTGGTAACAGCACTTATTTTGTCTGCCAGATGCTTTGTTTGTACTTTTTCTGTACCATAAGTACCATTTTCAAGCTTAATTCCTTCATTGTAAGCATATTCATTCAACAAAACTGCTGTAGCACCGCTACCTGCCTTGAAATATTCAGCTGTAATTCTTCCTGCTTCATCATAGTTGTATACATATACCGCCCCATTATTTTTTGTTTCATTTTCAAGGTAGCCCTCTCCATCATAGGTGTAATTGTGTGTATATGTATCCTTTGTAGTTATTTTTGTATCCGGATCAAACCTTTGTACATACTGATTATGTGTTAATACCCTGCCGAATGCGTCATACACATAATCATCCGAAAAATTTCCTGTATATCCCGATGAGAGGTCTTTACTTTCATCATACATTAACGAATTAGCCTCTTTTACCTTACGTCCTTCATAATCATAAAAGGTTCGGATAATACTTGTTTCTTCGCCATCTGCTTCCCTTTTAACTTTTGTTACATTGTTCATATTGTCATATTCATAAGTTGTTTTATTCAACAATGCTGTTGTTATGGTTTTCACACGGAAGCAATTATCATATGTGTAACCTGTCTTGTTATTTTCTGTCTTGTTATTTTCTCCCACTGTTGATTCCAAAAGTGTTCCGTTATCATCGTAGACAAAAGATGTCCAAGTATTATCTGGATTGGTTGTCTTACTCACAAGACTCAATGTTTGCTTATTTGTATAGTCATAAGTTGTTATTGCGTTATTGACATTATCGAATACACTTGCATCGGTTATATCGTTTATAGTAGTACTTGATTCTACCGGCTTTACAGGTCTGATTATTTTCTTAAGCCTTTTTCTACCCTCCGAGCCAAAGGTTTCATAGTAATAGTAGGTCTGATAATTCATTTCATCAATCATGTATTCAAGGTCGCCATTAGGATAGTAATCATATTTCCTTGTAGTGTTATCAGGATTTGTAACCAGTTTTACATTTTCCTTTGCATCGGTCTCAACAATTGTCTTATTTACTTCTGTTTCAGTACCATTTATTTTAATAACCTCTGTTGTTTCATACTTCTGTGGCAAGTTAGTTGTCCACAAATCTTCATAATCTTCAGACTTGAGTTGTTCATCAGTAAGTGTAGTTGTTTCCTTATAACCGAGTTTACCGTTTAGATAATATTTTGTTCTTGTCTCTTTTCCTATTGCATCAATAACTTTTATAGGTCTATCTGGAAAATTAACATTATATATTTCTTTTGTCAAATCCCCTCTCCTATTATAGTATTCACGGCAAATTTCAATTCCTTCTGTTGTCATTGATGAAGTATCATTGGCACTTAGGTCTTTGTATAGATAGTACGCTGGTTTATTGTTACTATCCAACTGCTTGATTATTCTGCCTAATGAATCGTAGAAATTTGTGTACAGAGTAATTTCTATTTTATTATCTGCTATGTCATCATTAATTTTCTTTATTTTTTGCAGCTTATTTTTAGAGCCTTCACCATCAGAATAATATTCGTATTTAGTTACTTTACCATTTAAATCGGTCACTGATGAAAGTTTTCCATTAGTATAATTGTAATACACAGTTCTTTTTGCTCCATCAACTATACTACTAAGTTTATCAACTGTATAATTAAGTGATAGAGTTCTTCTAATTGCAGCACTTGTAGCACCGCAATCATATATTGTTATAAGTTGACCGTTTGAATATTCAAATTTAATTCTGTTTCCATACCTGTCTTCCTGATACTCAAGTTTTCCTGTAGATGCATTATACAAATACGCAGATTGATCTTTCTTTTTTAATTTATACATTTCTTTGCTGTCTACAGTTGTTTTTGTAAGTTCATCATAACATCCTACAGGAGCTTCATATTTACCTTCTGCTTGCTTAAACATAATTTTCGTACCTGATGGATATGTTATTTGAACTCCAGGGACCTCACTCAAATACCTTTTACTTACCCATCCTGTTTTATTGTTCAAAGTCTTAACCTCATACCATTCTGAACCGTTAGACCATCGCATAATGTTATACATATTGTCCGTGAGGTCTACAATTGTACCCTCACTAAGCCCACATATAACATCCCAATCTGTAGGATATACTTCTTCCTTATTTGGTGGGGCTTGTCTAAAATTCAAGGTAGATGCTGTTACTTTATATCTATTTGTAGTAACACTTTTTGCAAATGTCTCAAAACTCATTCGCCAGCCATTTCCAATTACCAATGGATCTTCTGTATCCGCATCACTTGAGTTGTAACTTCTTACTACTTCAACATCCATTGCCGGACTATCAATACTTATATCCGTTGATTGTGTTAAATAATTTCCAGTAAGTACGTTTGCTCCGTTGGAATCGTATTGCTTTCCTCTGCCTTCTTTTCCATTATAGTCGGCTCCAAAGTTTGTACCTTTTAGTTGGTTAACTACATATTCACCAGCAGCACTTTGGCACTTTGTCCCATTATTTCCTGCGGCAATAAATACCCTCCCAAATGCAGCAACTGCACCAAAGGATGTTCTTGCATATTGCAATGATTTCAATTTTACTATATTGTCCTTTGGGTCTTTGTCTGCTTCAACACTCAAGTAGGTATGCGTTTGCGTGTCATAACTGTCAACTGAGTTTGTTACCTTTGTTGTTTTTCCGTCAAAGGTTGTACCACAAAACAGATATATCTTACCGTCTACATTGCACGCCTGTAAACCTTTAGTTTTTGTTGGTAGTGATGTTTTTTCTGTGCAATTTCCTGTAGTTGTATCATATTCTTCAACAGTGTCAATAATACCGTCATCATTGCATCCGCCGAAAATGTAGATGCTTTTTCCGTATGCTGCCATGCCGAAGTCTGTTCGTGGTATATTGGTATTACTATTAATTGTTGACCAACTGTTATCTTCTATATCATAAACATCGATTGTGTTTAAGTATCCTTTTTCGTTAACTCCTCCAACTACATAGATTTTGTTATCTATTATTACTGCCTTTGCTCCACTTCTAGCTGTCGGCATTGGTGGAACTGGAACCCTGTCGTCTTTGAAACCAACAGTAGGATTATATCTCTCAACAGTATTAAAGTAGTTTGATCCATCTGTTCCACCAAAAATGTATACATCATTGTCTGTTGCAGCTATTGCAAAATCGCTTTTGCCTGTCTGCATTTGTTTATTGGGGTCTGCTGTGAATTCCGTCCATTCATTTGCTATGTAGTCGTATTCACTTACTGTATTTAGATATTCATCGCTATCGGTTTTTCCTCCAAATGCATATATTCTTCCGTTTACTTCTGCCATTGCCAATCCTTCTCTTGCTGGGGTTAGGCTTGGTTTCGTTATCATTGTTCCAGGCATTGGGTTGGCATTTGAGTAGTTTTCTTCAAGTGTGTTCCATTTTGCATTTTTCATTATATAACCATATTCTAATGGTTTTGTTATACAGAGTTTATTGAAATTCGACTGCTCTGGATTATCAAATTTTACTGTCTGAACCTTTTCTCCGCTCAAAATTACTCTGTGCGTGCCTGATGCTGCAAAGTTATAATCTTGGTCACTTGGAACTATACTTAGATCGTAATCCTCGGACAACATAAATGCATTAAAGCCAGAAAGCCAATTGTTTGTGTCTTCGTGTGCGGTTATTTTTTTATCACAATAAAACTCTACTCCTGACAGGTTAACTGCTGATGATTTCATTTTGAACATGAAAAGACCAACTCTGTGATCACCTTCATTTGTTAAACTTGTACCGTCAATCAAATCTACAATGTTAGTCCACTGACCAACTTGACCATCTACATAATAATTCTGAAATGAAAATGATTGAATCGGCACCAGCGGATATATATATCCAAGAGCAACTGCTTCCTTTATAGATATTTTATCTTCATTGTCAAATATAAGCTTTACAGCCCCTATTTGCATAGACGTATTAAATCCGTAGAAGTATAAACCACACCATCTGTCTGTTATTGACTTTTTGGTGAATAAATACTCATTAGTACCTTGTTCAAAATCAATCCAACTATGCCCCATTCGAGAGATACAACCTTCTGTTAAATTTGTAATATCTCCAACTATTAATTCGCTATTAGAACCCCAACCTCCAGTATAACCATAAGTTGCATTGCCATATGGATAATGACACCCAATACCACTACCAGGTTCGACTAAAGTCAAACCATCTTTAAGACTACACTTTAAGTTATATTGTCCCTCTGTTAGTATTTCTGTAACATCCCCAGAACTTTCCTGAGTGAAATCTCCTTTTACTTCCAATGTACCTGCCGTCAGCTTATCTTTATGATTATTATAAGAATGCTGTACAAAATCTCCTTCGACCAATACATAGTCATCACTATTATTCATTATCAGGGATGATTTACTCCAGTCACCACTATTCTTTATAATATAATTTCCGTCGACATACATCTGTCCACCATTTAGATACATTGAACAATCAGCCTGCGATATATTTCCTCTGACGCTTAATATTCCGCCATCAATATCAATTAAACCGCTCCTTAAATAACTATCTCCTCTAACAGACAAGTTATAAGTATTTAAGTTTAAATTTTTACCATTTTCTAAGCTTCCATACACCCTATTCTCATACATTGGGGTATCTTTATCAATAACACCTATTCCTGCATTTACCAAAACCCTACCGCTATTACCTAACTGGGCATCACTTGAGTCTAATGCCTTGATTTCATATATATTATCTTTATTTAGCTCTAACCCTTCATCAACATACTCGCATCCTTCAACCTCTACAGCAACAGTACCCTTCAATATCTGATACTTTGCCGCACCGGGCACCTCTTGCCATGAGATAGTTGCCTTATCACCTTCAATATCTGCATTTACCTCAATTGGTTTCTGCGGTGCAGAACATACCCTCAAGGTTTCACTCCAAGCACTAGTTCCACTATTAAATTTCGCAAGTACCTTGTATGAATGCCATGTGTTTTTTATCAGACCAGAATGCTTATAAGAAGTACCTGTTACGGTTTCATTTATAATCCCATCTGCACATACCTGATATTCTTTAGCACCTATAACCGCATCCCATGAAATGGATATATAATTCTCTTCATTCTCTGTTATATTTATATTTGAAACTCCTGTCGAAATGCTATTGCTTTTTTCATATTCATTATTATCCTCATCATATGCTGTCACATAATATATGTAAGTTGCACCAGGTTTCAATCCTGTGTCATTATAATTTGTTTCATTTGTAGCGAATACTTTTCCATCACTACGATAAACCTTATACCCTATTACACCTTCTGTGGTAGAAACTGTCCATGAAAGTGCCATTTCTGTTCCACTACATGTGCCAACTAAATTAATTGGTGCCAAGGTTGGTGAAGGCGTTGGCGTAAAAATCTCTGTTGGTGTAGGTGTCACTGTAGGTGTCATGGTATCTTTAGGAAACACCTTTATTATTCCCAATAAATATTGCCTCATAACTCCAAAATCCAAGCTATTAAATGCCCCATCTCCATTTACGTCTGCAGCACTTAAACTCTCTTGCGAAAGCTGAATTTTACCCAATAAAGCCATTCTCATAAGCCCAAAATCTATACTATTAGCTGCCCCATCTCCATTAACATCACCAGTTGATGATGCTGATGTTCCATCAGCTAGTAACCTAATAGGCTGAGCCGATGTCTGCAAACTACTAAGACCATAACTCCCAACCATCGCAATCCCAGGTTTAAATACCACATTTGATATATCATCAACATCGCTGTTAATCCGTTTTCCAAAACTCCAGCCATCATTATATGTTAATTCAAATGCACCATCTGTTGTAGCAGTATTAACAGTAAACTTAAGCTTTATCAACTCACCTGCACTTGTGATAGGATTTGAGAATGTTGTTGAATTGTCAAGGTATAATATATTAATTCCGTTACTTGTTTCATTGGCTCCAAGTATGACTGAAGTTGAATTTGTCAAAGCCCCAGCTTCATATCCTGTATAACTCATTACACTTTTGTCATATTTCACTTTAAAGTCAAAACTACAAATTCCTCCTTGCGGTACACTGTCAATATATACAGGTACAACTATCTCATCCCCTGCATTTGCCCTCAAATAAGGCATTGAAATATTTATTGCACTATTTTCATAAACTGAGAATGTATAACTTCGCTCATCCGAATAATTACTGTAAGGATATATCTTTACATAGTAAGTTCCTGCGGACAGTGTGGTATTAATAAGTTCATCATTGTTTGAACCGCATGCTGATCCTGACACATAAGTCCCAGCCTCGTTGTATATGTACATGTCATAATCTCTACCTGAAGGGATGTTCTCAAGTTCAAAAGTATAGCCTATCGTTTCATCTATAGTTACCTTATACCAGTCTTGGTCCCTTATGTTATCAATAGTTCCTAATACAGAAGTTCCTACATCCACTCTTGTTGCTTCATATGTATAATCATTTGATTCATAGTTGTCAGGTATTGATACAACAGCATTTAAGCTATATTTTGAAGAAGCATTTGTCCCTGAATAGGAATAAACCCTGATATAGTACTTACCGGTATTTCCTATTAAAATATTTGCCTTTTCCTTAGTATTGCCTGAATTATATGAACCGCCAACATAAGAGATAGTGTTATCATATACTGAAATATCATAGTCACAACCTGACGGAATTCCTTCAAGAGATACTGTAAGCTTTCCTGTTTCAGTAGTATCTATTACATACCAATCATCATCAGTTGTTATATTTATAGTCCCACTAACAGAAGTATTGTTTGAAATGGTTTTAGCCGTAGTTGTACTGTCATTTGGTTCGTAAGAATCGGGAGATGCATTATTTGGATAAACCAGCATCTGATAATTATGGTTTGCTGCCGAACCTCTGGTGAAGCAATACGCATCTATGTAATAGTAACCTGCTACAGAAGTTGTATAAGTTAAATTTTCATCAGCATTATAAAAATTGTCTGAAAAATCCGCATCTGTAAGATCAGGTTTAAAAAGGAATAATCCAAGGTCATCCCCTGTTTGTATCCCTGTCAACCTAAAAGAATACTGCTTGTTTGCTTCAAGATATACTATATACCAGTCGTTATCATTAGCAGCAGCTGCAGTACCGAAAGTTGTTCCAATTGGTACAGTCATACCCGTTGAAGATGTATTGTTTGGCTCAACCTCATATGTATATGACAACGTAGATATGCTTTGTGGCTGAATGCCTTCTTTTACCCCATCGATACCAAGTTGCTCATGAGTAGAGTTATTTGTTTTCTGCTCACTTTCCAATGAGTTTTCAACTACTAAAGGCTTTACTATTTTGTCACTTTCACCTGCTGAATTATTCTGTGATTCGTTAATTATGTCTTCAATATCTTTATTCTCATTATTGTTTATTGTGTAAGGTGTATTAGGTACAAAATTACCAACTTCGGCCTGTGGTACAATATCATCCAGTACTGCATTTGCATCCACTCTACCACCTGTTGCTACTTTTCCTTCCAACTTATACGATTTAACAACATTGCTCTTTATCCTGTTTATTATTTCATCAACTGTAATATCAGGTTCATAGCTTTTTAGAAGCGCCGCAATTCCTGTTACAGTAGGACATGCCATTGATGTACCGCTAAGTGTACCATATTGGTTATTTGGAAGCGTACTCAAAATATTGAGTCCAGGTGCCGCTACATCTACATCACTTCCGTAACTGGAAAAAGACGCAAGATTTCCACTATTATCCACAGCAGCAACGGATAAAATATTGGGTAAATCAAAACAAGCTGGATATATTGGTACTGCAGAGGTACTCACTCCACAGTTGCCCGCAGCCGTAATAAATAGTAATCCGCTCTCTTCCATTGCGTCTTTAAGAGCCTGGTTATATGCCGTTGAACCCCATGAGATATTCACAGCGTCAACATTCATAGTTTTACAGTAGTTTATTGCCTCAATCGCGTCACTGGTAAAACCCGAATTTCCTTCAATAAATTTTACCGGAAGTACCTTGATCTTTGTAGCTACTCCACATATTCCCGCTCCATTATCAGCAGCCCCTAAAATACCTGCAACATGTGTTCCATGTTGGTCTGAAGCAGAATCATATACTGTGCAGTCGTCATTATAGAAATCATACCCGGAATAATCATCAATAATGTTATTGCCATCATTATCTAATCCGTCATTTGGAATTTCACCTTTATTTATGTATATATTTGGCGCCAAATCTTCATGTGATACATCCACTCCCGAATCGATAACACCAACTACTACTTCTTCCGAACCTTTCGTCTTTGTCCATGCCTTCAAGGCATTTATATCTACGCCACTGGTACCTGTTTGCCCATATACATCCTGTCCGTTATTATACAGGTGCCACTGCTCATTAAATCTGGTGTCTGTTGGAATATCAAAGCTAGTCAACTTGAAGTCTTCCTGAACATATTCTACGTTCTCATTCTTTTTAAATTTCTCAATTGTACCTTGCATATCGTCTGTTTCATCAATCTTATAAACATGCAATTTACCGGAATTCAGCTCTTTTTCCTTTTTCAGCTTCTTAAGTTTCTTGCCTACTGATTTTTCTACATTTGAGATATTACTTTTAGCTTTAGCAGAATCTTTATACTTGACAATAATTCGTTTACCATTGAATTTATCGCCCGCTATGACAGCCTCATTTTTCATAGCACCTGCATCTGTTGTACTATACACTGACTCAGAAACAGTAGATGAACTGCCCTTAACACTCTGTCCTTTTGCCGCCTCTACATTGCCCAATCCACTGGGATTAAACACAGTTGAAGTCAGAATTTGAACGGCAAGAACACCAGAAATGATTGAAGAAATCATTCTTTTGCTTTTAAACATTTTCTTTTCTCCCCCTATAATTCTATTTTTCTATTTCTGTATTATTATGTAAAACATATAATATAAAAAAATCTTTCTAGTAAAAAATTCTACCAAAAGTTTGTACTTCTGTAAACATAAAAAGCGACATTTGTTTTATGTCACTTTTAAAAATTATATATCCTTGGCAATTTATAATACAAAAAAACACCTTGACTAATTCTGGTATTTGCATTAACATTAATAGATGGGTACACAAAATTTTTGAAAAAGGAGGCAGGATAATGAAACATAATGCATATTCTATTTTTAGTTCCTATAATTTTAACATTTCTGATAACCCTGCCTTACTCAGCAGTAACTTCTGAAATTTTACTTTGTAAAATGAGAAGGTCGTGGTTATCGCCGCGACCTTTATTTATATTAAAAGGGCGCGGAGTTTATACCACGGCCTATTTTGCGTTTACTACATTTTAGAGAAGGCTTAACAATAAGGTAATGACTCATGTACGAGGAGGAATTTGTTTGAAAAGACTTTTTGCACTGATAAGAAAGCAGTGGCTGCCTTATTTTATTGGGATTATGGCGCTTCTGACTTCGATCATACTAGATATGTTCAATCCCTATTTTGTAGGAAAAATCATTGACAGGACAGTACTTAATAAAGATATGGATTATCTCAAAACAGCATTAATATTCCTTGCAGGTATAACTATCGGGCGTGCCATACTTGGTTACACAAAGGAATATGGATTTGACCTTGCAGGTTCAAAAGTTATTTTAAACCTGAGAAAAAACTTGTTTGACCACATACAGAAGATGTCCTTTTCATTTTTTGATGAAAATAATACAGGCGAATTGATGTCCCGTATAAAGGAAGATGCCGAAAATATTATGAATGCTATCTGTTTTGGAATAATGCTGTTTATGGAACAATGCGTTTATTTTATTATCGCATCGGTCGTACTTTTTACGATAAACTGGAAACTTGCGCTTATCAGTCTGATAGTAATGCCGGTTATCGAGATTGTAGTATTCAATCTTGAGCGTAAAGTTGGAAAAACCTACGAGCAAATAAGTGATCAAAGGGCCGTCCTAAACTCTACTGCACAACAAAACATATCGGGTGTGAGAGTTGTTAAGGCTTTTGGCCGTGAAAAGCATGAAATTCAGAAATTTTTAAACCAGAACGAGGAAAATTATAAGATAAACTTGGAGCAGGTAAAAATATTTGCGAAACACAACCCTGCGATTGAATTTCTCGCAAACCTTGTATTGGTGCTTGTCATAAGTTTTGGCGGATATTTTGTAATCAAAGGCGAAATGACACTTGGAACTTTGGTTGCCTTCAGTAATTATATCTATATGCTGATATGGCCAATGCGTATGATGGGCTGGCTTACAAACATAATTGCACAGTGTATTGCCTCAGTAAAGAAGATTGATAAAATTTTTAATGAGGTACCTTCCATAAAAAATTGTGATAATCCAAAGGTACCTGAAGAAATAAAGGGTCATATACTGTTTGAAAATGTAAGTTTTGATTTTGCAGGAACTACTGTGCTAAAAGATATAAATATTGTTGCCGAACCGGGTAAAACCATAGCTATTATGGGGATTACAGGTGCCGGGAAAAGTTCACTTGTAAATCTGATTGGAAGATATTATGACTGCACATCAGGAAAGGTATGTTTTGATGGAATAGATGTTAAAGAAATGGATTTGTCCGTTTTAAGAAAAAATATCTCGGTGGTTATGCAGGAAACCTTCCTTTTCTCTGACACAATTGATGAAAATATACGGTTTGGAGCAGATGGTATCTCTGATGAGGATTATAAGTCCGCATGCCGGGATTCTATGGTGGATGAATTCGTTTCACAAATGCCAAAAGGATATGACACTATAATTGGAGAACGTGGTATCGGACTTTCCGGTGGACAAAAACAGCGTATTTCAATTGCCAGAGCATTGGTGAGAAATCCTAAAGTATTGATTATGGACGATTCTACATCGGCTTTGGATATGGAAACCGAATACGCTATAGAAAAAGCTATGGAACAACGGAAGGGAATAACAAAATTTATTATCGCTCATAGGGTTTCAGCCGTTAAAAATGCAGATGAAATACTGTATTTTGAAAATGGAAGAATTGTAGAGCGAGGAAATCACAAGGAACTTATGAATCAGCGCGGGCGTTACTATGAAACATATTGCGAGCAATATCGTGATTATGTGGAAGTATTGGAAGAAGAGGTGATATAATTGCCAATTAATAATTCTAAACATGATGAAGCTTTAAAAGAAAGCCTGAACATTAACATAATAAAAAGGCTTTTGCTATATTTAAAACCTTACGGGGGACCGGTTACAAAAACATTGCTGCTAATGGGCTTTGTAATTGCAGTTGAATTATTTAATCCGTACTTTTTGAAAATTGGAATAGACAGATTCATTAAAAACGGAGACTGGAAGAATCTCATGATACTTGGTGGAGTGATGGTTGCTTTAAATGGAATTGCAATGGTATGCTCCCGTTTAAGGATATTAACTATGGGAATAGTATCAAACAAGATTCTTTTAACAATCCGCCAGCAGTTGTATTCCCATATTCAGAAGCTGTCGTTCTCATTTTTTGATAACCGTCCAACCGGGAAAATACTTGCACGCATTATTGGAGATGTCAATTCTCTGAACGATTTCTTTACGAATAGTGTTACAAGTCTGATTCCGGAAATCATAAAAATAACGGCAGTAGTTGTAATAATGATGCTAATGAATTACAAGCTTGGCCTGGTTGCACTTGCAACATTGCCTTTCATGATAATTGTAATGTTTTTTGTTTCAACCTCATCAAGAAGAAGGTGGCAAATACACAGGAAAAAGTCCTCAAATCTTAATGGCTTTACTCACGAGGATTTTTCTGGCATTAGGGTTGTTCAAAGTTTTGCGGCGGAAGAGGAAACATCGTCTACCTTCCTTAAATTACTTGGAGAATGGAGAATTTCGTTTGTTAGAGCAATACGTATGAATGATTGCTTTTGGCCAACAGTTGAGATGTCCTGGGGAGTCGGAACCATTCTGGTATTTTGGTTTGGTGCCGGTCTTATTGAGCAAGATTTAATTACTCCAGGGCTTTTGATAGCTTTTACAAGTTATATTTCTATGTTCTGGCAGCCGATAATGAACATCAGCAATTTCTACAACCAGTTGGTGACTAATATGTCAGGTGCAGAGAGGATTTTTGAAATACTTGATATCGAGCCTGATATTAAAGACAAGCCGGAGTCATTTGAAATGCCTGCAATTAAAGGTAATGTCTCTTTCAAAAATGTTACTTTCGGGTATGACGAAGACCAGCAAATTTTAAAAGACGTAAGTTTTGACGTAAAAGCCGGCCAAACTATAGCATTAGTCGGGTCGACTGGTGCAGGAAAAACAACAATAGTAAACCTTATAAGCAGATTTTATGAAGTATCTGTTGGTGAAGTATTGATAGACGGTTTAAACATAAACAATGCAAAGCTTGAAAGTCTAAGGTCACAAATTGGCCTTATGCCGCAGGATACATTCCTTTTCTCTACTACAATTAAGGAGAATATACGCTATGGTAAATTAGATGCTACTGATGAGGAAGTAATTGCTGCAGCTAAAGCAGTATCTGCCCATGAATTCATAATGAAGTTTGAAAAAGGTTACGATACCGATGTCAATGAGCGTGGAACAAGGCTTTCAGCAGGTCAAAGGCAATTGATCGCTTTTGCAAGGACACTGCTTGCAAATCCACGCATACTGATACTTGACGAGGCAACCGCAAGTATTGACACCCATACCGAAAAGCTTGTTCAACAAGGAATAAGCAACCTGCTTCATGGAAGAACATCTTTTGTTATCGCCCACAGACTTTCGACAATACGTAATGCCGATCGGATAATGGTTGTAGAAGACGGCGGAATAGCAGAAAGCGGTACTCATGAAGAACTTATCCGTCATGAAGGAAAGTACTACAGTTTTTATATTTCACAGTTTAAATTTCTTAATGATAAAGATGCTATATGATTTTAGAGATAGTTGGGACCTCTATGAACAAGGGAATTGGAACAAAAAAACTATATTTTTTTATTCCTATTCCCTTGTTTGTCTCTTCTCCTATAAGTAAAAAAAACAAGTTAATAATTACAAGTAATAAATATACTAAAATTACCGATATATAAATAGTTACTTCGTGATAATGATTCAAATAAAATTGTCTTTTTTTACGGGAGGTATTACAAATGAAACAGAAAGCTTTCATAACTAATAATGAACAAAAAGCTAATAACACTACAACTAATATTATGTTATGGGCAAATTTAGCTTTTCCAGCTTTGATTATTCTTGGATGGTTAAAAGTTTTTAGTTTTGATATGACAAGACTTTATATTTTCTGTTCAATCGGCATGGTTGGTGCTTTATCCCCTTTCGTGCTAAAAAAATCGGTGTAAGCAGTACACTGCTAAAATACTATACAATTACCATGGCTGCAGTTGTTGTAGGTATACTTAATCTAAACTATCAGATAGGTATTTATATGATATTTCTGTTTCCTATTGCATTAAGTTGCCTCTATTTTGACAAAAAACTTACAATAACAGCTCTAATTCTAGAAATTATAAATGTAGTTATTACAAATTATTTTAGAATCCCATCAAATCCTCTCTATTCTGAAAATCCATTTGGCTTTTACATTGCTTTTACAGCGGGATATATTATTGAGCTTTCTATTCTTTCCGTAATCTTCATCTGGCTCACTAAGAGAACAAGAATTCTTCTTGAAGGTTTGTCGGACTCGGAAGAACAATCTTTATTATTTAACAAACTGAAAGATGTGATGAGCAGTTCTCAAAATGCCTCAAAAACACTTGCGACTTCTGTAAAACAACTTTCATTGGCAATAGAGCAAACTACAGCTTCAAATGAAAATATTTACCACAATGCTGACAGTGCTTCTCTAGGCTGCGAAAAGAATTTACAATATATTGAAAGTACGAATACCACTGTTGAAAATATATCAGATACTCTTGAGTCAATTTCATCCCAATCTCAGAAGTTGTCCGAAATATCTCAGAATACTTCTACAGCAGCAGAAGAGAGTGAAAAGATAATTTGCAATGCCATAAGTAATATGGAGAAAATTGAATTGTCCACTGTACAAAACAAGGATATTATTAATAATTTAGGCGAACGATCCAAAGAAATCGGAAGGATTATTGAAATCATTACAAATATCACAGAACAAACCAACCTTCTTGCGCTAAACGCCGCAATAGAATCAGCAAGAGCCGGTGAACATGGTAAAGGCTTTGCAGTAGTTTCTGATGAAATCAGGAAGCTTGCAGAACAATCTGCAAATGCAGCAAAAGATATTTCAAATATCATAAATCAGATACAAAACGACACCGAAAAGGCGGTATTTTCTATAGACCAAAGCTACACAACCATTAAGTCGGGAATTGATTTGGTTAAAAATGCAGGTGAATCTTTTGAAAAATTGAAAAGCTTACAGGAAGTTTCCAATCAGGAAGTTCAAAAAATCGCTCAATATAGTAACCAAACTTCAAAATACGGACATGAAATTGCTGAAGTTATTTCCAATACAAAATCAATCACATCCAAGTCACTCAATGAAATAAGATCAATTGCATCAGATACATCAACCCAGGCATCAGTAATGCAGCAGATATCGGCTTCATTTGCCGTAATTAATAATATTGCAGACGATCTTCTAAAATTGAGTACAAACGGCGATAATATTTAATTTCCTATGCAGTTGATCGTAATATCTTATTCTATTTGTTTCAGTTGTTTTTATAATAAGCAAAAAATGATGACATATACAATAGTAAAGCTGGGGTTCTTGTATCCCGGCTTTATTTCATTCATGGTTTTAATAGTCTTCTCCTTTTTAATTATTAAATTTTTGAAATGAACAATAACAATTATTCAGAAAATATTGCTTTAAAGTAAAATTTAACATAAACTATTTATGTAATTTTATAACTTGAATGGGGACCAAAATGTCAAAGAATAAAAAAAATATTTTAAGATGGATTATTATTATTGCTTCAGTAGTAGCTATATGGTATATGTATTTGGATTTTTCAAAACTATTGGGCTTTAGGGAAAGCAACTATCCCTCTAACCTTATAAAAAGAATTGATGCAGCTTGTGCTGTCCTTGTTGCACTATTAGCCGGCAAAGATGCCCTTTCAAAAAAGGATTCCCTCCTTTTGAAATTGGGTTTTATAGCAATAAGCTGTGCTGAAATATGTTTTTTATTATCTATCACATATGGTGGAATAGGGTTCTTTTTGGTGTTTCAGATAATTTTTAGTATAAGGAACAGTCAGGGGATGAAGACAAAATTATCCTCTATGGAGAATTCTTCTACGAAAATGAAACTTATATTATGCGCAATAGGAATTTTTCTTTTATATACTATGATAATATGTTTCATATTTTATCCAATACTCAAATTGAGTACATTTTTGTATATATTTTTCGTATATGGGTTGTTTTTGAGCACCTCATTCTGGACAGGAGTTGCAAGTCATATACTGGAGTTATTTCCGCGGAAAAACACTTTACTAATAAGCATAGGAATGGCCTTGTTTTTCTTTAGTGACATACTTGTAGGACTTTTAATGATACTCAACAAAGGTTTTTTAAAGGATCTGGCATCTAGCTTCATCTGGATTTTATATGCTCCTGCGATATTTATGCTGGCTTTTAGTGGTTACAAGTTAGATACAAACAAGTCAACTTCCCTACCAGAAAGTTAGAAAATAATAAATTATTGATGCTCCAGAAATGTAAAAACAATGGTAAAGTTTATTTTTTATCTTTTTACATATACTATAATTGTCGCAACAAAAAAACGTATGGAGATAACTTGATGATACAGATTGATGATGCAGGGAGCGGCAGTTTTGTAGGCGGTACTTGTATTGGGGTATACCGTCCTGAGACAAATGAATACTTCTTTGATATTATCCCTGTTGAATTATACAACAAAGAAAACTTTAAGAATAAATACTATCTTGACGAAGTTGTAAATATTGTTGCCAATGCCTTTAAGGCAATGAACGTACATAAAACAGAGACTATTGAGATATGTAGAGGCTACATGTTTGAGAAGCTCCGCAAGTGGCTTGACAACCAGGGCTTTTGCTGGTACAGTACTCAAATTTGCGGCCGTATACAAGATGTTGTTGAAAAAAACTATATGCTCTACACTGTCAGATTGGGCGTCCCGGAAGCATATATCCAGTATACAAAGTATCCCTTTCATTTTCACAAACTTTTGAGGTGGGTTTATGCTGATTTCGACAATAGAATAGGCATATGCAAGACAGGTTGGAAAAGCTGGTCCAAATACGAAAATATAATACCCGAGCTTTCACATGATATTATGAAACAATCAAACATTTTCTGCCTTAAATGTGGTAAAAGGATAAAGAAAGGCAGTAAAACAAGTGTTTTAAACTTCACAAGCAACAGAGATCAATATATTTATCTGCACGAAAAATGCCAACTAACTTAATACCAACCTAATATAATAGCGAAGGCAAACATTTTGTTGTCATCAATTATATCAAAAATTTTGTATCCATAACTATATAAATAAAACCCTTACATACATTAAAAAGGAATCTGGTAAACATTTCGCCAGATTCCTTTTTATATCATAATATATTATACAGGATGTACCCTGTTTTCATAATCCACCATTTCAGGCTCAATCTTGTACTTTTGCGCCTTACGGTATTGGAAGAATTTCTCCGCAACCTGTGGGAATAGTGCATAGGACAATATATCTTCATCCTGCTCTAAGTATTCTTTCATCTGATCCTTAATGGACTGTAATTCCGGCTCAATAAAGTCAGCAGGTCTTGCTGTAATTGGCTTTTCATCTTTAAGAATCTGCTTCTGAATCTCCGGATTAACAGGTGCTGGAGTCTTACCGTATTCACCTTTTACAAGAGCTTTTGACTCTTTTGGCACCATCTTGTATCTTTCGCCTGTTACTACATTCAATACAGCCTGAGTTCCAACTATCTGGCTTGTAGGAGTTACCAATGGAGGATATCCGAAGTCTTGCCTAACTCTTGGCACTTCCTTGAGCACTTCCTCATATTTATCAACAGCGTTGGACTGCTTGAGCTGTGAAACAAGGTTTGAAAGCATACCGCCAGGAACCTGATAAATAAGTGTATTTACATCTACTCCCATAACCTTTACATCTAAAAGGCCACTTGCAATGTAGCTTTCTTTTAAAGGTCTGAAGTAGTCTGCGATTTCACTCAACTTTTCAAGGTCCAAACCAGTGTCGTAAGGTGTATCCTTTAATGTTGCAACAAGTGGCTCAGTTGGTGGTTGTGAAGTACCCATTGCCATTGGTGAAATAGCACAGTCAACTATATCACAACCTGCTTCAATCGCCTTGATATAAGTCATTGAAGCAACACCGCTTGTGTAGTGTGTATGAAGCTGAATAGGAACCTTAACGTTCTCTTTCATAGCTTTAACAAGATCATAAGCTGTATATGGCACCAACAAACCTGCCATGTCCTTTATACAGATTGAGTCCGCTCCCATTTCAACCAACTGCTTTGCATCCTTGACAAAAAGGTCAAGGCTGTGAACAGGGCTGATTGTATAACATACTGTAGCCTGAGCGTGGCCGCCTTCCTTTTTACATGCCTTTATAGCTGTCTCGATATTTCTTGGGTCATTTAAGGCATCAAATATTCTGATTATGTCCATTCCGTTTGCAACAGCTTTTTGGACAAAGTATTCAACAACATCATCCGCATAGTGCTTGTAGCCTAAAAGGTTTTGCCCTCTTAGAAGCATCTGCAGTTTTGTTTTTTTACAATGCTTTTTAATTGTTCTGAGTCTTTCCCATGGATCTTCATTCAAGAACCTCAAGCAGGAGTCAAACGTAGCTCCGCCCCATGCTTCCAACGAATTGTATCCTATATCATCCAACTTCTCTAAAATAGGGATCATATCATCAATTTTCATTCTTGTCGCTATTAGTGATTGATGCGCGTCCCTAAGAACGGTTTCGGTAATTTTAACTTTAGCCACTTTTCTTTACCTCCTTTAAGCTATTATTACTACATTTGCTGCACTAATTATTTTAGTGACAATAAAACATCTCCAGCATTTACGGAAGAACCCTTTGATACATTAACAGAAGCTACTGTTCCGTCGTTTGGAGCTACTATTTCATTTTCCATCTTCATAGCTTCAAGAATCAACAATACCTGTCCCTTCTTAACAGCATCCCCGCTATTTACTTTCACACCAAGAATTGTACCAGGCATTGGAGCTGTAATTGTAGCTGCACCTGCTGGAACTGCATTATCCTTTTTAGGTGCTGGAGAAGGCGCTGCTGCAGGAGCTGCAGGTGCTGGAGCCGCTTTAGGTGCCGGAGCACTGTATGCAGCAGGTTCGGCAGCTACACTTCCATCTCTTACTTCTTCAACTTCAACTTCATATTGATTTCCGTTAACCTTTATTAAAAACTTTTTCATGTTTAATCCTCCTTTAGATTTTACTGTTCAAACGTTCATATCTTCCCGTTGCTGACCATACCGGAGCTATCTGAGGCACTCTTCTAAACGATTTAACAACCAGACTGTATCCGGGCTTTGATTCCATCAACGCTATTGCTGCCATTATAGCAGAAACTATTTCATCATTTATGATTTCTTCCATATATAAACCTCCAATTATAAAGGAATATTTCCATGCTTTTTGGCAGGTCTGTTTTCCCTTTTGCTTGCAAGCATTTCGAGAGCACTTATTATTCTGATCCTTGTTGAAGCAGGCTCGATAACATCATCAACATAACCTCTTGCTGCTGCTACATAAGGATTTGAGAATTTGTCCCTGTACTCTTGAATTAAATCATTTCTTGTCTGAACAGGATCCTCAGCCTTGGAAATTTCTTTTCTGAAGATGATATTTGCAGCACCATCCGGTCCCATAACAGCGATTTCTGCTGTAGGCCATGCAAATACCTGATCTGCACCTAGGTGTTTGCTATTCATGGCAATATAAGCACCACCATAAGCTTTTCTTACTATTACATTAATTTTTGGCACTGTTGCTTCAGAGAAAGCATAAAGAAGCTTTGCACCATGCCTTATAACACCGTTGTGTTCCTGACCTACTCCAGGCAGATAACCCGGTACATCAGTAAAGGAAACCAATGGAATGTTGAAGGCATCGCAAAAACGTATAAATCTTGCAGCTTTGTCAGATGCGTTAACATCCAAAACTCCGGCAGCGTATTTAGGCTGGTTGGCAACTATTCCAATAGTGCCTCCGTTCATTCTTCCAAAGCCGATAATTATATTCTGTGCAAAATGCTTTTGAATTTCAAGGAATTCGCCATTATCTACAATAGTAGTAATAACGTCCATCATGTCATATGGCTTGTTTGAACCTTCAGGAATAATTTCATTCAAGCTGTCGCATATTCTGTTGAGTTCATCCTGACTTGCATATACAGGAACATCTGTAAGGTTATTTTCAGGAAGGAATCCTATAAGTCTCTTGATATCTTCAATACAATCCTTCTCGCTTGCACTCTGGAAATGAGCAACACCACTGACAGCGTTATGAGTTCCTGCTCCACCGAGTTTTTCAAAGGAAACGTCTTCCCCTGTTACAGTCTTAATAACCTGAGGACCAGTAATAAACATCTGGCTTGTTTTTTCAACCATAAAAATAAAATCAGTAATAGCTGGAGAATAAACAGCGCCTCCGGCACATGGGCCCATTATTACTGAAATTTGAGGAATTACACCTGATGCCAGGGTATTTCTGTAGAAAATTTCCCCGAATCCGCAAAGAGAGTCAATACCCTCTTCAATTCTTGCTCCGCCTGAGTCATTGATGCTAATAAACGGTGCACCCATCTTCATAGCCATGTCCATTACTTTTGTGATCTTCTTTGCATGCATTTCACCCAGAGAACCACCTATTACAGTGAAGTCTTGTGATGAAACAAATACCAGACGTCCGTTAACTGATCCGTATCCAGTCACGACACCATCACCCGGTATCTTTTTCTTTTGCATATCAAAGTCTATACTTCTTGTCTCGACAAAAGCATCAACTTCTACAAAGCTATTTTCATCAAATAACTCGTTGATTCTTTCCCTTGCAGTCATTTTACCAGCTTCATGCTGCTTTGCGATCTTGTCGGCTCCTCCACCTTGCTCAACTTCAGCTTTTTTTGCGTGGAGAAGACTTAATTTGTCAACTCTCTCCATCTGTTTCCCACCTCTTTAAGCTTATTTGTTGAATATTGCAATTTTATAAACTTCTGATTATTCAATACAATTCTTTATTATATGATATTATTACCTGGTACTAATTATACCTCACTTTTTAACATAATGCAATATTTTCCTTAAAAGTTGATACAGAAATTAACAACTTTTATTAAAGTGTATAGCAATATACTATTATTCCCAAAATACCTTTTAAAAATTTACTTTTAAAAATTCCTATCTAGTTTTCGAGAGATTTTGCCGATCTTTATAATAACCAAATTCCATTTAAAAAGGATGTGGTTTAATTGGCTAAACACTCAACTGATCCTAAAAGCAATACCATATTTTGCAGAGTCTCAATTAATGACGATCAAAAATGGATTCACGGAATAATTACTTATGTAAATCTCGATAAGAGGGTGGCTGAGATTTTTTTGCCTGCAAGATACTTTAAGGAATACCTCGTTGAAGGTAGTAAGATTACCATAAAATCCATGGATCAGAATAATGAGATCCTTTTTTGCGGAAGTGTTTTAAGCAAAGTAATATCTATAAGAAAGCAAGCTATTACCATCCAAATAGACAAAGTACTAAACTTTGCAAACAATAGAAAATATGAACGTTTTAATGTTAATTATGAATGTCTGCTTGTTACACAAACCGGTGATCAATTTGCAGGAAAGCTAATGGACATAAGCCTCAACGGATGTATGATATTTTCAAATGAGCCTATAGAAGAAAACTCAGTTGTAACGATAAAGTCATTTATTTCATCGGAAGTGGAACTGAATTTTCAAGCAAATGTAGTAAGGAGAAAAGACCTAAAAAACCACGCATACTCCTATGGACTTCAAATGTCCAACATAGATAATTCCAACAATATTACGCTAAATGAACTTATAGCATATCTGATAAATCAAAAAAAACATATCGAGCACGAATGGAAAATCTTTAACAGACTTAAATACACGGTATATACAATTACAGCTTTACTTATCTTTTTTATTGTATTTTATGTTTTTGCTTCGACAGTAGGTTAAGTCGAAGCAAAATTCTTGTAGTTCAATAAAAAAAACAGTGCTCAAGCCAAATAATATTTCCTATTCAGAAATCTTCTCAATACACACCAATATAGGTGGGCAGTTTTCCTGATTTATAAACTCCGTCTTCATTACTACATACTTCTTCGGCTCTAATTTTCCCAGATACTCTATAACTTGAATTTTCTCATCAAATCCACTGTCACCACCGTGGTACACCACAATACTGATTATGCCGCCGACTACAAGCAGTTCCATACTCTTTTGAATTGCTGTGATCGTAGTTTTGGCCCTGGTTCCGATATTATGGTCTCCGCGAGGCAAATAGCCAAGATTGAACATCACTGCTTTTACCTTGCTTTTTACGTAATTATCAAGGTTTTCATGCCCATCATTTATGAGGTCTACCCTATCTCTCAAGTCCAAACTATCCAGCTTTTCAGCTGTTCTATCAAGTGCAATTTGCTGTACATCAAAAGAATATACATGCCCGCTTTCTCCAACAAGCTTTGCAAGAAACACTGTATCACTGCCGTTGCCTGCTGTAGCGTCAATTACTGTATCTCCTTCCTCAACAAAATGCTCAATATACTTATGTGATTGTGTTAAAGAATTCCCTATTTTCGGCATTCCGTTCTCCTAACTAGTCAAAATCCCTAGACTCTAAGTCCCAATGTATTTTCGGCATTTGCTTTGCAAGCTCCTCAAATAAATTTGCCTCTTTCACTTCGTTCGAAAGAGGCAAAAACCTAAAGGTTAAGCCATAATAGCTTAACCTTCCTAATAAATTATCCAACTATCACAATCATATCCCTTATCACCTTTGCAGCCAGAAGTGCAGTCCTGTCCGACTGATCATAGTGAGGTGAAACTTCAACAAGGTCAAAACCTACAATATTTAAGTCCTTGATAACGTTTAGCGACTGCAAAAGTTCCTTTGAGGATATACCGCCCGGTTCAGGAGTACCTGTTCCGTTGGCATATGCAGGATCTACAACATCAATATCAAGAGTAAAATAAACAGGCTTGCCTTTAAATTTATCAACTAACTTCTTAAGCGGCTCAAGCACTTCAATTGTATACATATTGGTATTTGCCCTGGCATATTCAAATTCTTCCTTAGTGCCGGACCTTATACCAAATTGGTAAATGTTTTTGCCAGGCATGAAATCAACCAGCCTTCTTATCGCAGAAGCATGAGAATTAGGACATCCAAGATATCCTTCCCTTAAATCCGCGTGGGCATCAAAGTGGATTACTATAAGCTCGTCCCCGTATTTTTTGTATACCTCTTTTATAACAGGCACGCTTATAAGGTGCTCACCACCTATAAACAGCGGTAATTTGTTATCCTCTATAATCTCTTTTGCTGCCTGACCTATCATATCAAGACTTTTTTCAACATTTCCAATGGGAAGATCCAAATCTCCCGAATCAAAATATCCAAAGTCTTCAAGGCTCTTATCCATATAAATACTGTACTCTTCAATACCTATAGACACTTCCCTGATCTTCTGAGGACCAAATCTTGTGCCCGGTCTGAAGCTGCACGTAAAATCCATGGGAACTCCGACCATAACAACATCTGCTTCCTCATAGCTTTCCGTGCTGCCCATAAACCTTGTCGATAATGTCAAATTTCCATTTTTCAAACTCATATCTATCTATACCTCTTTCAGGGCTTATTATTTCACCAGATCTCTTGCAAACTTCGGCAAAGCAAACACTGCTTTATGCAACTCAGGGCAGTAATACTTTGTATCCAACTCAGGTATCTTTGTTATATCAGTTTCAAGCGGGTCATATTTCTTTGAACCCATTGTAAAGCTCCAGAATCCACTTGGATATGTAGGTATTGCACAAGTATAAAGCTTTGTTATTGGGAATAATGAGCTTATATCCTTGTATACGTTTTTAATCAGATCCTTGTGGAAAAATGGTGATTCAGTTTGAGCAACAAATATTCCGTCTTCTTTAAGTGCATCATATATCGCCTTGTAAAAATCAACAGCAAACAGTCCTACAGCAGGTCCTACAGGATCTGTTGAGTCAACCATTATAACGTCAAACTCATTTTTGTTATCCTGAACATATTTTATACCGTCGGCAACCAATACTTCTACCCTTTTGTCACTCAGAGCACAGCTTATTTCAGGAAGGTATTCCTTTGAAACTTCAATTACACGGCCGTCTATTTCACAAAGTACTGCCTTTTCAACAGAAGGGTGCTTAATTATTTCTCTTATTGCGCCACCGTCTCCACCACCGATTACAAGCACCTTTTTAGGGTTTTTGTGTGTAAAAAGCGGTACATGGGTAATCATTTCATGATATACAAACTCGTCTCCGATAGTTGTCTGTACTGTTCCGTCTAAAACAAGCATTCTTCCGAACTGTTCTGTTTCTATCAGTGCAAGATCCTGAAACTCAGTCTTTTCAGTATGGTAAGTCTTTTTTGTTTTACATGTAATGCCAACGTTAGGTGTCTGAAATTCAGTATACCATAAATCCATTATAGTCACTCCTTAAAATATTTGATTTATATCGTTAAATATTAGTGTCCATCAATTGCAATAACTTATATTGTAAATTGGAAATATTGATTTGTCAAAGAAAAATTTGCTTGATATATAAGCACTCATAATGCATATAATAACCTTGCACAAAAATAAACTTTGGAGGGGTTGCTATATGGCTGATTGTCAAAGAATCATGTGCTCAGTAGGCAGTTGTACGTTTAATGAGACCAGTCAAAACTTATGTACTCTAGATGCAGTACAGGTAAGTGCAGCAGCTAAGTCAGACAGTGGTGCCCCATACGATGAGACTCTTTGTGCAAGTTACAGCTCCGGCAAGGAGAAGAAGTAAGAACGCTTTAGTTACTGGATCAGGGGATACTCCCCCTGATCCTTCCTAATTTATCGAATCATTTTATTGAGGCTTAACAAGGAATACAAAAAATATAACTTCACAATCCGAAATAATATTTTAGCTATTCCTAAGTGAATTCACTTCATCACGGGTTAATTCGCGCCAGCTTCCCTCAGGCAAATTGCCTAATGTAACTTTCCCTAACGAAATCCTTTTTAGCGCCAACACAGGATGTCCTATAGCCTCACACATTTTTCTAACCTGCCTGTTTCTTCCTTCGTGTATTGTTACCTCAATAACACATGTACGTTCTTTAGTACTTATTATCTTTAACTTCGCAGGAGAAGTAACATAGTCTTCAATTTCCAGTCCGCTTTCAAAACTATGGATCTCGTCCTTTGTTGGCGTCCCTGCAATAGTTGCCTGATATGTCTTCTCTATTTCGTGTCTTGGGTGAGTCATTTTATGAGTAAAATCACCATCGTTTGTAAGAACCAAAAGCCCTGTAGTCTCATAATCAAGCCTTCCAACCGGAAAAACCCTTTCGTCTACACCCTTTAAAAGATCAATTACGGTTGGCCTCCTAAACTGGTCTTTTACAGTAGTCACATACCCTGAAGGTTTGTTTAACAATATGTATACCTTTTTGCTTTCAGGCTTTATCACACTGCCATTCACCTCAACGCGGTCACTGCTGCTTACCTTAATACCCATCTCACTTACAACAATGCCGTTTACCTTTACGCTTCCCTGCTGTATTAATTCCTCTGCCTTTCGCCTTGAAGCAACACCGCAATCCGCTATATACTTCTGCAATCTTGTCATTTCCATAAATTTTAGCCCCAGCCTCTATCATTACTTAACTTGACTATTATACTTTATATCGTTATAAATTTCTACGAATAACGCGTAAATTTTCTTAAGCAATAAAAATTGACAAAATTAAAAGGCAGGATTTTTAGTTTCCTACCTCAGCTGCATAGGCTAGCAGTGTAGCGTATGCGAACAGCCTGCCTGACCTTTAACTTGCTTATTTACTCTTCTTCATCACTTTCGCATTTGCCGCTTTTGTCTCCTGCCTTAAAATCCTTTTTTACTTTTATCTTCTTTTTAAACGTATCGTTTGCCTTTTCCATTAATTCAGGAATAAGGTCAAGTATCTTTTCAACCGATGAGTTTACATTTACAGGCAACAGTTTTATTTGTCCCTGTCCTACTACCATAAACGCTACAGGATTTATACTTACCCCTGCACCACTACCACCAGCGAAAGGATGTTTACCGTTGCCTTCAGTTTGGACTTCTTTTTCCTTGCCATCATCACTTTCCGTAATCACTTTGCAGCACGAACTATACTCTCCTCCGCCTGCAGCAAACCCAAAGCTAACCTTTGAAATAGGAATTATTATTGTACCGTCCGGAGCCTGCACAGCATCGCCTACTATGGTATTTACATCAACCATATCCTTGATGCTTTCCATTGCTGTTGTCATCAGTCCCTCAATAGGATGTTCTGCCAAAATTACCACCACCTATATTTATTTAGAATTTCTTATGAAAAAATATCTTATCACCCTGCTACACTTCTTCTCACTTCTGCAAAGCCAAATTTACTTCCTATAATGTGGGTTAATGCTATTAAACCAACGATTATAATATGTCCAATTCTCACACTCAATATACAAAATAAATCAACTTTTAGCTTTTTTCCCATATAATCAGGTTTTATATTTACCGTCTTTTCCATAAGGTTTAATTTGTTATGTAGAAAGGAAACCAATAACCCTACAGCAGACCAGCATAATCCCAATAAGACTGCCGTATGATGGGCATTATCTGCACCAATAGTAATATTAATGTCAATTTTGTTAATGTTCAGTCTGCATCTTAAGTATTTATATACCTTTCCCAGCAATACATCATATTTTTTATTGAAATTCCGGAATTCTTCAAACTTCCGTCTTATTTGGCGATACCCCATTTTCCCCGTTTTCTTTGATACATCCTTTTCCTTTTTTCCTTTTTCTTTTACTTTTCTAAACCAGATACCTTTTTTGCCTGCACCAACTTTTGGAATTTCAAATTTATACTTAATAAGTCCCTTCAGTACAAAAAAAGACACCACAAAATTGTCGTTAACGCCTTGCCTGTTATACTCTATAACTACATTAACCTTTATAAAACAAATTATTAAAAATACTAAGACCAATATAACCGTTATGATAGCAAATAACACAATACCACACCTCTTATTAGATATTTTTTCCTAATAAACAAAAAAAATACACACTAGTGTGTATTTTTTACATGTAATACTAAATATTAACTGTGTTATTCACTTTGACTTTCATCTGTACTTGTGTCAGTTGTGTCAGTTGTGTTAGTTGTATCAGTTGTCTCGTTATTTCCGTCCTCACCAAATTCTATCATCTCAGGAATCTCATTCATTTCAAATATCGGCAGATCACTGTCTGATTTGTAACCAAAGCTCCTGAAAAATTCTTCAGTTGTCTCGTATAATATAGGTTTACCGGGCGCATCCAACCTTCCGGCTTCCTTAACAAGGTTCTTTTCTATAAGTTTTGTGACAGCACTATCGGAATTAACTCCTCTAATCTGCTCTATCTTAGCTTTTGTAATAGGTCTGTTATAAGCTATAATCGATAATGTCTCAAATGCTGCCTGAGAGAGGCCGCTCTTTTGTTTTGGCTCAAATAAAACTTTCACATAATCGTATAATTCAGGCTTTGAACACAACTGATAGCCATTGCTTATCTCCCTGATGGCAATACCCCTTGAGGGGTTATTGTTATAATTAACGACCATGTTATTAATTACAAGCTTGGCAGCTTTTTTATCAACGCCTGCTATCTCACATATTTTTTCCAAAGATATTCTGTCGCCGGATGCAAAAAGAAGACCCTCTATTATTCCTTCAAGTTTTTTTAAATCCATGTGAGCTTTTCCTCCACATACAACAGTGCTTTTTTACTTTTAAAACCTTTCAGCTATGACTTTTGCATAGCACCAGTAATTTACAAATTAACTTTCAGCAGCAATCTTTTCCTCATCAAAATCCTCAAGGTTTTCATCCGTTCTTTGTACCACAATCTCAGCAAACTGAGAATTTTGTATAATTGAAACCTTTTTGAGCTTTGCCAGTTCCAGTATTGCCAAAAAGCCAGTTACAACTTCAAGCTTGGACTTGGTAGCCATTGAAAACAGGTCGGAAAACCTAAAGCATGTCTTATTTATAAGAGTTCTTATTACTTCCCTTATCTTACTTTTAAGAGATACTTTCTCAATCTGAAGTATTTGGGTCATCTTTCCAGTATTCCTGTTCATTTTTCTCTCATTGCGCTCAATGAGATTCACATATACTCTTTTAAGCTCATCATAGGAAAGTTCTATAGGCTCATCCGATTTTTTTATGTCGATTTCCTCGGGCTGCCTGTAACATACCTTTTCCCATTCTTTTTCCCTTACCTTTAATACTTCAGAAAACTGTTTGTACTTTTTGTACTCAACAAGTTTTAAAATAAGTTCTTCTCTTGGGTCAACCTCATCTTCCTTGTTTTGCTTGATACTTGGCAGCAGAAGTTTTGATTTAATATGAAGAAGTGTAGCTGCCATAAGTAGGAACTCACTTGCTACTTCCAAATCCATTTCCTGCATCTGAAAAAGATAGTCCATGTATTGATCTGTTATATCATTAATTGGGATATCATATATATCCACCTGATTCTTTTCAATCAGGTGGAATAGCAAATCAAACGGTCCTTCGAAATTTTGAATTTTTATTGTACATGCTTTTGATAATACACTTTCCAAAAAATCCACCACCACTCTAAAAGGATAGTAGAAACCACAATAAAACTCCTATGAAGATTTTATTACATAAAGTCAATCTTCATTGCGCTTCTTACATCTTCCATTGTTTTCTTTGCAGCTGCCTCTGCTCTTTTGTTTCCTTCGTGAAGTACTTCCTTTACAATCTCAGGTCTTTCAAGTATCTTCTGTCTTCTTTCATATATAGGCTCAAGGTACGAAGCCATTTTATCGGCAAGATTCCTCTTGCACTGAACGCAACCGATTTTTCCGCCTCTGCACTGTTCTTCAATCACAGGTATTTCACCTTCATTGAAGACCTTGTGGAACGAAAACACAGTACAAACTTCAGGGTGCCCGGGATCGTCCTTTTTAATTCTTGCAGGGTCGGTAACCATTGTACTTACCTTTTTCCTTACAACCTCAGGACTATCTGAAAGTGCTATCGTGTTTCCATAGCTCTTGCTCATCTTTCTTCCATCTGTGCCAGGCAGTACCTTCGCCTTGGTCAATATTGGCTGTGGCTCTGGGAAAACCTCTCCATAAAAGAAATTGAAACGCCTTGCAATCTCTCTTGTTAATTCAAGATGCGGCAATTGATCCTCACCAACCGGCACAAACCCTGCTTTGTAGACAAGGATATCCGCTGCCTGCAAGTTTGGATAACCCAAAAAGCCATAAGTTGTAATATTCTTGTCCTTTAGCTGATTTAACTGGTCCTTATACGTTGGGCAGCGTAAAAGCCATGAAAGCGGAGTAGTCATTGAAAACAGCAAGTGAAGCTCCGCGTGCTCCTTTACCTTTGACTGCAAAAATATTGTACACTTCTCCGGGTCAAGTCCTGCACTTATCCAATCTACAACCAAATCATTTATATTATTCTTAATTTCCGAAGTATCCTCATATCCAGTAGTCAAGGCATGCCAATCAGCAACAAAAAAGAAGCAATCATAATCGTCCTGTAATTTCACCCAATTCTCCAGAGCACCGAAATAATTCCCCAAATGTAATGCTCCTGTAGGTCTCATGCCACTTAATATTGTACCTTTTTTCACCACTAATTCACTCTCCTGTTGTTGATAATCACTTAGTGCATTTATAGATTATATCTTTTTTTTATTATAAAGTCTAATTAATTTTGAAAATACCCAAAAGCTTACATAAATAACCCAAGAATAGTTGAAACTAAATATAATATACCAGTTGCAACCGGAGAAATAATTAAATTTAGAATTCTTCCAAGTATACCGGTAAACATAAGAATTACAAAGCCTATTGTTATATAATTTTCATATTCCAACATCTTATAATAATGCCTTGAAGGTAAAAAACCGTAAAGTATCTTAGAACCGTCAAGAGGTGATACAGGAAGCATATTAAATATCCCAAGAGTGATATTCATACTAAATCCAACCTGGAAAACTTTATACAAAATATTCATTACAACATTGCTGTTATAATAACCTTTTGTTGCAAAATAAACATATGGAAATGCGAAAACAAAGCTCAAAAGCAGATTGGATAAAGGTCCTGCAAGACTTGTTATCATCATTCCCTTTTTACGGTCTTCGAAGTTTGTGGCATTTACTTGCACAGGTTTAGCCCAACCAAAAGATGTAAATAGGATCATTATTGTACCTAAAGGGTCCATGTGTTTTATTGGGTTTAGCGTGAGCCTGCCCTGATTTTTGGCAGTCGGATCTCCTAAAAGGTATGCTGAAAAGCCATGCGAAAACTCATGTAACGTAATGGACATTACAAACATTAAAATTGATATCACAAGCATCAAAGGTTGGCCTGGCAAGTAATTTATCATTTCTCTTTCTCCTCATCTAAAAGATTTATCTTAACATAATCTATTTCTTCACTACGAGTAAATATTTTACCATTAATTTTCTCTTTAAGCACTATTTCCAGAATTTTTTTAATCTGTGGACCGGGACTTATTCCAAGTTCCTGTAAATCTCTTCCTGTTATTTTAGTCTTTATATTACTTAAATTATTGGCATACAAAAGAACAGCACCTTTTAACATATCATCAAACATAAGACTTAGCATATATAGGCTTTCTAATGCTAACCCCTTAAACATGCAGTAAATCTCATAATTTGAAGGCTCCCCTCCGTTTAAAATTTCATGAAGCTTCAAGTCTCTTACCTTTGCGAACCGAAGTATTTCATCCCTATATTCTTTTGAAAGTCTGAATCTGTCTGACAAAACCGGAACATTTTCCATACAAACATCTGAATACAACACTAAAAGATATACAAGAATTTTATCAATATTTTTCTTATTAATCAAGCTGTTATAAAACTCATCATAATGCTTATCCGATTTTTCCATTAGCATTTTAAGCCTATCAGAGAGCATTATTTCCGGATAAATTTTTTCGAGCAATCCCAGTTCCTGCATCCTCTCAAGCATTATAACCGTATTTTTTTCCTTGAGCATATAAAAGAATTCAGAATTAATTCGCTCTCTGCTTAACTTGTCCAAAACATCAGAGTTTATAGCATCTATTGCAAATTCTTCAGTTTTTTCATCCATCTTAAAACCATATCTCTGTTCAAACCTGACAGCCCTTAGAATTCTAGTCGGATCTTCAATAAAACTGAAATTGTACAATATTCTTATAATGCCATCGTATAGATCCCTTCTGCCCCCATAAAAGTCAACAATCTTTCCGAACTCTCTGCCATTTAACTTCATAGCAATACAGTTGATGGTAAAATCCCTTCTGAAAAGATCGTCTTTTATAGATCCTCTTTCTACGCTAGGAAGCGCTCCCGGGAATTCATAATATTCCTTTCTGGCAGTTACTATATCAATTTTTAAATCTTCAGCAAGTACTGCGTAAGCAGTCTGAAACTTTTCATACTCTGTCAGAACTGCTTTTGAAGTCTCTGCAAACTTTCTGGCAAAAGCTATTGCATCACCTTCAACAACAATATCTATATCAAGGTTTTCAACACCAAGTATCAGATCTCTTACAAAGCCCCCGACCACATAAATGCTGAAGCCCTCCAAATCGGCAACTTTGCCTGCAAGTGCCAAAACTTCCCTTACATTCGGCGGCAGTTCATCTAACTTGTAAGAAAGATTTTCACTGGTATATTCCTTTCCTATCTCGCTTCCTTCGCTTCCCGGTTTATGTCTCTTTTGATACTTTCCTCCGTAAAGGGTTCTTATTACATCGGTACGCGTTACTATACCTATCATTTCATTATCTTTTAGAACAGGAAGCCTTCCAATGTCATGTTCTGCAAACAATTCCCGTACCTCTTTTATCGGCTCTTTAAAGTCTATGGTAACTACCTTTTTTGACATATACCCTTTAACTGGAGATTGTCCATATCCGTGAACCCTTGCCTTGTCTATATCCCGCCTTGAAATAATTCCTGCAATCTTATTCCCGCTAACTACAGGCATCCCGGAGTGTCCAAACTTTATCATAATATCGTAAGCCTCATCTATAGTTGTATCTTCCGGCACGGTTTTTACAGGCGAACTCATTATATCCTTGGCCATAATAATTGGTCTTACATTTTCCCTAAGCACTGCCTTTATATTTGAGCTTATTTTTTGCAGATCCCTTTCGTCAGATTTTGCCGAACCTGCACCTTTGTGACCGCCGCCTCCGATTAATTTCATTATTATGCTCAAATCAATCTCTTCTGTGATGCTTCTTCCGATTATATAAGTTTTGTGCCCCATCCTCATAATGGAAAACAGGGCATCCAAATCCCGTTCCTCCAATATCTTTCTGGTAAGATATGCGGCATCATCAACATATTCCTCCATCTCAACCAACGAAAACCCGACTTCAAATCCATTAACACAATCAATTACAATATTCTTATTAAGCAGTTGCGACAATTCCCGCTGCCCTGTCGACAGGCGGTTTATAATCAGACTCTCAATAACCGAAAGATTGGCCTCCTTTTCAAGTAAATATCCAAGAGCATGCGCATCCCTTGAAGTAGTACCAGAAAAGATCAGTGAATTTGTATCCACATAAATTCCCAGTGCAAGAATTGTCGCCTCTACAGGAGATATATCAATTCCTTTTTCCATCAGCTCTTCTATAAGAATAGTTGTATTTGCCCCAACCTCTTCAATTTTCATGGCTGCAGAAGAAATTTCATCCTCACACAATATGTGGTGATCGTAAATAATAACTTCAATCCCCGGTTTTGCAACGTATTCTTTAAACTTACCAATTCTAGCTGTCGAATGGGTGTCAACAATTATTATCCTGGTGAGCTTTTCACATTCAACATCACCCGACTCAATAAAGTTGAAAACATCCATGTACATATTTATAAATTCTCGTACCTCTCTGCCGATATTACCCGGAAGAACCAATTGCGCCTCAGGATACAACTTTCTAGCCGCAATCATTGATGCAAGACAGTCAAAATCAGTATTGTTATGTCCTATAATTATCTCCATTAATTTCTCTCCACAGTTATAATCATTGCTTAATAATACACTATTATATCACTTTGTGAAAATGTACTCTATTCAAAGTACTCTTTACACAGGCAGGTTCAATATAATATATCCGCCTGCTACCAGACTAATACTATTTGCAAACCAAACAAATGCAACTTTTCTCAATTGTGAGTGTTCTTTCACAAAAATCGGGAATGCTATTGATTCAGAAAAAAACACCAAAAATTCGCCAAGTATAAGTGAAAGCATTATTGTATAACTGGCTAATGGAGAAAAACAATTAAGCAAAATATTCAAAGCCCCTTGCGTGACAATATTTATTACCAAAAAAGCAACCCATGACTTTTTACGCCTGAAGCCCATTAAATAAAATATAATTCCCTCTATTATGAGTGTTAACATTATACGTAATCCCACTAATAAGATTGATCTCGATAATAGTTTTCCTGGATAAAGGGTCTTATTTTTCAAGTCAAGTGTAAAGACATTGTTATAAGACTTAAGCGGTTTATCTATAGGTATTTCAAAAGTCTCATCATCATTTTTAATTTTTAATGTATGATTAGCTATAGTGCTCAGTTCTCTTGGATAAAATATGTAATATGATTCAACACCCTTATCTACAATTTTAGCTTTAGAATATCCGGTTCCTGAACCAATGCCTATTTCAAAGTTATCCGGTGCATTTGACACTATTATCAATATTGATGGAGGTCCTGCAGAATTGCCAAAACAAACACAGGAAAATAAAAGTATAAATAAAACTGTTATAATATTAACCGATATCATTTTATTAAGTTTATTCATATGTATCACCTCGTTAAAATAATATTAATTGTATCATATCATCCAATAGAGTTGAACAAAATCCATTCCAGATTGTCACATATTTCCCTTATAATCATTTGTCATCGGTAGGTTTAATTGTGTCAAATTGTGTCATTACTTCTATTGACTTAACAAGCATGCTGTGATATATTGACCTTTAGAAATTAAAGCTATGAAGGCTTTTATATTAATATTATTGTTTTATAATTAAACTTTGGGACGAACCCAGAAAAGCGGCTTTAGAAGGAGCTCTTTTTTGGGTTTATTATTTTCTAAGGAGATGATTTTAATGCATATGGCCGATGCCTTGATATCACCTGTTGTTGGTGGAACTATGCTGGCCGCTGCTGTTGGAGTTGCAGCTTACTCAATTAAGAAGATCCGTTATGACCTTGATGAAAAGAAAATTCCTTTAATGGGGGTAATGGGAGCTTTTGTTTTTGTGTCTCAAATGATTAACTTTACCATACCTGGAACAGGTTCGAGCGGACATCTTGGCGGAGGTTTGCTTCTTGCAATATTGCTTGGTTCGCATGCAGGATTTCTGACAATGGCATCTGTTCTATTAATTCAGGCACTGTTTTTTGGAGATGGAGGTTTACTCGCTTATGGTTGTAACTTGTTTAATCTAGGCTTCTATACGTGCTTTATTGCGTATCCATTAATATATAAATGTTTTACAAGAAAAACCACTAATTCAAAGAAAATTTTTGCAGCATCTATGGTATCTGCAATAGTTGGACTTCAAATTGGATCTTTTAGCGTTGTACTTGAAACTCTTTTATCCGGAAAGACTGAATTGCATTTTGGAGCATTTCTACTGATGATGCAGCCTATCCATCTTGCAATAGGAGTGGTTGAAGGATTTGCGACAGCAACAGTTGTGACGTTTGTATGGAAAGCAAGACCTGAAATTATCGAAAATGCTGCTATTGGTAAATCACATGGAAACATATCCACTAAAAAGCTTTTGATAGGACTTGCAGCTGCTGTTATTATAGTTGGTGGAGCTCTTTCCTGGTTTGCTTCAGCAAATCCCGATGGTTTGGAATGGTCTATAGAAAAGACTGTCGGTACAGAGGAACTTGAATCATCCGATAAAATTCATAAAATAATATCTGAAATACAGGAAAAAACAGCATTTTTACCTGATTACGGATTTAAAACGGATGAAAAGTCAGAAGAAACATCCGAAAAGACCATTGGATCAAATGAAGAGGCATGGCCTGCCATGAATGCAGGAACCAGCGTTTCTGGTATTGTTGGAGGCATATTGACACTAGCACTAATAGCATCGACCGGAATAATCATTATTTTTATAAAAAGACGGAAAAATCGAGCATCTGCTTAACATAAGTAAGGGACAGTTTAGAATTTTGGAGATACTTTTTTGTATCTCCAAATTTTTTGCAAAAATCGAATGGAATATAATATAATAAGTAATATAATGATTTGGTTAGGGGGCTAAATATGCGCATTGCAGTTATAGATGGTCAAGGCGGAGGTATGGGAAAAACTATAGTAGAAAAATTGAGGTTAGAGTACGGGCATAATTTGGAAATACTTGCACTTGGAACCAATGCCTTAGCTACAGCTCTAATGCTTAAAGCAGGTGCTAATGAAGGTGCATCCGGAGAAAATGCAATAATTTATAATTCAACAAGAGTAGATGTGATTATGGGTCCGATAGGCATAATTGCTGCAAATTCAATGCTCGGGGAACTAACTCCAGCAATAGCTAAAGCAATTGCAGAAAGTCCTGCAAAAAAAATACTGATACCAATGAATAAATGCAATATTCAAATTGCAGGTGTTAAAAATGAGCCATTTCCGCATCAGGTTGATAGTGCTATAATATTATTAAAAGAATATATGGGGTGATAATATGTGTGAAGCAAATGTATATATAATTAATAAAGATGGCGATGAAGAGCTTGTTCTAGAGTCTGTAGACAAGATCCTACCCAGAGACGGCATAATTGAACTCGAAAATGTATTCTGTGAAAGAAAAACTATAAAAGGGAAAATTAAAGAGATGGCTCTTGTCGATCATAAAATTATTATCGAAGAATTTTAAATTTTCTTCGAAATTTTTTTTAAATATGATATAATTCAAACAACGTTTAAGTTAATGAATTGCTGAAATATAACTTCAGCAGTAATTTCAGCATTCCTAAATGGATTTTAGTGCTGATTTTCATATTTCGTCAGAAAGGAACGTGCTCCTATGAATGAAAAAGTAAGGGATATTGCAGCTAGAATCAAAGGTTTAAGATTGCTTTCAGGGATATCTGAAAAGGAAGCTGCTCAAAAATTAGGGTTATCTTTTGCGGATTTTCAAAAATATGAGAATGGTGAAGATGATATTCCAATAAGCATTTTATATGAAATTGCAGACTTTTACTGTGTAGACTTAACTGAGGTTCTAACCGGGGTTTCTCCAAAGCTCCACGATGTATGTTATTTAAAAAAAGGCGAAGGTTTAAAAGTCGAACGGTACGATCAGTATGATTTTCAAAGTCTGGCATATAAGTATGCAAACAGAAAGATCGAACCATTACTTGTTACTTTGGAAGCCGAAAAGGATCCTGAGTTGGTTTCTCATAAAGGGCAAGAGTTTAATTACTGTCTTGAAGGTAAGATGAAAGTAATTATTGGCACGGAAGAATACATATTAGAACCGGGAGACACACTATATTTCAATTCTATGATTCCACATAGAATGCTTTCTATCGATAATAAACCGGCTAAATTTCTTACAGTTATACTTTTGTAAAGGGTGTGAAAAGAATGACTCTGGATTATAAGTATATTGCTAAATCGGAGTTTGAGTCCTACGAGGACTTTTGTGAAAATTATAAAATCATTGTACCTGAAAACTTCAATTTTGCCTACGATATCGTAGATGAATATGCACGTCTTGAACCTTCAAGACCAGCACTAGTGTGGTGTGATGACAATGAAAATGAACGGACCTTTACTTTTAGTGAAATGAAAAGATGGTCCGATAAAACAGCAAATATGTTGAGCAGCGCCGGAATTCGTAAAGGAGACCGAGTGATGCTTATTCTTAGGAGACGTTTCGAATTCTATTTTGTGATTCTTGCATTGGCGAAAATTGGAGCAACTTATATTCCATCTACACATCAGCTGACGGAAAAAGACATTGCTTATAGGTGTAACGCCGCTTCAATCAAGGCTGTTATTGCATTTAACCTGCCGGAAGTAATCCATCAGGTAGAAGCAGCAAGAGAAAAATCTCCTACAGTTGAAATGCTGTTCCTGGTCGGAGGGCAAAAAGAAGGCTGGACAGATTTTGATAAAAGCATAGAGCTTTCAAGTGAAGAATGGACAAGACCAACCGGCAATGCCGATACTACAAATGATGATCCCATGATTATTTACTTTACTTCGGGAACTACCAGCATGCCCAAGATGGCTATTCACAGTTTTACATATCCCCTTGGCCACATCGTAACAGCAAAGTACTGGCAGCGTGTGGTTGACGGAGGACTTCACCTGACGGTTTCCGATTCCGGCTGGGCTAAATTTGGCTGGGGAAAAATTTACGGGCAGTGGATCTGTGGAGCTGTTCACTTTGTATATGATATGGACAAGTTTGAACCTAGCACCCTTCTTGAAAAAATAGAGAAATATAAAATTTCTACATTTTGCGCACCACCAACCATATATAGGTTTATTCTTCAGCACGAAATTGAAAAATATGACCTTTCTTCCCTTGTACATTGTTCAACTGCCGGCGAACCGCTTAACCCCGAAGTCTTCAAGAAATTTCAGAGTAAGACCGGCCTGAGCATTTTAAATGGGTTCGGCCAAACGGAAACAACCGTACTTGTTGCAAACTTTGAATGGCTTGATATTTATCCCGGTGCTATGGGAAAACCAAATCCGGCCTTTAAGATTGATGTAGTTGATGAAAATGATTGCTCATGTTCTGCCGGTGTAGAAGGTGAACTGGTTATAAGAGAAGCTGATTCAAACAAACCTGCCGGACTCTTTTGCGGATACTACAGAGATAAAGAGTCAACAGACAGGGTTTGGTACAACGATATATATCACACCGGTGATATGGTATACCGGGATGAGCACGGATTCTTGTGGTTTGTGGGAAGAAATGATGATGTTATCAAAGCTTCAGGCTATAGAATCAGTCCTTTTGAGGTAGAAAGTGCACTTATTGAGCATCCTGCAGTTGTAGAATGCGCTGTAACCGGAGTTCCTGATGAGGTTCGCGGAACAGTCATTAAGGCTACAGTTGTACTTGCAAAAGGATATACTGCATCCGATGCTTTAAAGAAAGAAATTCAGGATTATGTTAAACATGTTACTGCTCCTTATAAGTATCCTAGAGTCCTGGAATTTGTAGATGAACTTCCTAAGACCATAAGCGGTAAAATCAAACGTGCACAGATTCGCCGTGAGGATTCAGATAAATTCAACAAAACGGAATAATTCGTTGCAAATGGCATATTTTAGCCATTACGCCAAATTGGTTTATAAAAATCAACAAGTTAAGGACATAAGAATGCTCTCTTAACTTGTTGAAAAAACCGATGTATTCTCTTTTCATTTAATTTTCAATTGTTATATCCAGCAGTAGTCATAGATCAGGCTAATTTATACTGTCTTCTCTTGTTTATATTATCGCTCACCATTACCAAAATAATTCCTGCCCCTAACATCCACCAGACATGCATCATAAAATCATATACTTTTTCTCCGTTGAAACCCGCTTCATCTCCAGTAATGGTGTAATACTTTCCTTCAAAATACCAGGTTCCCTTGTATTTCAAAATATTAGCCTCATTCTCCTCGCCTTTCATATAATACTCATTAAATATTGTTGGGTACGGTTTGATAACTAGTTGCTCTGTGGGATCTCCCAATAAACCGACTTTTGCAGTAAATAATTTAATAATTGTCAAACAGATAAAACTCACTAATAGAAACTTAAACCATTTTCTTTTCAGCATATTTCTACCTCCAGCATTAAAAATTGTCCAATGATCATTTATAATTGAAGTTTGCCATAACTAAACCCATTACAACTTATATCTTTTCATTAACAAAGCATCCATATAATCTGCCAAGCATGGGCATTATCTTAAATTTCCATCATTGCACCTGCTTCTATTTCAATAATCTTACCAGAATACTCAAACCAGATTTTCATATTGGATGGATTTTTAACTCGTTTGCCATCAACACTAAATACTAATCTATTATATGCCTCTATATAATCATAAATTTCTATGTTGGTTGCATACCAAATATCATCTCTATTGCCTACATACCTTGCAAAATCCTCAATAACATTCCAATTGCTGTTGTCTTCAAGTTCATAGCTGTGCCCCCATAAGTAGAACAGATATGGTGTCCTTGTTACGTTATCTTCTGCGAACTTTTTTGCAAGTTTTTGAAGTTCAGGTGAATTGTGATGGCATGTTGCAGTTAACTGCATCCAATCATTAGGAATTCTAAAATCATTTGTTGAAAAAACAGTTCTTGAGTACACAATACCACAAAACTTTAGCGCTGCAATAACACTATCATTCATTGTGCCATAAGGATATGCCATTCCACGAACAATTGTACCAAATTGCTTTTCGAGATTCTCTCTGTCTTTTATTATTTCATTTACAACCATGTTTATAGGCAATTGTTCAAGAAATGGATGTGTTAATGAGTGTACCGCAACCTCATGTCCCGAATTCTTAAAAGTTTCTGTGACTTGCTTTTCTGTCATTCTGCGGTGAGACTGCCCTCCTGGATAAACCGTACCTTCGGCAGCATATAAACCACTGTTTATATTAAATGTTCCTTTCAATCCATGCTTATTCATAATTTCAACAAGCTGCATATCCTGCTCAACACCATCATCATAACTTAATGTAAGTGATTTTTTTCTTCCTCCTGGAAATCTTAAAAACATGCTTGCCATAGTTCCTTAGCTCCTATTTAAATTATATTTCACATTCTAGCCTTATTTGACCCAAATAACACCAAAATCATTATACCAAACTAATTATTCTTTTTCCATTGCAATATAAATACTGGATCTATAGATCTTAAAACATTAAAAAAGACGTAAGTGCTTCAAAACATACCGTAGTGTAATTAACAACTACTTCTGTTATGCTTTCTGATATAAAACTCATGAAGTCAGGAGGCATTTTAAAATGGCACAAAGAAAATCCGAGACAATATGGAAGCAGACAATTTTAGATTGTAAAGCCAGTGGCTTATCTGCTAGGCAATGGTGTGAAAAAAATAATATAAAATTGTCAACCTACAAATATTGGCTTACAAGACTCAATAAGCAAAAGAACTCAGCAACAGATATATGCTGGGCAGAAATGAAAATTCCAGAAGAAGTGATAAGGCATCCGGGTTCTGCTTCCATCACAATACGGTATGACAATTTTGTATTGGATATACACGAAAAGACTGATCTTCAGTTGCTAGCAACAGTGTTAAAAGCACTGCGTTCAATATGTTAGGCGGATTTACCCAGGGAGCTGAACATATCTACATAGCCTGTAATTCCACAGATTTTCGGAAGCAGATTGATGGATTGGTGGCGATTGTGAATCTACAGTTTAAACTCGATCCATTTTCAGACAGCTGCGCTTTCATCTTCTGCAATAAAAGAAAAACAGCTATTAAAGTTTTGAGATATGATAAAAATGGGTTTATCCTTGCCAGCAAGAAGCTTTTGGAAGGAATGAAGTTTCAATGGCCCAAGAGCCCGTCGGAAGTAAAAGAGATTACATTACAGCAGATGGAATGGCTCTTTCAGGGACTTAATATAGAACAGAAAAAGGCACATTATTCTGTTGAAATGAGTGCCGAAAAAACCTGTTATTAGGGTTGGTGAATATGCCGAAAAAACGGCTAAAAACCCGCATAAAATCAGCATTTTTTTGCCCATTAATATCTCCTAAAATATAGAAAAAGGCATTAAAAAGTGGTATACTTAAACCAGATAAAAAAGGACGTGTATACCATTGACAGAACATGAAGAACTGGAAATGCTTCGGGCTTTAGTTGAAAAACAAAAGCAGGAACTTGAAGCAAAAGATAAGATCATTCAAAAACAAATATCCAGCTTGAGAACATGATTCAGGCTCTCCTGCACGCTCGCAAGAACTATTTGGTAGCCCTTCTGAGATTACCAGACAGACAGGCGAACAAATAAATCTGTTTGAAACAACGCAGGAACTGGCAGCGGAATTATTTAAGGAACAGAAAAAAATAACCGTTCCAAGCCACCAAAGAACTGCCAGACAGCCTGGTGTCAGAGTTGAAATGCTTGTAAATATTCCGAAAGAGGTGGAGGAATATATCATTCCTCCGGAAGAAAACTGTTCCGAGTGCGGAGCAGAACTGAAAGTCATTGGTAAAAAGCTTGTACGCACAGAAGTGGAATTTATTCCGTCAAAACTGAAAGTAGTACAGGTTCTCCAGGAAGTTGCTAAGTGTACCAACTGTGGAAATGAAGGTAGCGAAAATCCCAAAGACCATTTCCAGAAAGCTGCGGTTCCAACTTCAGTTCTGCCACACTCCATAGCAACTGCATCCCTTGTGGCACAAGTCATGTATCAGAAGTTTGCAATGGGGATTCCTTTCAACCGTCAAGAGAACGATTGGTACCGTATAGGTATGGTGCTACCAAGATCTAATATGGCAAACTGGACGATTCGGTGTAGTGAAGAATGGCTGGCTCCGATTTACAACCGGATTCATGAGGAGCTTTTAAAATGCGAAGTCCTTCACATGGATGAAACAAGAATCCAGTGTAATAAGGAAGAAGGCAAACAAGCTAGCAGTGATTCTTTCATGTGGGTCATGCGAAGTGCAGCTTGTGAAGAGATCAAGGCAGCTTTCTTCCACTATTCCAGAAGCCGAAGCGGTGATGTTGCAAAGCAACTATTACAAGGGTTTCATGGATATCTAACCACGGATGCGTATAGTGCTTATGAGAAAGCGGAGAACATTAAAAGAAATCTTTGTTGGGCTCATTGTCGACGCTATTTCATAGAAAGTATTCCGCTGGACAATAAAGGAAAAGAGATCTCGGGTTCCAAAGGAGCTGAAGGAAGGGAATTCATCAATCTTCTCTTCAAACTGGAAGATGAGATAAAGGAACTGTCATATGACGAAAAGAAAGAGAAGCGTCAGGAGGCGTCACGTGCCATTCTTGATGCCTTTTGGTCATGGGTTGAAGAGACCTCTGCAATTTCTACTACAAATGAGAACCTGACAAAAGCTCTAAATTATGCTAAGAATCAAAAAAAGTATCTTGAAACATTTCTAGAAGACGGAAGGCTTCCCATCTCCAACAATCTTTGCGAGGCAAATATCAAACCATATGCCGTAGCAAGAAGAGCCTGGCTTTTTGCTGACACTCCAAAGGGAGCAACTGCTAATGCGATCCTTTATACATTGGTGGAATCTGCTAAAGCAAATATTTTGGATGTGTATGAGTATCTAAAATATATCCTTGAAGCAATGCCTAATACAGATTTTAAAAACCACCCAGAACTTCTGGACAAGTACCTGCCTTGGTCAAAGGATTTACCGGAAGAATGCAGGCTGAATCATAAACATAAAAAGTGCTTCAAAAAATGACACCATTAGCTTATCGCAATGATCGTGATATAGCTAGACGTCATCTTTTGAAGCACTTACAAAAAAGACGACTTGAAGTTTAATCAAGCCGTCCACCTATTTGTACTTTTTTACTTATGCAACATCTTCACTGGCAACCCTAAATCTTAAAATCTTATTTTTAATTTTCTCAACTCTAGATTTCAGCCATATCGATATTACTAAGAAAACAACCATAAGTGCACTTAATATCATAATATCTTTGTTCAATACACTGTAGTCTGCCCCCGATATAATCTCTCTTAAACCGGATATTGCATAAGTCATTGGCAGCCATGCATGTAATGAATTAAAGAATTTCGGTACCAGTTCCATTGGAAATGTTCCGCCGCAAGATGTCAACTGAAGCATCAGCAATACCAAGCCAAAGAATCTTCCAACATCTTCACCGAATATATAGACCAGGCACTGAATAATCGCGATAAATGCTGCGGAAGTTAGTATATTAAACCCTATAAATAACGGTATACTTTGCACCTGCAGCTTCAATCCGAAAAGTACTACAAGGCATGAAATAATAGCCTGCAGTGTTCCAACAGTCAACATCAGTCCATACTTTCCGAATACAATTGATACTGGTGAGTTCTTATATTTCTTATTTACTTCCATTGGTACCATCAAAAACATCAGAAGCGCTCCTACCCACAATGAAAGCGGTAAAAAGTACGGAGTAAAACCAGTTCCATAATTAGGCAACTCATACATAGGCTTTCTTTCAAGTGCTACCGGGTCAGAAAGGAAACCAGCCATTTCTTCTGGAGTTGTCTTAAGCCCGCTGTCCATTTCTTCATATCCATCCTTAAGCCCATTGCTAAGGGTAGTTGTACCTTCATATAGTTTACTTGTTCCATCCTTGAGCTCTGTAGTACCCTCATTCTTAATTCTTCTAACACCATCAGCAGCTTTACATTCGCCGTCATAAATGCTGTTTGCACCATCTGCAAGCTTTTTAACACCATCTGCAGTTTTGGTGTCAAATTCACATAAACCATTTAAGAATGTACCCGTCCCCAAGTATAATTTATCTACACCATCCAATATTGTTTTACGTGCCTGACTGCCTTGAGCCTTAAATTGTGAAATCCCATTATACAGTTCTTTGCTACCTTCATTTAAATTTCTTGTTCCGTTTATAAGTGCATTGCGTCCTGTTTCACTCTGTACCTGAAATTCATTCATACCCTTATCTAATTGGTCTGCACCGTTCTTAATATCATTTGCCCCATCAGAAAGAGGTTTTATTCCTTCTGTAATCAAACTCTGCCGTCCTGCTGAGCTTTGTTTATTCGCATTTGATATACCGCTGGACAATTGTGCTGCACCACTACTAAGAGACCCTACTGCATCCACCACATCAGTAATTGAAGCCAACTTTGAGGTACCTTCTGCAATTTTAGGTAAGCCACTGGTTTCACTGTTTAAAGCTTGAATTGTTCCAAGCGCTGTGAGTATAGCAGTCTTATCACTCTGACCCAAATTAGTGTCAGTGAGAATTTTCTGCTTGAGAGCATTCATATCTGCAATTGTACTATTTGCAGTTTTAACAGCGCTAGAAGCTTTCTGTGTCCCTGCTACAAGGGCTGTAACATCATCTTTATTAACACTTGATGACAGCTTTGAATTTAACTTGCTTAAATTGAGGCAAAGCGTATCAGCCCCTTGCGCTATTTGACTTTCTGCTGCTGAAATCTTATTATCGTATGTCACAAGTCCACTTTGAAACTGACTAATCCCATCTGTTAATTTTGTTAACCCATCCGATAACTGGCCTGTTGCATCTGTCAATTGTATTGTTCCGTCTTTTATTTTACTGTCATATTCGTCAAGACCGTTTGCAAATGTATCAAGACCATCTGACAATTTTTTTGCGCCATCGGCTAACTCGTTCTCACCTTTTGAAATTTTCTCATCGTATACCTTTATTCCATCATAAGCTTTGCCTGTACCTGTTGACAAATCCTTTGCACCGGATATGAGCTTACTCTTGCCATCATTAGATTGATTCTGAAATTCTTTCAATCCATCTAACAGCTTGCCGGAACCATCCTTCAACAAATCAGCTCCACTAATAAGTTCATCCATAGTGCTGTCTAATTTCTTGGCGCCGTCATATAGCTTGCCTGCACCATCATTTAATTCGGCACTCCCATCATATGCTTTCTTAAATCCGTCTTTTGCATCATACAAGCTTTCAACTAAAACTTTTGTACCGTTATCGGAAATACTGCTTGCAACCTTTTCTTTAAGCTCTAGCATAACCCTTGAAGATATCTGAGATGCCAGATAGTTTTTCTTTTCATTTGGTATATAAGTAATTGATGCCTGTTTCATATTACCATTAACTGAATCAGTGACAGTCTTTGAAAAGTTTTCAGGTATTACTACCATTGAATAGTACTTATCTTTTTTTACACCATACTGGGCATCATCATAATTTGTAAATACCCATTTAAGGCTTTTGTTATCCTTCAAACTTTCAATTACTTCATTTCCAAAGTTAACGGAATCTCCATCCTTTAAACTGCCCTTATCCATATTGACTACAGCAATTGGTAACTTATCCAAATTTCCATATGGGTTCCAAAAGGCATCCAGATATAAACAGCTATACAATAAAGGTATAAAGCATATTACAATAATTCCTACCATCTTTAATGTATTATTCTTGAAGAATTTCAAGTCATCTTTGATAATCTTGAACATTGCAAATCTTGACTTGGTTTTACGAGATTCGGCAAGCTCCTTATATTTAGTTTTATCCATATCGATCACCTTTACTTTTTGCAATTTTCCTCTGGAAATAGTTCGCTAAATTGATTATTAATTTTCTTAAATATATCAATTGTCACTTTTCTTTCTTCAGGAGAAAGCACTCCAAATACCCTTTCAATAACTTCGTTTTTAACTTCTTCCGCTGTTTCGTAAACCTTCACTCCATCTGCTGATAGCTTTACAAACACCTGACGCCTATCCTCAAGATCTCTTATTCTTTCTACATAACCCTTGGCAATAAGCCTGTCAATTGCAACTGTCGATGTACCTGATGTTACATCCAGACTTGACGCTACCTCTGACATGCTTCTCATATCCTTGCCAATGACTATGATAGTCTTGATATCAATAATCGTCAGGTCTTTTATGTCCTTATATAACCTTTTTTTCGTTTGCATCCTATTATACTTATCTATCAGCTCTTTAAAATAGTGGCCTACCAAAAGGACTTCAGCCTTAATGTCATCCTGCAAATTTTCACCTCCTTATCTTGTCTTGATTCTAAGTATATTTGAAAATAAGATATCTTGATAATCAAGATATCTTATTTTCAAATATACTCCTTTTCAAACAAATTGTTAATACCAAAATAGTTTTGTATAGGACTATAAATTTTTATTTTATATAAGTAACTAAATTTATTTTAATAATGCTTTAATTTTTATCCTTTTAATCTGTTTATCTTCTTAATTCTCGTTTACGAATATCGAATTTTAGTAATTTCCCTGATAAAAGCTACCTAGTTAATCGGCCGACTAAACTTAGCCTAGTACTCTCCATTATTTATAATAATTAAAGACCTATTTTTTTCATCATATCAGTAGATTTCTCCACCTCATCCAACCATGTAAATGTAAGAAGTGTCTTTAATATTTTTATTGTTCTGCTGCGTTTTTTTATAATACACTTAAACCATCTATGAACGCTTGCAAACGGTAACAGAAAAGGCAACTTCCCAAGAATAGGATATTTTGAACTCATCTCATCAAAATCCAAAAATATTTTACGCCAAAAAGTCCTGAATTTGGGGAGCTTGTGGTTATCCACTTTTACATATTCCCTTTTTATTATTCTAATAGCTTGATTATTGCAAAACCCAAATGTTCCTCCATCCAAAATATAATTTGTCATAACGTTAAAGGCAAACTCATCCACCTCTAGTGCTGTACCAGTATTTTTAACCTGAAACCATCTGTCACATAATACAAATACATTTTGCGCAAATATATCCAGTTTAATTTCCTTTAACTCCTTCCAAATGAAAGAAAAATTCAGCACATCACCGAATTTTTGTAAAATCACTGCAATATCAAGAATCATTCTCACTCCAGCACCAAGTTCATAAAAGTGTTTTGCCAAGTGAGTTAACAAAAACACCAAATGGTATTCCATATTCAACTCATAGGTATATCCATTCTCTTTAGCAATTGCATAATCCCAGGCATTTTCGAAGTACGCAGAATAGTCAACCTTTGAATTAATTTTATTACTTATTAATTTATCATGGGCTTCTATAATTATCTTTCCCTTTTCATACTTTTCGTGTTGCTCTGATGATGTGTTTTTAAAGCCCATTCGGGTCATAAATTTCTTAAAAGCCTCCTGATCCTTTTTATGCAAAAGAAAATCAATATCACCAAGTGTACGCATCTGTTTTACAGGATAGTATTCCCTTATTACAACACCTTTAAAGAATAAGTGCTCAATCCTATCATCACTAAGCTTTTTTGCTATTTTTTGATAGACCTTTTCTTGTTCCTCATATCTAAGCGTTGCATAAAAAAAGTCCGATTTGAATTTATTCAATATTGACAGTTCAGGCTTGTCAGTGTTCTCCAACTTTTGAATAGGTAAATAAACCGCACCGCTCAAAGAATGCATGCTCGCCAAATCATACACTTTACCCCAGTCAACATCAATCGGTTTTGCTGGCATCGTATCCTTTAAAAAAGCATTTAATAATGCTATAAAATATTGGCTATTTTTGTCCATGTTTTATCCTCCGCACATCTTGCAGTTTTCAATTTTTATTACCCTGTCACAATCCGCTATTGTCGCCTCTCTGTGTGATATAAAGATGCATGTTTTGTTTTTAATATTTCTTAAATTACTTAATAATTCTCTTTCTGTAACGCTGTCAAGTGCTGATGTTGCCTCATCCAGCAATAATATAGGCGCTTTGGAAGTAAGCGCCCTTGCGATAGCTATACGTTGAATCTGCCCTTCCGAAAGTCCAATTCCCCGTTCACCTATTAATGTATCCAGACCCTCTGGCAGTTCGGAAACAAACTCCATAACACATGCTGTTTGCGCAGCGTTGATAACCTCTTGTTCACTAATCCCATCATTGAAAAAAGTTATGTTTTCCCTTATTGTTCCTGACAGGATCATGTTTCCCTGTGGTACATATGAAAACAATTTTCTCAAGCCTGCATCAATATTATATTTTGTTTCCTTTGTCTTCAAATAAATTTGGCCGTCGTTTACTGCTATCAGGCCTAAAAGCAACTTTATAAGCGTACTTTTTCCTGCACCCGAACTGCCTACAACTGCAAGCAATTCACCTTTCTGAATAATTGCAGAAGCATCCACTAAAATCGGCTCTTCGCTATATGTAAAACTTATTTTATCAAATTTAATAAATTCCATTTTTTCATAGATATCTTTTATATCCTCAGCATTCTTAGTGCTCACTTCGTTCTTAAGATTTTCTATCTCCTGCAAACGTTCCACTGAGGCTATCATGGAAAAATATTGCGGAATAATTCCCGAAATATTTTTAAAAGGTGTTTTTACCTGCTCAAATACCTGCAAAAATGCAGTTAATGAACCAAAGGTCATTGTACCGGCCCCAACCTGCATAACACCCCACACCAAAGTAAAATAATAACTGCTTGTAAACAGCACATAAACCCCTGTGCTTGCCAAATTAGTGACTGTATTGCGCTTGATTTTTGATCTGTAATTATCGTTTTGCAAAGCTTTTAGCCTGCTCATTATTGGCTTTTCAGAGGTAAATGACTTAATAACTACAAGGTTTTCAACACATTCCTGCATAAAAGAGCGTGTTTTTCCATCGGTTTGTTGTACCTCTTTATGTAAAGCTTTAAACTTTTTCCGGTAAAACCAGCTGATTACAAAAACTATAATACCGCAAACAATTAATAGTAATGTATACACAGGATCTATAAAAACGAGAACTGCAAGCCCAGCAACAAGCTTTACTACCATAGAAACGGCCTGTGGCAATATTGACACAACACCCTCTACAACAATTCCAATATCGCTTGTTAATCTATTAATATATTCACCGGAATGGTATTTATTCAGCTCTGTCAATTCTTTCTCTACCAGTGAATTGAATACGCCTTCTTTTATATTCATTTCAATTTTGCCACTTGCTCTCACACGAATATTACTGCTCACAATATTTAAACCTGCCTGAAAAGCAATTAGCACAATAAATAAAACAAAATAAAATAAGATTTCTCCTTTTTGCTTTCCTGTGGCAATATCAATAACCTCTTTAGACAGTAATGCCAATCCAATAAAGGTCAGTGCGATCAGTGCACTAATAAATGTTAACGAAACCACTTTTAAGATATGTTTTTTGGAATACCCGTATATCCACAGCCAGGAATCAAGTTTCTTTCTCATTTTATTCTCCTTATCCTGCCCCTGCTTCTTTGCAATAACCTACGAAAAGGAATTGTAAATATTCTGATACGCCAATATAAATTATATAAAATATTATCACAGCTATAAAACTTTCCATTGCGTTCAAAAGCCTTTACTACTGCAATAATATTTTTCTTAGGCAAGTTCCTCTCGATTATGTATTGATTATCACCACATAAATCATAGCTATTTTCATTGACCCTGACAATTCTATGCAAAACATACTTGCCGTTATTACGTTTATATAGTGGAATATCACCTTTTTTCAAGCTTACTTCATCACACTTTGTTAGTATTACGCTATCTCTTTTGTTTATCAATAATGGATACATACTGCTGCCTGTGACTGTCAGTTTTACGTCAATATTTTCATCGAGCGTTGCCAGAATAATAGGTGATACCTCATCTAGCGTTGTACTCACTTTCTTAATGTTCATAGTTGCAGAATACCCGCTGATTTAAGTTTCTCAACAAACTTTCCAATATCCAAATTTGCTGTTTCACTGTCAACATCATATTCCTCAAGCATTGCATCTTGAAGTTCATTAAAAGTTTTTTCCTCTTCAAGCTGTTTCCATAGGAAAGCACCGGTTTCATTCAACGTAATCATTGATTTAAAATTTACTGTTTTTTCACCAAAAGGTATTACAATATAATTTCCTGCGATTTCTCTCAGGGCAAATTCTTTCGATATTTTCATAAGTTTTCTCCTTATCTTTTTATTTCCCGATTGCATCATATGCAAACTTTACTGCATCCTCACTTATATTGCAACCCATTTTGTAAATAGGTACTGTTTTCAATAATTTATCAAGCAAACTAAATAGTTTGTCCATTTTTTCTATTTGCTTTGGACGCAGCGTCTGATCTAAAATCAGTTTTATTGCCTGTCTGCTATCAATTTGGTTAATCCAGTTTGTTTCTGCTCTCTCAATAAAGATAATACTTTTTAAGGGTACTTTGATATTAAGATTTTTATCCGTTTTCCCGCTCCAGGGAGTACCATAAACATAAAACTTATTGTCTATAAATCTTATTGCAGGTTTATCATCATTGATAATAACTGCTTTGTCCTCCCCGAAGTACTTTTGCCATAGTTCCGTATGCGTGGATTTTCCGGTTCCGCTTTTAGCTGAAAACAGATAGGCTTTATTTTCGATTGCTACAGCAGATGCGTGAAGCATAAAACCGTTAAAATCTAAAAGTTTATGATAAAACTCACTGCCAGTCCAAATATATTCGCACTCGTCAATTGATAGATGCGGCATTTCCCTTTGCTTTGCTTTAAAAAAATCCTCACATATATCTATTGTAATATCTGCTGAAGTACTTTTATCTGAAAGATATTCATCAGACTGTCTTTTTAGCAGTTTACCCTTTACTTTCATGTTTAGCTTAAGTTCTGCTATTTTGTATGTATTCATAAATAACCTCTTGATTTTTTTGAAAAGATCCTCCTGACCCATTGTAGAGAGTGTTTAAAAAACGCACTAAAATCAAGAGAGCTGAATGCTCTCTTGATTTTAGACAGACCAATTTCACACAATAAAATCTTATAAAAGCAAGCAGGCTTTAAAAAGCCCCAATGCTTTTTATGCCTTAAACTACATAGTAATTTCATCTGAATCAGGTATTAATCCACTTGAAGCAATAATATCTTCTACCTCAAACTGCTGGATTTCGATCTCCGGTGCCTCATAGTGCTTTTTGTTTTTCATTTTTCTCCCTCCTTAATTCATAGTCTCTTGTACTATACTGCTGTATATTGTAAATACATTTTCTTCGCTGTCCTCATATATTACAAACCCTCTAGCATACCAGGTTTCATTTAAAGCAGCTATTTTGTTTAAGATGAAATTTCCAATCAATCCCTTTGTTTTAGCAGTTGCCTTCAAGACATCTGTTCCTCCGATTATAAAATCTGCTTCCGATGCACCTGTTGATGAATTATTAGTAACAATTATACCATGGGAAATTATTGTATTCCCCTCAGGAACTATTCTTTCCGCAACAAAAGATATTTTATCATCGGTCTTTGTTACACTTGTTATAGCTATACTCGCTTTTTCTTCTATTGCATCGGTATCAGGCACAAATACAGCTGTAAGTACTACATCTCTTAAGGCATAGAAACTGTACTCTGTTTCATAACAAAGAGTGTTCCCCTGCTCATCCATCCAATGTGAAAACTTTTGACCAGGCTCAGGATCATTAGCTACTACAGTAACATAATCCTTTATATTAAATTCTCCGGAACCAGTTCCACCATAAACTGCTACAGTTACTGTCTCTTCAATCTTTTCAAATAATGCTGTAACTTCTATATCCTCTGTAGCCGCCTTAATTTCATCAGCAGTTTTATCCCAGCCAATAAACTTGTATCCAAGCATTGCTGGTGCTTCAGGGAAAATAACATCATCACCATCTGTTAAATAAACAGTTTTAATGATTTCTCCATTGCTGTTTTTGAAAGTTACAATAATTTTTTCATTTTCAAAAAATACTGCTGTTAAAGTTTCATTGCAGCCTATCTCATAATTAAACTCTGAGGCTGTTGATAATACACGACTGCTATCCTTCCAATATAGAAATGACGAACCTTCATTGGCGATTGCTTTTAAAGGAATTGTACGTCCTAGTACAAAGCTCTTTTTGCTGCCGCTATCCCAACCCTCAACACTTCCATTACCCTCAATTGATATTGTTAGCTCAGCTGTTGGAAGCGCAACAAATTTTGCAGTATATGTAATATTATCAGTTACTGTGAAACTTAACACAACATCACTGCTTACTTTATTGCCGGATGCATCATACCAGCCATCAAACTTATAATTCTCAGCAGGTATAGCTGTTAATTCAGCAGTTTCTCCATATGAGTAGCTTTCCTGTATACCCTGTATCGTTCCATTTTCAGCTATAACTTCTACTTTCAATCCTGTTATTAGTGTCCATTTTGCATAAAGAGTTATGTCAGTGGTTATTGGTGTATTAAAATCAAATACTTCTGTCAAAGCCTCATCCGAGTACCAGTTTTCAAATATATACCCTTCTTTTTGAGGCGGTGTTGGTATCTGAGCTTTACCATTATAAACAATATATTGGGCGTCTACAGCTGTCCCCTCATTTGAATCGAAAGTTACTTCAAATTCCTTGGCAAATGTGCTAACTGTAGCCTTTTTGCTGATACTACCATCCTGATAAGCAACATAAGGTACGCCGTTTCCATCCAGGGCAATTGATGAAAATTTCGCTTCGCCCTTTGAGAATCCTTCATTTCCCAATGCAAGCCATTCGCCAGCTTCATACTTCTTTACTACACCCTTACAGCCATCTTTTTTATCTGTAAACGCAACATAAGGTATACCATTGCTATCTATAGCTATTGAGGTATACTCGGCCTTACCTTCTGAAATTTCCCAGCTATCACTCAATTCTATTCCAGCTCCATTTGTATACTTCCTTACTACAGCTTTTCCGCTGACTCCCTGACATGCAACATACAAATTTCGTTTATTGTCTGTTGCCATTGTTATAAATTTCGTAATGCCTTTTTTCAAACCCTCATTATAACCATTTCCGAAAGTTGAAACTTTCATTACATTAAGCCCATTATTGCTATATGCTACATAAGGAGTATTATAAGTATCAAAAGTCAAAGCTGGACAGCTAAAATAATCTTTCTTTTCAGAAGAACCACGATTTAATTCAATTTTCCATTTATCCTTTACATACTTACTTACTATCACACCGTTTCTATACTCACAAGAAAGTAAACTGTTTTTTGTAGAATAAGTATATGCAACATAAGGCGTACCTTTACTATCTATAGCCATAGATACATCATCACCAAAACCAACACAAAATGCTAAAGTCGTCCATTTATTATCTACGAACTTTTTTACAACAATTTTACCGTTTGGTCCCTCAATATACACAACATAAGGTATATTATTTTTATCTATAGCAATTGATGTGTCTATTGCCTTTTTCTCTGAAAAACCTTCAGTACCAACAGTTTGCCATACATTATCCGTATACTTCTTAACTGTAACTTTACCACCATTTCTAGCATCCACATATGCAACATACGGAGTATTGTTAGTGTCTAATGCAATTGATGTGTAGTCAGCCGCACCTTGTGAAAAACCTTCACTTCCAATAGCTTCCCACCCATCATTAGTTGTTACGCTACTATTACCCGCTGCATCCAAACCGTTTATCCCAGTATTGGAATCAAATTGTGTTGCTGCAAAAATACTCTGCGACATAATTCCTGCCATCAAAACCACTAGCATTACATATACCATTAGTTTTCTTACATTTGTCCTCACCTGTACATCCCTCCCATTGGTAAATTTTCACAACCAATCTCATCATTTTTCCATTTTATATTATATAATAAATTTACAATATTTTGTACATGTTATTTTCATTTTTATTATTTTTTTATCTAAAAACCGTAATATTTTCCCCCAACAAAGAAAGTCACCAACCTTTACAGCAAAATTCTTTAATTCTATTATAAATACAGTATATTATATTTCCCAAAATCGAATTAAAAAAAGAAGCTGCATTCTTGTGCAACTTCCTTTTAATATTACATAACTTCCGGCTCACCGTATTCTTTTCCGAAGAGCTCAACGGTTACATTTTTCATTTTTTGTGGCTCCAAAGGTTTATCAGATCTGTCTCTTTTTGCTGCAACTATCTTATCAGCCACTTCCATTCCCTCAATAACCTTCCCAAATGCTGCGTACTCTCCATCTAAGTGCGAAGAATCCTTTACCATAATAAAAAACTGAGATCCTGCAGAATTTCTCTCACGTGATCTTGCCATAGACAGAACTCCCCTGCTATGTTTAAGGTCATTTTTGAAACCATTGGAGTTGAATTCACCTCTGATTGAATATCCGGGACCACCTATACCAATTCCTTCAGGGTCACCACCCTGTATCATAAAACCAGGTATAACCCTGTGAAATATAATTCCATTGTAAAAACCTTTATTAATTAGGGAAATAAAGCTTTTAACAGTGTTAGGAGCTATGTCCGGGTACAACTCAGCCTTAATTGTTCCTCCATTCTCCATCTCGATTGTAACTACCGGATTTTTAACTTCTGTGTTTTCCATTTATGTATCCTCCTTATTTCTAAAAAATTATTCATTATCGTAGGCATAATGTTAATATTATACCACGTAAACTCTCAATCATTACACATTCTTCAATTCTCTTTCCACTATGCAATCCAGAATTTGCGCTGCCTTAAGAATTACATTCCTGCATCTTAGTTCTTTTTCTTATCTTCCAGCTCTTTTAACACCTCACCTATAAGCTTTTTATCATCTTTTCCGGATTCAAACCTTGCAAACAAATCCGGTCTCTTTAAATATGTACGCTTAATGGCCTCTTTTCTTCTCCATCTGGTTATGTTGGCATGATGTCCTGACAGTAGTATATCAGGTACCTCACGGTTATTAAACTCCACAGGTCTTGTGTACTGCGGATACTCCAACAGTCCTTCATAATGTGATTCCTGGGAATATGAATCTTCACTTGACAATACCCCGGGTATCAATCTGCTTACAGAATCTATAAGTACCATTGCAGGCAGTTCCCCACCCGTAAGTACATAATCACCAATGGATATTTCCTCATCAACAATTTCTTCAATTATTCTTTCATCAATTCCCTCATAATGCCCGCACAATAAAACAATATGATTTTCCTTTGACAGTTCCTTTACAACTTCTTGAGTCAGGACTCTGCCTTGAGGGCTTAAGTATATAACTTTTGGTTTGTGTTCGACATCTTTTACAACTGAAAGATAAGCATCATAAATAGGCTGAGCAGTCATTATCATGCCCCCTCCGCCTCCGTAGGGGTAATCATCAGCCTTCTTGTGCTTATTCTTAGAATAATCTCTTATATTAACAGCATTAATCTCAATTATGCCGTTTTCCTGAGCTCTTCCAATAATACTCTCTTTTAATACAGCATCAATTACTTCGGGAAATAGTGTTAAAATATCAAACTTCATCGTCAATCAACCCTTGTGGTAACTCAACTATAATTTTTTTATCTTCAATGGAAACTTCCTTAACTACTGATTTCAAAGCAGGTACAAGGATTTCCTTCTTATTTTCATCACGAACAACGTAAACATCATTACTTCCAGTTTGAAGTATATCAATTAAAACTCCAAGTTTATTTTCCTTTTCATCATATACTTCACAATTAATCAAATCACATACAAAGAAAGAGCCTTCAGGTAATTTTACAGCATCTTCCCTGTCTATTATTATAAACTTGTCCTTAAGCTTTTCTGCTTCATTTGGATCGTCGATGCCTTTTAGCTTAAGTAAGACAAAGTTTTTATGAAACTTAATGCCTTCAAAATTATATTTTTGCATATTTTCAGATATTTCTGAAGCTATGAATGCAGACTTTAATTTATTAAATCTGTTTGGATCATCAGTTAAAGGTACTACTTTAATTTCACCTTTTACGCCATGCGTATTTACAACTTTGCCGATTTCAAAATACTGTAACATTATTTAACACCGCCATTTAAGTAAATTAGTCTTACTTATATTATTTCACTTATTCCCACAAATCAATTCGAAAATTCTTTAATAAAACTCCAGAGCATCGAGTTCCTATGTTTTTGCCTTTTTCACTTCATTTAGAAAGAGGCGGAATAAAAATGTGGACAAGAGTATATCTCCTGCCCACATTTACTATTGTAGTATTTCTACAGATACTCTTTTATTTTCTTTTATTGCTGCTGCCTTCACAACTGTCCTTATAGCCTTTGCAATTCTACCTTGTTTTCCAATAACCTTACCCATATCGTCCTTTGAAACTTTCAGCTCAAGAATCATTGACTTTTCGCCTTCAACTTCATTTACAAAAACATCGTCCGGGTAATCAACCAAGGCTTTGGCAATTGTTTCGAGAAGTTCTTTCATAATATCATACCTCCCGCTATTTTACCCTTTATTTTGTCATTTCAAAATAAAAAACAGTTTTTACTGGATAGCTCCAACCTTCTTTAATAAGGTTTTTACAGTATCTGTAGGCTGAGCACCATTCTTAAGCCATTTTTGTGCCTTTTCAGAATCGATATTTATCGAACTTGGATCAGTGAGCGGATTATAAGTACCAATCTCTTCAATGAATCTTCCATCACGAGGATATCTTGAATCAGCAACAACTACTCTATAAAACGGGCTTTTCTTAGCACCCATTCTTTTTAATCTTATTTTAACTGCCATTTATTTTTCACCTCCTGACATTATTTTACTTCTTTATTATCTAAACGGTAATTTGAATTTATTTCCAAATCCTTTCTTACCGTGTTTACCCATATCTGACATCATCTTCATCATTTTTCTCATCTCTTCAAAGCTCTTTAAAACCTTGTTAACATCCTGTACTGTAGTACCACTACCGGCTGCAATTCTTTTTCTCCTGCTGCCGTTTATTATCGAAGGATCATTTCTTTCCTTTTTCGTCATTGACCTTATTATAGCTTCAAATCGGCCAAGCTCCTTATCGCTGTCTGCTGAGTTAATTTCTTTAAGAGCATCGGCATTAACTCCCGGCAACATACCCACAATCTTGTTTAAAGGCCCCATCTTCTTAATCTGCTGCATCTGGTCAAGAAAATCTTCAAGCGTAAACTGTTGTGTACGCATTTTCCTTTCCATTTCCAGTGCTGCTTTTTCATCAAAAGCTTCCTGCGCCTTTTCAATTAAGCTTAAAACGTCACCCATTCCAAGAATCCTTGATGCCATTCTATCAGGGAAGAACGGTTCTAAATCACTGAGTTTTTCACCCATACCTATAAACTTTATAGGCTTTCCTGTGACAGTTTTAACTGATAATGCCGCTCCACCTCTTGTATCTCCATCAAGCTTGGTCAGAATAACACCATCAACCCCAAGCTTCTCATTGAAGGTTTCAGATACATTCACTGCATCCTGACCTGTCATTGAATCAACTACCAGCAATATTTCATGGGGTCTTACAGTATCCTTGATGTTCTTTAACTCGTCCATCAACTTTTCATCTATGTGTAATCGACCTGCTGTATCAATTATAACCAAATCGTACTGTTTTATTTTCGCATGCTCTACCGCTGCTTTTGCGATATCAACAGGATTTGTCTGGTCTCCCATCGAAAACACGTCAACACCTAGCTGTCCTCCAACAACTTGCAACTGTTTGATAGCTGCAGGCCTATAAACGTCACATGCAACCAAAAGTGGGTTTTTACCCTGCTTCCTAAGAAGATTTGCAAGTTTACCGGAAGTCGTAGTCTTACCGGATCCCTGAAGACCTACCATCATATAAACAGTCGGAGGTTTTGGTGCGAATACTACTTTGCTTTGCCCAGGCCCCATCAGATTAATGAGTTCTTCATGCACAATTTTTATAATCTGCTGTCCCGGAGTAAGGCTTTCTAAAACATCCTGCCCTACTGCTCTTTCAGAAACCTTGGCTATAAAGTCTTTAACAACCTTAAAGTTTACGTCAGCTTCTAAAAGGGCAAGCTTTATTTCACGCATCATTTCCTTAACGTCTTTTTCATTAACTCTGCCTTTTCCTTTAAGCTTCTTAATGGTTTCTTGAAGCTTATTTGAAAGCCCTTCAAACACCATATTTTAGACACCTCATCTTTTATATCAACTCTCGATTATTTCAATTATACCATCTTCTATCTTTTTTAAATACTCTATATCAACTTTATTCATATTTTGTCTATTTATATTTTTCAAATACTCCAGTATGTTTTCAGCCTTTGCTTTCTGCTGTGTAAACTTACTGACAAGACCCAGCTTTTCTTCCATATCCATAAGGGCCGCTTTTCCTCTTTTTATATTATCAAAAATGCCCTGTCTGCTTATGTTGAAGTGTTCTGCAATCTCTCCAAGAGAATAATCATTATTAAAATGTAAATCCAATATTTCATACTGCTTCTTTGAGAGCAACTGCCCATAAAAATCCAACAAAAGGGATATCTCATATATATTATCCATATTTGCACCTGTAAAGCAAATTACTTTACACCCAATTTTATTCTAAATTAATATATAAGTCAAGGCTTTTTTTAATTTATGATTGTTCTTTTTTCTTTACCAACAGTTTTATTGCAAAATACAAAAACACTATTCCTACAATTGCATTTAGTATACTTATTATTACAGGTGGCAAAAAACTGGCTGCAATGCTGCCTATTGCCCCAACACCTGATAAAAACACTATTGTAGAAAGTACTGCGCCTAATCCAAACAAAAACAGACTTTTCTTTTCGAATTTGTCTTCAGTTATTTTTGAAGTAAAAACACCTGCCCAAAACAAAATTGTTAAAGGATTTGAAATTGTAAGCATCAAGCCGACTACAAAGGGGTTGTAAAGTGTTCCAACATAGTTGCCTGGCGAAACAGAAATGCTTCCCATAATAGTTTTTATGCCAAAAAACGCCAAAATTGCACTACCCAAAATTTTGAACAAACTATTTATTTTGTCATTCTTTAAAAAAGCAGTAATCCCCAATATTGCTAACAAAATAAAAAAAGCATCTACAATTGCTACTGCCAACACACTTGACTCCGCAGCTAAAAAACCCTTCTTGCTTCCAGTATCAAAAATATAAAAGCAAACAGGCCCTATAGCAAGCTGCAATAGCATTCCAAATTTGAAACCCTTTAATATCATATTTATCTCCAAATTATGTACTAATTTTACTAAACAAAAACATCGTAACTATATTTTGTATGGATCATCATCTGTCAAATATGCCAACATTTCGTTTTTCAGCTCACTTTCATTCATCCATTCTTTAATTTCTTTCAACTTATTGTAACTTTCTTCCCCAAACTTTTTCTTATATAACTCAGCAAATCTGCTTTTAGTCATTTCTTCCTTTAATCTGTTTTGCCATGGAGCTGTAAAGAAATCATTCATTTTCTTGTGGAGTTTATTTTCCACCAAAACAGCCCATTCATTCTTATCCAGCCATACTCCATTGCAGCAGCCGCAATGGTCAACATTGAAAATAATATCGCTAGAAACCCTGTATTTTATAAGTATTCTACCACAATCGGGACATAAATTCGCTTTCTTGGAGTCATACTCAGGCATATAATCATTTGCTTCATTACCAGCTACATTTGATACACCCGCCTCAAATAAATGCTCGTTTTCTTCTTTACTCTTCCAATTGACATAATCGTCGAACCTCACCCAAATCCCCTTACACTCACTACATGAGTATACTTTCAACCCGCTTTCATTTGTTTTTTCATCAAGACTGATAGTTCTGCACACTGGACATTTCATATAAAATCCTCCCCTATTATTCCTAAAGCTTTTCCATATTATATCATATCCCCTCTACTCCTTCCATTGTATTTTACATAAAAGCAAAGAGCCACAACCTCACTACATTGTGGCCCTTTCAATAGCAATTCCTAAAATTATTCCTCGTCTTTTTCTTTTCCCTTTTCGTCATCTTTCTTGCAGCAATTAACCTTTGATACTATATCAGGTACCATGTCAATCAACTTTTCAAAACCTGCTGTTTTCTTAATAGGAATCATTTCAATCTGATCTCCCTTTATAACAAGTACAGCGGTTGGTGCAATCTTTGCTCCAATACCTGAACCTCCACCAACTCCAACGGCACCTTTCGAATCAGTTCCATCGCCGCCACCTGCTCCAAGTCCAAAGCTGGTAGTAATAAATGGTATTAATGTCGCCTCTCCAATTTTAATAGGCTCACCTATAACTGTTTTAGAAGTCAGGAATTTTTCCAACTTTTCAAATAATACACCAACACTTTCATCTACATTAAATTTTGCATCAGTTGCCATATGATTTAACCTCCTTGAATTTTTGTTTTTTATTTATACTAACAGGTCTTGAGAAGTATAGCCTTAGAGCTATGTAAGCCAGATAAGCCAATACCACCCTTCCCTGAATTAGGCACTTTCCTTCATAAATTTCATCATCAAATACAGTTCTTACATTGATATTCGCCTTTTTAAGCTCAGCATATAGTAGGTTTAGAACTGTACACAGCAAACCTGTAACATAAGGATCTTCAAATCCAACCTTACCTTCAATTACAAACTTTTTAGGTTTAATGTGATTTAACACCTTTTTCAGACATTCCAGTGCACATCTTATAAAATTTGATTCCAGGTAATTTCTTGATTTACCTTTTTCTTTTTTCTTTTCTTTTTTCTTTTCATCTTTCTTTTCCTTTTTATTGTCCTTCTTAGCAAATTTACTGCCATCAATTTTCTTTTTAAAACCAAATATACGAACATATATTGCAGCCTCTTGCGAGTATTCTTTCATAAAATGAAACCCAAGAGCACCCATAAACCATATAAGGCTCGCTTTAAAAAAGATCTTTTCATACTTTTGCCCATAAACTTTAAACTCAATGGGCAAAATTAAAATTAATGCCAGTAAAACAAATAACGCTATCAACATATATCCCAGAATTTCAAGTATTATCATCTTCTATGTCCTCGCTTGAATTAGTTTAAGTCCATATTTAGCACCTTTCTTAGATGCTGTCCCAATTATTGAACTGGTAGCCTTAAGTCCCTTTTCAACAATACTTTTACCGGGAAGATAATCTACAAACTCTGATGCCAAAACCATAGAATTTTTTCGTTGTTTTATAAAATCCTTTACACTGTATTGGCTTGGAGCATCAAAAATATTGTCCAATACCATATCTCTCACATTTTCCAGTTCTACAGGAACTTCTTCAGGTTCCTCCAGATTTTCGAGTTCATATTGGAGAAGCTTGAATTGATTTAGTTCTTTCCTGCATTTTCTGCAAACTTTAAGGTGTTCCTCAACAAATATCTTTTCAAGCGGTTCAATGGTTCCTTCTACATACTCTTGAATCAAATCGATGTCAAATTTGCATTCCATCTTCTACACCTCCCATACGCCTTTTCTTACAAGACTATCCTTCAATAGTTTTTTACCTCTGAATATGTAAGTCTTAATCGTACCTACAGGGCATTCCATAAGTTCTGAAATCTCGTTATAGCTAAGCCCTTTGATATGCCGTAGTAAAACAGCCATTTTGACCTCTTTTGGAAGTTCCATGATTGACTCTTCCAAAACCTTCTTTGTATCAAGGTAAACAACTTCATCTTCTGTGAAGCAACCGTCAGAAACCGTCTCTTCAAGAGTGTTCTCACCCTCATCAGTACTTGAATGAATTGATAATTCCGATACCTTGTTTTTGTTATCCCTCTTAAAGTTAATGCAGACATTCACTGCAATTCTCTTTATCCAGGGTGAAATCGGCTTTTTCTCATCAACCCGTTCAAAATTCCTGTAAATCCTGAGGAAAATCTCCTGAACCAGGTCAAGGGCGTCTTGTTGTGAGTAAGTGTAGCTGTAGCAAATGGTATATATGTATCTCTCATATTTTTTAAATAGAAGATCGAACCCTTCCCGCTTATTCTTTTTACATAATTTTATTATTTTTTGATCCGGGACATCCAATAGGTTAACCGCCCTTCATATAAAACTTAAGCTGCATTTATTTATATATACACCTTAAAATCAAAAAAGTTTTGGTTTTTTAAAATTTTTTTGAAGAAATTTAATAAAAGAAGATCCACATACTTAAATATGGACCTTTTGAGATTTATAATATTAATAAAACCTTTAATTTTTAGAAACTCTATCTCTCTTATATAGTATCTTATCAAATACTTTAACAAATCACTATTTCCCAATGTTATCCGGTAATTCTATTTCTTCAGGATCACTATCAGTTAATAGAGTCTTCCACTCTTCGTGGTCTTCATTAAAATCTGCTATTTTTTCAATTGGCATTTTCATATATGTTCCATGTGCTATAGCAGCAACTTCTCCAGTAGGAAGCAATATTTCACCTGTACCCTCAAATATCCTTTTTGAGTCCTTTATAATTCTTCCTACTGCCCGCAATTCTTCATTTAGAGGAATTGGTTTTTTATACTTTACATTTAGTTCAACAGTCACACCCCATATATTCTCCTGATTTATCATTATAGCTCTGCCTATTGTCTCGTCAAGAACAGCTCCTGCAATTCCGCCATGAAGCCTTCCGGGGTAACTCTGATGTTCTTCAAGTGTTTTAAACACTGCAACCAATTCGCCATTTTCAAGTTCATAGAAAGACGTTTTTAACCCAAAATCATTCTTTAATCCGCAAACCAGACACAGTCTGCTGTTCTGCTGCTTTTTAGTAACCTTATATTTCATTCTCTCCTACCTCGGTAGTATATTTTACTGTTTTTCATCCGGATATAATTTTATCGCCTTCTGAGGATTAACAGCATCATCAATAACTTCAATTGTAATTTCAGGCTTAAAGGTAAATGTTATACGCCATGCAGCATTTTTTGAATCTAAGACTTTAATTGCTGGTACTTCAGTTAATTTTACTTTTTGCAGAATATCACATGATCCGATAGTACAACTCTTTTCTCCAGGCTTTACAACAACAACCGTTGGCTGCTCGGTTGGAATAATGCTGGCATCTGCAAGCCCAAGCAATAGGCCTGATGCAAGTTTCAATGCACTCTCGGTATCCACATCTTTTAATGTATAACTATCTTTTCCACCTGCTACATTATCAGGTTTACTGCTAACCTGACTGGTCGGTTGACTGGATGCTTTACTATCCGTTTCACTCTTTTTACCATTTCCGTTGGAACATCCGGTAACGCTAAACATTATTATTCCTGCTAAAAGCAACATAAAAATTGCTTTTGATAATACATTTTTAAAGCTCTTCATACATTAATCCTCCATCAAATATTATTTTGTTCGCTTTTCTAACAAAGCTCACAGACATTATACACTAGTTTTTGGCAATGTTCCATAGGCTTCCTTATATTTTAGAATTACGCCCATTTCTTTGGCATATTTAATGCAATCATCTGATAGAAGCTTTTTAACATCCTCCCTTGTTTCGAGGGACTTTTCAGGAAGAATTACAATTAACGTTCGCGACTTTATCTCGCCATATTTATTGCTATTAAACTCTTTGAGTTTCTTTATGCTTGCATTTATTCTGGATTTTACTCCAGCGGTTTCAATATAGCTTTTCTCGCTTAAGTTAATACTCGTCACGTCAATTATATCTCCAGCATTGTACTTTATTATGGAAACCTCATCAGGTGTGTCTTTCCCTTCTAACTCAAAAATTTTCTTTGTCCTGTCACGAACCGACATCTCCCATACATTGGAAGTATCCTTGTCTTTTTCGCTATCACCAGGCGTTTTACCGTCCCCATCAAGCCATGCATGTACGTTAGCCCTTTGTATAAAATAAAGATCTGGCAAAAAATTGATAGGCAAGCTTGTCTCAATTTTGTATCTTACAATTATATCAATATTTTCATTATCATAAAGTATTTTCGTCTCACTAAAATCAAGGCCATCCAATCCTTCCACAATGCCAAGACTTTTAAGCCGACTGTCTGCGCCAAGGCTATCTGTCGCAAAGTGCTTCCTGCACATAATTTTTATAACCGGTGACACTAATGCACCCTTTACATCTTCAAAAGCACCTTGAGCCAAAAGGGAGGCAAAACTGATTATTTCCTGCTTGGGATTTTTTATTGCGTTTTGAAGCATCTCTTTTAACTTCTTAGCGTCAGCAATATTTTTTTGCGAAAGCTCTTTAATCTCTTTTATATCACCCGATAACTCTTCTATATTCCCGTTTTGCACATCATCTGACGTACCCTCCAAACTATCCTTCGTATCCTCCAGAGAACCAATTGCATCAATAGTATCGTTAATTTGACTCTGCGCACTCTTGCTATTTTCCTCCAGATAAGATTTTGCATCATCATGAGACTTTTGAGCTCCTGATACCGAGTATAGATAACTATACACAGAAAGCTCATTTGCAGTCTCATTTATGGCATGTTGAACAACGCTTTGTGTGTAAACTATTTTAATGAAAAAGGCAAAGCTCAAAATAAAGCATATAAAAAACGGCATTATTACAGCTGCTTCAACAGTCAGTGACCCATTACATTCTTTTGTCCGTTTAAACATCTTATTAACCATGCGAAACCTCACCTTAATATCCCTTAAGTATTTTCACACTTAATATATGCCTTTTATAATCTTCTGTTTTCAGTTCATTTTTAACAAATGGCTGTGTCATAAAAAAGTATTTCATAGAAACATTTACCTTTACTCCTACATAGGTATTGCAATCCGAAAGTTTGAAGTCATTGTTTCCCGTCATTTTTGTCATCTGAAGTTGAATAAGGTCTTGAATCCGGGTAATTTTCTCCTCCCTGCTAAGCATCATCATTAGAAGCACTCTAAGGTATCCTTCATAATTTAACGATAGGATACTGGCTTTAATATTTTTATAACTGTTACCAGCTGTTCCTGCGGATTTGCTGCCAAAGGAATCAATATATTTGTTTATTCCTTCTTTACCACTTTTAGCAGCCTCAGATATTTTACCTTTTATACTTTTTTTCAAATCCGTAAGCTTTGTAGCAATATTACTTTTTATTGTTTGCTTTGTTTTCTCAATTCTTTCCTTTGCTTCGTCAATGGGCCTGGTCAATTGATTTTCCATATCAACTTTTACTTTTCTGTATTCTTCTTCTGCAAGCTTGTATATTTCTTTAACCACATAGCTCATATCTTCATTTTCAAGACCTGCCAATTCATTTTCAAGGCTGCCGGTGATTTCTGCATAGTTATTCCTTATAGCTTTGTCCGTACCGTTTAATGCTTCCTCTACCGGTGCAAAAAACTTTTCAACTACATTCTCAACTTTTGTGTTTATAGTGTCGTAAACATTTTGGGTTGCAGCATCTGCAATATCCTCAGCCTTGTCTGTTCCATAGTCAACAGCTTTTTGGGCGTATTTTTTAACACCGCCTACCACAGTGTCCTGTATCTCGTCCTTAATTTTTGATAGTCCCCCTGCAGCACCTAAAACCCAGGTATCACTTGTCTTAAATATCGCTACAGACTTTCCGCTCATCAGGAATTTCACATCTAGTACAGATTCAGCCATTGACCAACTCAACATTATAAGTGTCTGAACAATTGGAACTCCAAATCCTGTCCAGCCTGCAATAGCCGTTGCTGCCAAATAAGCTTCCTTTGACTTTTCACCATCTGTATAAATATATATTGTATTTAAAACAAACCTGATAAGCAGGATTTTAGCCATCACGTTATATACATTCAAATTATCATCAGATGTGCCACCTAATATATACTCAATCTCGTTTTCAAAATATAAATACGGTTTGCGTTCTCCTCTTTCTCTTCCCCTCAAGTCAACCTGGTTTATTGTATTGCCCTCTGTAGACTTAAGCGTCTTAGTGGATAAGTAATTATTAAACGTTCCTAAAGCATACTCACCTACATACATTTCATCCCTCAAGCCTTCAAGTCCCTGTTCAAGAACGCCTATAAGTTCTGAAATCAGCCCAAAGCCTTCACTAGGAGATTTATTATCCTCATCGGTAAAATTCATGGAGTTAACAACATTACCAGCGTCAGACTTCTTCAATTCATCTTCATTTGATTTTTCCTTACTCTTTATTGCACCTGCAACAAAGTCATAGTCATTACCGAGAAACGCCTTCAAAATACCCTCACTGCTTATTTTTGCTCCACCAGATGGTAAACCTTTTAATTTTTCATCAAAATCCTCATGTTCCTTTGAAGCTTCAAGTTCTTTTAACGGATTATCCGAACTCTTAACCAAATCATTTGAAGCTTTACGAGGATCCTCAATTTTCTTACTACTTTTTACTGTTTTTTCTATTTTAAACTCGCTGGAGCTTATCTTTTTATACTTTTGAACGTAATTCTTAAGTAAATCATTTATGTTTACAATATCTTTGAGTATATAATCAGATATCTTTGTTTTGTCGTCTTTACTAAAACCTGTAAGCTTCCCGGTATCTTTATCGATTTCTTTTAGCTTAACAGCAGCTAAACGATATTTTAAACCTTTCCCTAATATTCCTTTTTTCTCATCTGCTTTATCCCCTAGACAATTTAAGTTAGTTTTAAATTTCTCTATAAGATCTTCCATACTTTCTTTTGATACCTGTTTTTTTATTTTTGAAATTTCCTGCTTCATTTTCTCTGCAAAGTCACTTGTATCTCCTTTGAGCTGTAATTCCATATCTTCAATCTGTTTTAGAATGTCAGTAGACAACCCCATAACCTTATTTGCATGAGCTAGTGCAGTTTCGCTATAGCCATAATACTCATCAATGTATTTATTTAAATCTTTTATCAATTCTTTTGCTTCATCTTCACAGGATGAATAATTATCACATGCCCTATCATAGGCTTCCTTAGCAGTTTTTATTACGTCCTCATAGGATTTGCACAGATTTCCAATTTCTGCTAAAATAGCCTCCCTTTCACTTTGATCAGCCGCAGCAGCAAGTTGATCAGATAGGCTTTTTAACTCCTTTTTGTAGCTTTCAGACTTTTTGTAATTATTCAATTCTTCTTCTGCATTCTTTTTCTGTTCCTTTAAATACTCACATTCTTTTTCCAAAAGTACTTTTTCAGTAGTTTTTTCACATACTTTTTTAAGCTTGTCCTCAAGCACTTTTGCATCATACAAGTTTACTTTTTCAATATCGTTAGACAGCTTTTCCAGCTCTTTCTTAATTTCGTTTAAGCTACGGTCGATCTCAAGCTTTGAAGATAATGCTTCCGACTGTTTTTTAAAACTCTTCAAAACATTAATCTTCTCTAAAAATTCTTCTCCTAACGCTTCGGGAGCCCTATATTTCATATATTCCACTATCTGAGACCTTAAAACTGCACTTTCAGACAAGTTATACATAGGACATGCGCTTACTTCCTCAATCCGATAATCATACATATCAATAAAATTAACATCATTATATTTATTATCTGAACCCAGAAATTTCTTTACATAATTCCACGACTCATCACTTAAGTTTGCCTTTTCCGCACCAAGCTCAGTCATAAGGTTTCTATTCAAATAATACATAAGTTCCTCTTCCAGCACATCAGAATTATTTTCTGATAAAGACATCAAACCAAACCATTCTTTTAGTATATTGTTATAATTGGCAAGCAGTGAATTTGCTGCTGCTTCAGTAGTACTTTGAACCTGTGCCTCTGCAGTTCTCGCTCTGGCGCCATCTACCAGTACTCCTGTCAAAATCAGCATTACTGAAAGTATAATTGCTAAATATACAGTTATAGCTCCTTCATTCTTCTTAAATAAATTCATAAAGGCACCTCTATTTTTGCTTAATGGGTTAATACAGTATTCTATATTATTATTATCCTCATTTTGAGTCAGAGGAAAATTTATCCTCTATGCCTCTACGGAAGCTTATTACTTTATCCTTGATTTTTTCAAAACGATTACCGGTTGCATCATCCACACGCTTTCCAACATCAATAGCAAAATCAGTGCTCCTTATAAACTCCGCAGGTTCATTTATTAATGCCTCAGACTTTGCAGATATTTCAACAGTATTATCTATGCCAAAAATACTAAGGGCATTTCCTATAGGAAGGTCAAATTTCTTTTTAACAATCACCGACAGCTTCTTATATACTACGTAATTTTTAACTTCTGCCCTAACTGTTATATCAGCACCATTCATATAACCTTTTGCATCTCTATTGTAAAGAATACTATATTTTTTAAGCGAATTTTCTATATATGTCTCAATCTTATCCTCCTTAGGACCTTTATTATCATCATCAAGTCTCCAATATGGATCATTTTCCTCAAAATCTTCAAGTTTAACCAGCCCTATATACATGTCACTTTTAGGGTTCTTCCAGATAGCAGCTCCCCGTTCCGCAGCACGATCTGCCAGAGACTTAACATAAGCCTGCTCATAGAGAAAAATAGTTATATAGATCAATCCGATTATAATTAGAAAAATGAGTGGAAAAATCAAAGATGCTTCTACCGTCATACTACCTTTGTTAGTTCTTAAATTACACATTCTATCACAACCTCACGAAAAATATCGCAAAACACAGCAGCTGCAATAAATAATAACTTAATTTTTAAAACTATGAACTATTATTTCTTGAAAAGGCTTTTATAAACCTTGCAAACTGAAACTTAAGATATAAACGTATGATTATAATAAAGAAGCTTTTTTTAGAAAAACAACACAACATTTGTGTCACTATATAAAATTATATCATACTTTTTCCAATAGTTCGATATTTTTTAATAATTTTTGTATACAAAAAATAAAAACCTCGGGAGCATTGATACCGAGATTTTAAATTTCCTTTCAACATTTAATAAAAGATCAGGATGCATACCGCATGACCCTGATCTTTTATTGAATTTAGTAATGATATTTGCTTATTAAATTTACTAATTGGATTTTATTTAACGTATTTTGAAATAGGTACATTAATCTCTTTGACACCTTGAGATACTATTTTTGCAACTTCTTTAGCACCTGTTTCAGTGAAGTGCGTATAGTCTGTTCCATTTGAAGATACCATATAAAACTTGTAGACTGTATTATAGTCAAGCGTTGCATAATAGTCTAAAGTCTTTGTCATAAGATCTATGATCGCACAATCCTTTTCATCAGCTACCTGCTTCATAGCTGTACAATAATCAGGGAAATCATTTTTATATGTACTGTTTTTATAGTTAAGACGTGCAACAGGTGTAATTAATACAGGTATAGCACCTTTTTCACGTGCCCCGTCAATATACTTTGCCAGATATTCCTTATAAGTAGTATATGGAGCAGCATAGCGTTCAGGTTTGCTGACAGTTGCATCGTTATGGCCGAATTGAACAAATAAATAATCACCTTTTTTAATTACTTTGAGGATTTCATCCAGCCTCCCCTCAACTACAAAACTCTTAGAACTTCTACCACCAATGGCTTTATTGACAAACTTAACATCTGAAGTAAAATAATTGCTTATCATTTGTCCCCAACCTGCTTGCGGGTAATACGAAGAGTTGTAAGTCTGGACAGTGGAATCACTAGCTAAATATACTGTAGGTACACCTGCAGAAGTTGGGTAAGCTGATGTAACAGGTGTTGGTGTTGTAGCAGGTGTTGGTGTTTGATTAACCGGAAAAGAAGGTATAATACCGAGAAGATACTGTCGCATATAACCAAAGTCAATAGAGTTTTTTACTCCATCACTGTTTACATCTCCAGCATCAGGATAAGGTAATGATGAACCTAGCAAATACATTTTAAATTGACCGAAGTCCAAAGAATTAAAACTGCCATCACCATTGACATCACCAGTAACGTATGCGAGTCCGTTTACGGTTGAAAGTAAACAGCTCAACATTAATATCAGTGTAAACATGATTGCCAAAGATTGTTTTTTTATCATATCTATTCCCCCTTATGAATGTAAATTTGTTAATATAATATATAAACGTATATTTGTTTAATTGCCTATTGGAAACTTTGATATAATTCCAAGGATAAATTGCCTTATAAGTGCAAAATCTATTGAGTTTATACTACCGTCTCCATTGACATCTCCATTTATAATAGAGATAGAATTATCCATGCCCAAAATGTACTTTCTAACTAATGCAAAATCTATAGAATCTACATTGCCACTCTCATTAACGTCACCATAAATAACACCTGGGGTGGATGTAACAACAGGAGTAACAGTTGGCTTAACTGTGGGGGTGGCTGTAGAAGTGAAGAGATCTTTTAGGTCATTGTACACAAGTTTTGCAAGTTCTGTAGCACCAGAACGGTTAGGATGTACAGCATCTCCCGACATAAAAAGTGCAAGGGTTGCTTCTCTTCCTATAGATGTAAAATATTTTGAGCTTAAGACATTCAAATCACACAGCCTAACGCTCTGTTCATTTGCAACCGCGATTGTAGTTTTTCTATACCATCTGTTGACAGAAGAATGTACATCTCCGCTAAAGTCCGTTGATCTTCCCTGTGGAGTAAGCAAAACCATTGTTGCTCCTATAGCTTTGACCTGCTTGACCATATCAGTCATTATTTCTTTATATTGTGCTTCTGTTGTATTGTTTTTTGCAGCAGTATCATTGATACCGAACTCCAGTATGAATATATCACCGGGTTTGATATATTTCATTATTGCTTCAAATTGTCCATCGTCACGAAAACCTCTTGCACACTGACCGCTTGCTGCCATATTGCGTACTTGGTAAACGTTTTTATCAACATACTTTGGCATTAACTGTCCCCATCCGGCTTGCGTACTTGTATCTAATGGATAGTAATTGCAAGTTGTAGAGTCTCCACCAATCCATAGAGTTTTGTTTGTAACAGGATTATCAGAAAGCTTTGTTATTTCAAGTGCACTAAGTGTAAATGCTGTTCCTGCCTTACCCTCAGTTACAAGTATATTTAACTGTCCGTCTGTTATAGGAATTTGAAATTTGTCTACAGCATTATTTCCGGTCATGTTAATTATCTGAAATACACCTTCTGCTGCTACACTTGCTCTTGAGGTGTTTCCCAAGGTTACTTTAACTTCGTATAAGCCGTTGGGAAGATCAACATTAAAGGTGTTAGTACTTTTTATCCCATATTTAACGAATTGAACGGCATCACTTAATGCACCACTACCGGATGCTGTGACATTTTTCATGTTTGATGGTGTATTGAAACCATAGCCTAGAGTTTTGTTGTAAGCTGTAGATGCACTAACACCAGTATAACCGGATTCGACAGAGCCACCACCAAAATCAAATTTGTAATTAGTTGTTGCTCCATTGACATATACTTTTGCTGTATTACTAAGAATAAGTGAAATAGCAAATACAGCAGTTAATGTTTTTAGAATTTTTTTTAGATTCTTTTTTCGCATTTCATTTTCCTCCTATTAATAAATATATATTTTTTTCGTTAGTCTTTCAGTTTTTTAGCATAGATGTATAAAATCTTAAATTCACTTAAATAAGTTATAAATTCTAAAATTTATAATGTGGATTATTCAGATTAATCATATTAACCAGTATATGCGTCTCATAAAAATTGTTTGTGGGGTACAAATCTGCAAAGTTATTAAAAAAACTTGTTATATAGAAATAACATTAATACCATATATATAATTATGTTGAGTAGAATATTTGTTGGGATTAAGGAAAGAACTATAATTTTAGAAAGTTGATGTTTTTTAAACTATGAAAGCATAATAAAATCTCGGGGCCATTTAATCTGCTTAGTTTTAGGACATTTGCTTTGCAAATTACTTAAATAAAAGGGAGTGTCGCAAAACTACTTAAAAGTAGTGAGCGATACTCCCTTTACTTATAAAAAGATAAAATAGTTCCTAAAACTTGCGTATTATTTTAAATATTATCTCTCTTTTTCATTTTTAATTGTTTTCCATTATGGCAAGTATATTAATCTTTTTCTACATTATATTTCATATTTTCACGTTTGCTGATATCATTCTTAAAACTTTTCTTCTTCCAAATCTCGTATGTCTGAGGCTTTAGGGATGCAATATAATTACTCAACTATAACTTTTAGCTCACTGCCTGTCATAATGCTACAATCATTAAGATCGTTTATCTTTTTAAGATCATAAATATATTCTCTTATGTCACCTTTTTTATTATACTTTTTCGCTATATCCCACAAAGTATCTCCACTTTTTATGGTTATTACTTCAAACTCAGGCTCCTTATATCCGTAAGCTTTTGTAGCAGAAAATACTAAAAGCATACTCATGACTAAACCTGTAATAAATATGTAGAATCTTGCTTTATTTTTAAGTACATACCTCTTTTTCATATCCAACCCTCCAAACGAACTTATGTTCTTTAATAGTATTATATTAGAACAACTGTTCGTTGTCAATATAGTTACAAAAAAATATCGAACATAAGTTTGATTTCTTGAATATATAGTGTTATAATACTCTTAGGTTAAATTGATTTTTGTTGGCATCACGCCAAATACTTATATGAGGTGAAATAAATGCAGAAAAAGAATGATGAGAAGCAGCAAAAAATTCTCGACTTTTTAAACGAACAGGTCAAACTAAAAGGATACCCTCCTTCTGTACGTGAAATATGCGCAGCAGTTGGATTTAAGTCTACTTCTACAGTTCACAGCTATCTTGAAAAATTAGAAAAAGAAGGCCTTATCCAAAAAGATGCCACAAAACCTAGAGCTCTTAAAATTGTAAGAAATGATGCCGATGAAAAAAAATCGAAAGAAGTTTATTCCAGAAGAGAAATGGTTGATGTACCTATCATTGGAAAAGTCACAGCAGGCCAGCCTATTCTTGCAGTGGAAAACATAGAAGATACATTCCCTCTGCCTTTAGATTTTGTTCAGGGTTCAACTGCCTTCATGTTAAGAGTTCAGGGAGAAAGTATGATTGAGGCCGGAATCTTTGACAAAGACTTTATACTCGTAAAACAGCAGTCCACAGCTACAAACGGCGATATCGTCGTTGCACTTATAGGTGATGAAGCTACCGTAAAAACATTTTACAAAGAAAACGGTTATGTCAGGCTTCAGCCGGAAAACAAGTATCTTGAGCCTATAATAGTAAGAGATAATCTTTCTATTTTAGGAAAGGTAATTGGAGTTTTCAGAAGACTATAAAAAATGTGTATATTAAGCTCCAATAAGTTTCATTAATCCAAAAATGATTAACGAAACTTATTGGAGCTTAAGTTCTTAAAAAGCTAAATAAGCTATGGTTATTTAACCATAGCTTATTCTTGATTATACAATAATATACTTAATACTAACTGTTAGGCTTAATGCACTACAGCTGAAATATGTAGATTAATCCTAACTTACAGTCATTCCAAATTACTCATTTCTTGGATCATTAAAAATCAAATTTACTATTTTCATAGGACTTATAGTTGATATAGCATGCTTATAAATCAATTGCTGTCTTCCTTCACTATCTAATACTACAGTAAAATTATCAAAACCTTTTACCATTCCCTTTAACTGAAATCCGTTTGTAAGATAAATTGTAACAGCGATATGCTCTTTTCTAACTTGATTTAGAAAAACATCCTGCAAGTTGATATTATTCTTGTTCACGGGTAATCCTCCTCTAATAGACATATTTTTCTCTCTTTCATTTTATATAAACAACTCTTAAATACAAAATCGGTATTTTAATTACTTTAACTTATATTCTACAAGATAATTCCAGACGTTGCAATAACATCTTTAATATTTTTTAATATTTCGTACATACTACCAAATTGATCCATATTGATCCAGTTAACATCTTTCATCCTGTTAAACCAGGTAAGCTGTCTCTTAGCGTAATGTCTTGTATCTCTTTTCAACACATAAACCGCTTCATCTAATGTTATCTCCCCTCTTAAATAAGATAAAATCTCCTTATAACCTAGACCTTGCATCGCAATGGTACTTTTGTCGTACCCCATTTCTATGAGTTTTGTGACTTCTTCAACCAACCCCTTTTCCATCATCAGATCTACCCTTTGGTTTATCCTGTCATATAGCTTCTCTCTGTTCATAGTTAAGCCAAAGGTTATAAAATTATATTTCGGAGGATTCTTTCTAGATTCCTCCTGATGCAAGGATATGGGTTTCTGAGTATAAGTATATACCTCAATAGCCCGTATTACCCTTTTAACATTATTCATATGAATCTTTTTTGCAGCCTCGGGATCAATTTCTTTAAGCTTGTTATGTAAATACTCGTTGCCCTTTTCTAAAGCTTCCCTTTTTAAATTTTCCCGAAGCTCCCAGTCACAAATAGTATCACCAAACTCAATGTTATATATAAGAGAATCAATATATAATCCTGTCCCACCTGAAACAATAGGTATCTTACCACTGTTTAATATATCATCAATATATTGTATAGCAAGTTGTTGAAACCTTGCAACACTAAACTCTTCATCAGGAGTTACTTCATCTATAAGATAATGCCTAATTCCCTGTTTTTCTTCTTCATCCGGCTTTGCAGTGCCCACATCCATATATTTGTAAATCTGCATGGAATCCGCTGACACTATTTCACCGTTAATATCTTTTGCAAGTTCTATTGACAATTTAGTCTTCCCAGAAGCTGTCGGCCCCATAATGACAATTACATTATTCAATTTTACCCTCCTAAATGAAGCTATTCCTTAATTATTCATATAAATCAAACAATTCTCTTAAACATCTTCTCAAACTCGTATTTGGTTATTTTAATTAGCGTAGGCCTACCATGCGGGCAGGTGTACGGATTTTCAATATTACTTAAGTCTTTAATTATTTTTTTAATTTCAATATCATCAAGTCTTTTGTTTGCTTTGACGGCAGACTTACATGCTACCCTGTATAATGCTTCTTCTTCAATTAAAATATTCTCTTTTCTTTTATCTGACATCAAAAAATCCAGTATATCCAAAAACGTCTCTTTTACACTGGCATTGTCCGCTAATGCTACAGGTATTGACCTGAGTATAATTGAATTATTTCCGAAATTTTCGAATGCAAACCCTAGTCTATTTAATTTTTCCCTGTTTTCTTCAATTATTTTTACTTCTTGATTGGTAAGTTCAATTACAACTGATGAAAGCAAATATTGAGCCAAACTTTCATTTCTTTTATACTTTTTCTTTAAGGCTTCAAACATAATCCTCTCATGAGCTGCATGTTGATCTATAAGAATCAGGTTGTCACCGTCTTGCAGCAGTATATATGTTGAAAAAGCCTGACCAATGATTTTGGCAGCCTGCAGTTGGTTTGCTTCCTTTGCCCTATCATCAGCATTTATCGGTTCTCTTTTTTCATCTTCGTCTGGCTTTTCTTCTTGGCTTTCTATTTTCGGTTCTTCAATCGCTTCCTCTAAAACTCTTTCTTTGCGTTCTTCAATAAACCCTTCTTTATTTTCTTCTTTTATTGCCTTTGTATCCCCTTCTTCAACTGCATTAACAAAAGCTTTCGTATTAATTACTTCGTTATTGGGCTTAACATGTACCTGATTAATCTCTTCCCTTACTATATTCTTAGTTTCATGATTAACCACGTTCTTAGCTGCTTCATTAATATCATTCTCAGCTTCCTTATTTAACTCTTCATTAGTCTTAACTTTTATATCTTGACTAAACGCTACTCCTTTATTATCGGCCGTTGCAGAAGAAAAATTAGTATCTATATTTTTATTTTCCAAATCATTGATTGGAAATTTGACTTCGCTTTGTGGTACAGCTTTCGTAAATCCATCTTCGTAAAGAACGGGCTTTACATTCAAACCCTCCTGTACAAAGCCTTTTGCAGAAAAATTGTTTTCTTCGAACTTAAAGAAATTTTTTGGATTTTCTTTCATCTCAACATTTCTAATAAGTGATTTGCTAAGGAGAGCATTGTTCACAGCATGGTACACAGCCTTAAATATTGCCGGTTCATCTGAAAAACGGACTTCCATCTTGGTTGGGTGTACATTCACATCAACAAATAACGGATTAATCCTTATGTGCAGCACAACAAAAGCAAACTTGTTTTTTAGAAGGTAGGTCTTATACGCCTCATCAATTGCAGAGGATATCGTCTTATTTTTTACATACCTTCCGTTTATATAGATTGATTGATAATTTCTATTCGCTCTTGCAATTTCAGGCTTCCCTACATAACCGTAAATTTCAATTTTCTCATCCTGATACTTGACTTCAAGCACTTCTTTTGCAGTCTCTTTACCATATATACTGAAAATAGCACTTAAAAGATCATTATTTCCTGGAGTGTGTATAACACTGTTCCTGTTATTAATGAGCTTCATTGATATCTGTTGATTGCCTAAAGCTATACGGTTTACCATATCTGATATATAGCCGGCTTCAGTGGTATCTTTCTTAAGAAATTTAAATCTTGCAGGGGTATTATAAAATAGGTCCCGAACTATAAACGTAGTTCCAACAGGACACCCTGTTTGCCTTACTTCTTTTATTATTCCGCCCTGTATCTTTATATATTTTCCGTATTGCCTATCCTTTATCCTTGAAGTGAGCTCTACTAGTGAAACTGACGCTATACTTGCAAGTGCTTCTCCCCTAAAACCCAAAGTAGAAATTGACTCCAAGTCGTCTGCCCTTCTTATTTTGCTTGTAGAATGCCTTTCAAAAGCAATTTCAACGTCATCTTCATCAATACCGTTCCCGTTGTCTACAACCTTTATAAGCGAAACTCCTCCGTTATTTATCTCAATGGAAATATTCGAACTACCCGCATCAATGGAATTTTCCACAAGTTCCTTTACAACCGATGCCGGTCTTTCGACAACTTCCCCTGCCGCTATTTGATTTGATGTATTTTCATCAAGTATAACGATTTTGCCCATATCAAAAACCATCCAATCCAATTATGTGAAAAGTCCAAGTTAATACTTTAGGTTATTACTTAACTATTTGCCTTCTTTTGCAGGTTATATAACACATTTAAAGCATCAAGCGGTGTAAGAGTACTTACATCAATGTTTTTTAACTCATTTAACACTTCATCACTGTTTATCTGTTGTGTGTTGAAGGAGAAAACATCTATCTGACCTTCAATAGGCTTCTTTGCTCTTTTTAAGCGCACTTCCATCTTATTTATATCTGCATCTTCAAGTTCCTTTAATATTTCCTTTGCCCTATTTATAACAGGCACCGGTACTCCTGCAAGACGTGCAACCTGTATACCGTAGCTATTATCGGCCCCTCCCCTGATTATCTTTCTCAGGAAGATGATATCCTCGCCTTTTTCTTCAACCGAAATACAGTAGTTCTTAACTCCATCTATACTTCCCTCAAGTTCTGTAAGTTCATGATAGTGAGTAGCAAAGAGCGTTCTTGCTCCTATCCTTTTTCTGTCGCTTATGTGTTCAATTACTGACCACGCAATACTAAGGCCGTCATAAGTGCTTGTACCTCTTCCAATCTCATCGAGTATCAAAATACTTCTCGATGTTGCATTGCTAAGAATATTTGCCACTTCGCTCATCTCAACCATGAATGTACTTTGCCCGGCAGCAAGGTCATCCGATGCTCCAACCCTTGTAAATATCCTGTCGGCAATACCTATAACAGCACTTTTGGCAGGCACAAAGCTTCCTATTTGAGCCATCAGCACAATCAATGCCACCTGACGCATATAAGTAGACTTTCCTGCCATATTAGGTCCGGTTATTATTGCAATCTGATCCTCACTCATGTTGAGGTAAGTATCATTTGGTACGAATTCGCCCTGGTCGATCATCTTCTCAACTACAGGATGCCTTCCGTCAGTTATGTGAATTACATCCTCGTTATTTATCTCCGGCATGGTGTAAGACTCACGGTCTGCCACCTCTGCTAATGAACAGATAACATCCACCTGTGCCAATGCCTTTGCAGTTCTTTTTATTCTGGTTATCTCTCCTGCAACCTTGTTTCTGACTTCGACAAATATCTGGTATTCAAGCTCAACCAGTTTGTCTTCTGCACCTAGAACCGTATCTTCAATCACTTTAAGTTCCTCGGTTATAAATCTTTCGCAATTAGCAAGAGTCTGCTTTCTGATATAATTCGGAGGTACAAGAGAAAAATAAGATTTAGTCACCTCAAGGTAGTATCCAAATACTTTGTTAAAACCTACTTTAAGATTCTTAATACCGGTCTTTTCCCTCTCGGAATTTTCAAGTTCAACAAGCCAGGTCTTACCATCTACTGATGCCCTTTTTAGCTTGTCCACCTCTTCATTATAGCCTTCTTTTATAATTCCGCCTTCTTTTACAGAAACAGGCGGCTCATCACATATCGCTTTATCAATAATTTCGAAAATATCTGCAAGAGCATCGATATTTCTGTTGCTTTCCTTGTTGAGACTTTCGTTTAAATCTTTTAAAAGCTCTTTAATGTAAGGTATCTGACCTATGGAGTTTTTTAAAGAAACTAGATCACGGCAATTTGCGCTGCCCAATACAATCTTGCCCATGAGCCTTTCCATATCATAAACTCTTTTGAGCAGTTCCCTAACTTCCATTCTGACCATAAACTTGTCCTTAAACTCGTTTACAGCAAGATGCCTGTCCCTTATATCATAAATATTTATAAGCGGCTGCTCTATCCATTTTCTTAAAGTTCTTCCTCCCATGGAGGTCATAGTCCTGTCTAAAACCCAAAGAAGCGAGCCCTTTCTGTTCTTCTCTCTCATGGTCTCTGTAAGCTCAAGATTTCTTCTTGTAGCAACATCTAAAACCATATACTCTTCAATTCTGTATTTGTTAAAGCTTTGTATATGGTCAAGGTTGACCTTCTGGGTTTGTTCAATGTATTCTAACAAAGCCCCTGATGCATTTATATAAATATCAAACTCATTTTCGCATATCTCATGATCGCTAAAATAAGATTTTAGCTTTTCCTTAGAATATCCTATCTCAAAATATTTATCTTCAATAGTTGAAATATATAGATTAAATCTCTTTTTTAAAGTCTTAACCAAATTTTCATCCGACAGGAACTCACTGTTTACTACCATCTCAGATGGTGCAAACCTGGCAATTTCATCCATAAGCTTGCTTTCTGTATTTCCAAGTGCAATAGATGTTGACGTAAAATCCCCTGTAGTAATATCTACAAAAGCTATGCCAAAATAGGTTTTATGCTTGTATAAAGACATAAGATAGTTGTTTTTTTTGTCATCTAGCATAGCTGAATCGGTAACAGTACCTGGTGTTACAACCCTTATAACATCTCTCTTAACAATACCTTTGGCCATTGCAGGATCTTCAATCTGCTCACAAATTGCCACCTTGTATCCTTTATTAATTAGCCTGCATATATAGGAATCGGCAGAATGAAAAGGCACTCCACACATAGGTGCCCTTTCATCCAAACCACAATCTTTACCTGTTAACGTTATTTCAAGCTCTTTCGAAGCAGTCTCTGCGTCGCTGAAAAACATTTCATAAAAGTCTCCCAGTCTGAAAAAAAGGATACAGTCCTTATACTGCCCCTTAATATCCAGATACTGCTGCATCATAGGTGTCAATGTTGCCATTTTTATCATACCTCACGTACTTTGATTATTGGGAATGATGAAAATATAACTTCCGCTACTATTTCACTTATTCCTTACTTGCTGCACCCTCCGCCGCATGAACTGCAGCTATGTGAAGAACATGACTGTTCTCCTGTTATGGAGTATACAAGAACGTCATTTACCTTTTTAATAAGTATATCAAGTTTTTCTTTTGCTTCAATATAGTTTCTTGCTATATCACACTCATTTACTTCATCATACTTTTCTAAAAGTTTCTGTTTTAGCCCATCGAGTATATCTTTTTCGGAGTTTCCATGAACCGCCATTACCATTTCACTCTGTACTTCCTGGTACTCCTTTAGTATTACTCTTGCTTTGTGGTCTCTTGCCAAATTTTCTTCCCATCTTTTATAACTTGTCATTTCTTCTGAAGAACCTATTAAGTTTCCAAGTTCCTTAGCCTTTGATATAATATCCATACTTTCCCTCCTTGAGTTCTTATTTTACTCCCGATATTAAAATAAGAATTTTATAAATCTCTCTAAAAAATTATCCTCAATAATAATCTATTGTATCACAAGATTTGCACTTTGAAAATAATATAATCAGTATCGCCATATCTCGTACCCTTAATTCACGGTATTTATTTAAGATATAGATTACAAACCTAATTAATTTTTGTCCAATATCTAAAAAGAAAAATCTTATTTTTTAATATCATATAATTAACCTTTAACTAAAGAGTCATCAAATACAACATATGTGTTTCTTCCATATTCCAACTCATCACTTCCACATTGCACGCATGTATTATTATGGAAATCAGATTTTTTTACTGATGAATATCCGCACTTATTACATCTTGTACTTTTAGCTTCATACAATGCCATATCTGCCATTGATATCAGAAGAGCAGGAATCTGCAATTTTTTTTCTTCTACGTGATCCCAATTCTTCACTTCTTTAGGATCAACCTCAAATATACTCTTTAAATTAGCAGCACAAATTTCTTTACAAACATACTGTTCATTTTTGATTAAGGAAACAATACCAAAGCTCGCAGTAATTTTAATTGTAATGTCATTATATATGATTTCACACTCTTCAATCTTTTTCTTAAGTTTTTTTGCTACAGCAATTGCATTTTCTTCAGATGTTTCGGGTAAAGCTATCAAAAACTCTTCACCACCATAACGTCCAAAAATATCATATGGTCTGAGTGTATCTCTTAATATTTTTCCCATTTCTCTTAATACACAATCACCAGCTTGATGTCCATATGTATCATTTACTGATTTAAAGAAATCCAAATCAAAAAATATAATTGATATCTCTCTTAATTTCCTGGTAGAAAATTGAGATATAAATAATCTATTCAAATTTCTCTTGTTATTGATTCCTGTTAATTCATCAGTAGTTGCCAAATATAATGTCGATTTTAGTTCCATATATTGTCGCAAGTGTATATCAATTGAAAGAATCAGATCAGCTTCATTAACTGGTTTATTTAAATAGTCCAGAGCACCCTTTCTCTTTCTATCCAATATTACTTTCCGATCTGCTAAAGCTGTAAGAAAAACAAAGGGGGTTCTTGAAAAATCCGGGTTACTTAACAGTTCATCTTGTAACTGGTCTCCTCTCATATTTGGCATATTATAATCACACAATATCAGGTCCGGGCGATAATGATAGGCAGCCTCAATTCCCTGTACTCCATCTCCAGCTGTTATCCAATTACTATATCCATTATTATTTAAATATTCACATACAATTTCCCTAATTTGTTTGTTATCATCAACTACTAAAATAATTGCTTTTTTATAATCAAATTCATTATCCTTATTTAGTTCTTTAAAATGTACTTCAATTTCATTATCTACACTCTTATTTTTTAGTTCAATTTGAAGTAAATTTTTAAAATCAAATGTGCTTAGTTCATAATTGCTGCAATTGTCCGATCCATCAGCATAGAATACATCTTCGCCTTTAGGCAATTCAATTATAAACCTTGATCCATAACCAACTCCATTTGATTCTGCCCAAATTTTCCCCTTAAGATATTGTATTAGCTGCTTTGAAAATGCAAGACCTATACCGGTTCCTTTATATCTACTGTTCATCCCTGCTTCTATCTGTTCAAACCTGCCAAATATTACTTCGAGTTTGTCTTTTGGTATTCCAATACCATTGTCACCAATAATAATTCTGACAGAATTTTCACTCTCCTCTAATTCTATGTAAATTTCCCCCTTTAATGGATCTACAAATTTAATTGCATTTGAAATAATATTATTCAACACTTCTTCTAATACGACTAAATCAGTATAAATGAATTCATTTTTGATATTAATTTTTTTCACGATACTTATATTTGAAATTAATAATGCAGATTTATAAAAATCAGATATATTTTCTATAAAATTAGTTATCTTTGTTTTCTTTGCATTAATCTTCAATCCTTGTGCATCTAATTTTACAAGATCGAGCATTCTATCAGTTGTTGCCCTTAACATGAGAGCAGATTCATATATAACTGAATATCTTTTTTTAGTAGCTTCATCAACACTGTCATATTTTAATGCAATATCGGCATTATTTAAAATAATCATCAACGGTGACCTGAAATCATGCGTAACATTGGCGATAAAATCATTTTTTAAAGTATCTAATTTTGACAACTCTTCATTTGACATTTCAAGTTTTTCAAGCACATCTGCACTTTTTAGTGCAGCAGACAATTGTACTGTTAAAGATGAATAAATCCTATCATCTTTAACCCCGTATTCATAAAAGGCGCATCCTATTAATTCATTCCTTACATGCAATATATGACAAAGATATGTATGTCTATTTCCTTCAAACATTTTTTCTATATCATACTTAATTTGTTCTTCTTTTTCAAAATCCTCAGCACAAAAATCATATTCAGTATTATGAACAATTAAATTTGGTTTTCCATCAACAAATTGGTATAAAGATGTTTGACAATATTCTTCCTCACTCATCTTTTTTAATCTGTACATAAAGCAATTTGTTATTTTTAATTTTCCAAGATTGTCATCCAATATTTTTACAACTTTCTCAAGATTAAAGGATGTAATCAGTTCAAAACCAATATCTCTTACCCACTCGGCAACAAACGCATTTTGATTTTTTTCCTGCAGCTTCACTGTTCTTTCAATCCAACTATTAATAATTATCTGAATCTTTGCCCACATATTGCCAGATATAAGATTCAATTTATTATCGCTGATTAGATATGGCATAGTGTGCCTTCTCAACGTCATTATATCTTCCTGAATCATTTCTAATTGTTCAACTGAAAAACATCCATCCTTAATATATCCTTCAAACCAAATGCAAAAGTAATCCGAATTATTCAGTTTTATGGATTTTTCAAACTGTTCAAAGAGTTCGTTTCCTTTCAAAATTATTAATTCTGAACTGAGTAAACTAATAATTTCATGCCGGATTTCATCGTTAATTAATAGTAAACTGTTTTTTACTTCAACAACATCATCCGTTATCTTTTTAAAAGCCGAATAATTACATCCGCAAGACCTTCTATAAAATATTTTACTTTGAAGTGAATTATAATGTTCAACCTCATTACCGTTTAATAAATTCACTAAAACCTCACAACCGATATACCCCATTTCATAAAACGGGAAATATACTGTTGTTATCGGAGGCATATGATTTCTACAAGTATCACTCTCTTCCCATGCAACGAGTGCAATATCCTCAGGAACACGGATTTTTCTCTTCATAAGCATTTCATGCAATAATATTGCTTCATCTGAATACAGTGATATAATAGCATCGATCTTTAGATTTTTTTGATTGAAAATGATATCTTCAATTTTCAAAACCCTATCTTGTATATCCCATGTATTTAAGTTAATATCTTCTCTAGTTATTATATAATCGCTATTATAAAGTCCACGGCGTTTCATTTCATCAATAAAAACATCAACCCTTGTATCATCTGAAATAGGACAAATATAAACAATATTCTTATATTTATGATAATCCACCAGATGTTCAGTCAGTTCTTTAATATATATTTCTCCGTTCTGAAAAACACAAGTAAAATCTTTATTTGCTGAACCAAGATCAATTATTGGTATTTCTTTATTTTTCACCATTACTGACCTTAACTTTTCAGGGTTTACAATCCAGCCTAAACACAAAATGCCATCAAGGTCGTATTTATTAGCAATGTATGTAAATATTTCGAATGAATTTTCCAATTTATAAAAAGAATACTCCCATTCCTGAGAAAAACGTATTATATCAACATCATGCTTTATCGCTGCATTAACTACGCCTGAGAGTAAATCAGACTGAAACCGATCAGCTACAACTGCAAAAAAGCCTAACCTAAATCTTTTTTCCCGCATATATAATCCATCCAATCAAAGTATTTTGAAAAATCAAGAAATGCTGAAACTATACAATGCCAGATTATTAAATAGCAAAAAGATCATACTACTCAATATATATCGGAATAAATATATTAAGTATTTATGATCTTTTCAACATAAAAGCCTGATAAGTTTTCAAAATCAAAATGCCAATCCATAAAACAAGCCCTTAATATCCGGAATAAAAGTTCTGTGTGTAAAATATATTATTTCCACTCCCAATATAAACACCTACACCAAGCTTTTCACAATCCCCTAAAATATTGGATCTGTGCCCTGATGAATTCATCCATGATTCATGGGCATATATGCCGCTCATTTGTCCCATTGCTATATTTTCTGAAGCAATATAATAGTTGAGTCCAGCATCATCCATCCTATCAAATGGGCTTTTACCTTCAAGGTTTGTATGAGAAAAATAATTATTTAACGCCATATCTTCACTATGCATTCTTGCTACACTTGCAGCCTTATCATCCCACTTGAAAATTTTCTTTCCAAGCCTTGTCCTAACTGAATTGGCTAGGTCAAATATTTCCCTTTCATAGCTTTGCCTCAGCTTTTCGCTCGGTATACCATAGTACCCGTTTAAAGCCATTTCTTCTTTCCTGTCAACAAGTAATACTGCTGACACCTTATTGCTATTTTGTGTATCATAGAATATAGTGGCAAAGTACTCTTCATCGACTTCAAAAATCTCCTCTTCACCAGAATCGTCAGTTATATAACGTACGTTGCCTTTTTTGATATAAGTTAAAGGTGTTCCCAATATACTATTCACAGAATTTTTATCGGCTAGAACCTTTATACTTCCCCATGCACTAAAATATGTAGAATTTGTATATACTCCAACGACAACTTCATCTCTTACACCAATTTGAATGTATTTGTTATAATCGCTGTTATATATATACCAGTCGAACCCATATTTGCTCAAATCAATCCGGTCAGGCTGTCCAAATATGCCGGTTATATCATTACATGACAGTCCCATTAACTCATTTACATTTCCATTAAAGCTACTTGCAAGTTTGATCGAAGTTGGAGTGTTTGTCAAAGTTGGAGCAACAGTAGAATTTGGTATGGTATTTTGGGAAGTGCAGTTAATTGTAACAGTTCTCGATGAATCCTTCCATTCTACATCATATCCAAAGCTTTCAGAAATAAACCTCACAGGGACCAACGTCCTGCCGTTATAAACGACTGCAGGTACATCAAGTTCCATGCTCTCATTATTTATATATGCCGTTGTACTTCCTACCTTTAGAGAAATAACTTTAGCCTCTTGTGTAGCAATTACAGTTTTTGTCTTATCATCCCACTCCACATCTGCACCGAGAGCTTCAAATATAGCCCTTAACGGAACGATTACACGGCCATTGATTATCATGGGCTCAACATCAAAGTTAACGCTCTTTCCATCAACCAAAACAAGGATACTGCCATTATTGTTTGAACTAAGAACACTTACAGGCAAAATATTACAAAGAACCAAAACTGTCAGCAAGAACACAAATATTATTCTTTTCATAAACATTTCACCCCAATGATTGTTTATTTCAGTTCTCTACAGCCTTGAAAGTCAAAGTACTTTTCCTTCCAAAGACCAAGTCTTAACAGTATCTATTTTTACCCTAACAAGTTTTCCAATCATTTCACTGTTTCCATCAAAGTTGACTATCTTATTTTCTCGAGTTCTCCCTGTATATATTTTATCGTTAGTTTTGCTTTCTCCCTCAACAAGAACTTCTATCTCCTTGTCCAAATATTCATGATTTATCTCGTTACTTATCCTGTTTTGAACCTCCATTAGTCTCTGAAACCTTTCTTTCTTAACTTCCTCAGGTACCTGATCCACACTTTTTGCTGCTGGTGTACCTGTCCTTTTTGAGTACAAGAATGAATATATCTGGTCAAAACGCCCTTTTTCCACCACGTCCAACGTATCCTGAAAATCCTCCTCAGTCTCACCGGGAAAGCCCACAATTATATCTGAAGTTAAAGAAATGCCCGGAATATTTATCTTTACTTTTTCAAGTAAGTTAAGATAATCTTCTTTTGAATATTTTCTATTCATTTCTTTTAGTATTCTGGTACTTCCAGATTGAAAAGGCAAATGCAGATGCTCACAAACCTTATTTAAGTCTCTCATTGCAAAAATCAGTTCATCGGACAAATCCTTCGGGTGCGAAGTCATGAATCTGATTCTCTCAATACCTTCAACTTCATTGAGTTCACCAAGCAATTTTGCAAAGGTTGTATCATTGCCAAGGTCTTTGCCGTAGGAGTTGACATTCTGCCCAAGTAGTGTTATCTCCTTTAACCCCTGACGTCCTAACATCCTTACCTCATCGACAATATTCTCAATATACCTGCTTCTCTCTCTTCCCCTTACATAGGGTACTATACAATAGGAACAGAAATTATTGCAGCCGTACATTACTGTGACCCAGGCTTTTACTTCATCCTTTCTCTCTATCGGCATTTCTTCAGCTATTAAGCCAATGGAATCCATAATATCAATAACAGTTTTATTGGAATTGATAGCGCTGAACAGTAGTTCCGGGAACTTGTACAAATTATGTGTACCAAATATCAGATCTACTTGTCTATAAACTTTTTTTATATGTTCAACCACCTCAGGCTGCTGCATCATACAGCCACACATGGCAATTATCATATCTGGATTCTTTTCTTTCAAATGCTTCATAGCCCCCAAATGCCCATAAACCTTTAGCTCGGCATTTTCTCTTACACAGCATGTATTAAAAATTATCAGGTCACTTTCATCCATATCCTCACATTCGGAATATCCCATCTCACCAAGCATACCTGCCAATTTTTCAGAGTCATGCTCATTCATCTGACAACCAAAAGTCGCAAGATAGAAGCGTTTTTTCCGTTCTGTCTGCATCTCTTTCTGATAGTTTAGTTGCTTTATCTCTTCTATAAACTGATGCTGCCTTGCTATCTCTTCCTGAGAAACCTGTATATTTTTTCTTTCTACTTTACTCAATTCAATTCCTCCGTATTTGTGTTAACATAGTTTGAAATACTGAAAATATAACTTCTGATATTGCTTATTATGTCCATATTATAACACAAAATTATAAGGTTAAATACCTACTGCAGATTAAAGATGATTTAGAACCAACTAATTTAAGGAAATTTACATGCAAGTTTCTCAAATAAAAACTTCGGGACATCGAGTCACTCCGTTTTTGCCTTTTTCATTTCACTCCAAGAGGCTAAATAAAAATCCCAGAAACATTTATTACTAAATATCTCCGAGATTTTACAAATTAACATTCCAATTCTTCTATGTTTTCGGTATTGTTTTATAAATATGCTTATTATCAATAAGTTATATCTGGAACTGGAGCCGCTTTCATCCCGTCTCCCAGATAAAATTCAACCAATTCTGTATCTTCATATATAAGCTGTGCAATTTTTACTGCTTTACACAGTGTTACCTTTTCATCTGCCATTTTTAAAAGGAAGTTCCGGAATCATACCTAACAGATATTGCCTGAATACTGCAAAGTCTATAGAATTTACAGCTCCATCCAGATTAACATCCGCAACTATAGAACCATTTAAAACTGGAAACGCTGTAATAATTCCCAGAAGGTATTGTCTTAATATTGCAAAGTCTATGGAATTTACCGCTCCATCCCCATTTAAATCACCGTATTTATAATTAGGTGTTGAGTTCGGTGTGAAAGTTGGCTTAGGCACAGTACCATCATCAAGTGATATAACATATGTATTTATTGAATAAGCCGGCAAAGTATCTGAAATAGTCTTATTCGACGCTGTTATATTACTTTTTGCCAAACTAAGGCTCGAAGATGTTCTGTAGACTTCAACTGAACTGTTTACACCCCCAAACCTGGAAAGATCAAATGCAAAGCTGTCACTTGAGGATTTATTATCGTTAGTAGCTACAATAACAAGTTTCTTTTTATCCGGGCTTATTGCCGCAATCGTTTTTTCATTATTGGTACCTATAATTTTATAACCCGGTCTGATAAACCTGCTATAATTTGAATGCATATAGAACTTTTCTGTAAGAGTAAACGTTTGGGCAGAATTATCTACATACAGGCTTCCCCAATTGCCTCCATCTATTATCTGCCAGTCCAACCATGCTACGCATTCCAATTCTTTCAAGTCTGTAACAATACGTTTTGACAGCATGATACATGAATCAGCCATATTTCCGTCGAAACTCAATGGACCGGATTCAGACTGCCAGATTCTAAGTCCTTTGGATTTTGCCAGATCTCTATATTGGGTTCTTTTAGAACCGTTATAAGAATGTACATTTGCCTGGGACATATATGACAAAGTAGTTGCATCAAAAGTCTGAAGCCCTGATAAACCCGTGTCAATACTGTTTTCATCGGCAGCACTAACTGTTGTACCGCTCAACCCTTTTGCTTTCAATTTTGCACCAACTTCTTTTATAATTTTCTGTTGATTAGCATATGAAAAGGAGCAGCCCTCCTGTCCGCCATTAGCTTTCCACCAAGATACATTGGGCTCATTTACAGGTTCCAGTGTTCTAAACGTAATACCCCATGTATCCCTGAAGTGTTTTACAACCTCAGTTAGGTAATTGGCAAAATCATCATAATAATCATCTTTCAGGTTATTTGAACCATCAGTATTCCCGGAAGCACAACCACTTTTCGTCATCCAGTATGGAGGAGAATTAGAAAATGCTTCAAGTATCATATCCGATCCATAATATTTTCCTCTTTCTACTAACCTACTAAGTACAGATCGTTGAGTAGCATCAGCATTCCAGTTCCAACTACCATTTGCATCCTGATATCCTTCCATTTCGCCATAAGCCCTCATGTGATTGTGTCCGGGATTTTCACCGCCTCCAATATTGTACCTGAATACATTATATCCAAGCCCATCAGTCGGACTGACAATCTTCTCAATCAATTTGTTCCTATTATCGGCAGACCAACTGCCAATCTGATTTCCCCACCAGCATATGCTTGAGCCCCAACCCTCCATAGTTTGGTAAGTTGCATTAGGGTCAATAGTAACAGTTTTTGCAGCATAAGTTTTTACTGAATTTTGAAAAATTAATGCTGATAGAAAAAGAGCAGCAACTAATAATGAAAACTTTCTTAAACTATTCATAAATATTTCCCCTTTAAAAATTAATTTATAATACTTTAAATACTGACATTTATGCTTTTTAAATCTATCCCCCCAAACTTATAAAATGAATACATAATATTAATACACTAATTAAAATAGTTTTTGGGGTATCTCAGTTGTTTTTATATTTTAAAATTTGCAATCGGTATAAAAAATTCATGAATGTCTACCCCTAAAGTAAATACATTGAAGGTAATATATATAGCCTATATTATTCAAAAATTTTAAAAAGGGGGAATATTGACTATGAAAAGAGTTTTTGGCTTCTTGGTTGCATTTTGCATTATACTAAACCTCTCTTCAAATTTTAGCTATTCAGCCAAAAGCAACCAAACAACTTCATTGAAGTATGGTGATCTCAATGGAGATGGCAGTTTCAATTCAATTGATTTCGCACTAATGAGGAGTTTTCTTTTGGGGATTATTCCGGAATTTCCTGTTTCAAACGGCTCGGTAGCAGCAGATGTTAATGCTGATGAACAAGTTAATGCAATTGATTTTGCATTAATGAGAAGTTTCCTTTTGGGGATTATTACCGAATTCCCTGCGGATAAAATGCCTATAGCAACTCCAACAGCAACTAATCCGTCTGTTACTAATCCAGCAACAGATATGTCTGCGTCGACTTACAGTCTGGATCCGGGATGGAAGTTCATAAGGCAGGATGTGTCAGGTGCCCAGGCAGCATCATTTGCAGACAATAGTTGGTCAACCGTAAGTACTCCGCATACATATAATGACGTAGATTCTTATACCAAGCTCATTAGTCACTCAAGTGGTAATACAGGTTCGTATACCGGACCCGCTTGGTATAGAAAGCATTTCAAAATACCATCAAAATACTCGTCAAACAAGATAATTATAGAATTCGAGAGGATAAGACAAGGAGCACGTTTCTATATAAACGGAAAAGAAGTTGGCGTTTATGATGATGGCGTTACAGCATGTGGTATAGATCTTACCGGTAAAGTGAATTTCGGGGATACTGAGAACGTTTTGGCTGTAAGAGTAGACAATAGTAATAATTATGTAGAGTCTAGTACCGGAGTTGGTTTTCAATGGCAGGGAAAAGCTTTCAATCCTAATTACGGCGGACTTATAGGACATGTATGGCTGCATATGCCAGGTAATTTATACCAAACTTATCCGCTATATAACAACTTGAAAACAAGCGGAATATACATATATCCATCTGATTTTACAAACCTCTCACCTTCACAAGGAGATCTCACGGTCAATGTTGAATCAGAAGTCCGTAACGAATCCGATAGTTCCAAGTCTGTCATTTTAGAAACAAAGGTAATGGATACCAACGGTACAGTGGCCACAACCTTCAGAAGTACAGCAACTACAATAGCTAATGGCCAAACCACGATAATCAAGGCTAAGGGACAAATGACCAACGCAAAGCTATGGAGTGATCAAACACCAAACCTTTATAATGTAGTAACCAATCTGATTGTAGATGGAGTTGCGGTAAACAGCCGAACAACTACAACAGGTTTCAGAAAGGTTGAATTCAGAGGTGGTACAGGTACTGGAGGCGTGTATATCAATGGTAGGTTTGTGTTCCTTTTAGGATATGCACAGCGTGCAAGTAATGACTGGGCAGCACTTGGTCAGGCTGTACCTGATTGGATGCATGAATATGACGCTAATTTAATAAAAGGCAGCAACAGCAACTACATCAGATGGATGCATATTTCACCTCAAGATGTAGATGTGAAGGCACATGACAGGGCTGGAATTATTGATGTTGTTCCTGCTGGTGATAAAGAAAAAAATGTAATAGGTGTACAATGGCAACAAAGAAAGAATGTAATGCGTGCTTCCATGATCTACTTAAGGAATAATCCAAGTGTTATTATGTGGGAAAACGGAAACTTTGGTATACCGGCTGATCAAATGAAAGAAATGTATGATATCAAAAAGCAGTGGGATCCTTCAGGATGGCGTGGTATAGGTGTCCGTAATTTGACCGACCAAGATGGAATCCAGTATTCGGATTGGTTTGGTACAATGGTAGGCTTTGATCCCGCACATCCTAATTATACAAGCAATACTGATACACATCGTGGGTATGCCCTTCCTTACCGTGATAAAGGTCCGATTATCGAATGTGAGGATTTTCGTGACGAGGCGTTGCGTGGCATTTGGGATAAGTATTCTCCACCACATTACGGATTTAAAAAGGGTGCCAACGATACATGGAACTGGGATTCGGAAACTATTATTCCAAACGCCGTTAACAGACTCAATATCTGGCTTAATACCTATAATATCAAAAACAAGGACTCTGAGCATTCACGTTTCTCAGGTTATGCTTCCATATACTTTGCTGACTCCAATGCACACGGCCGTCAGCAGGATAGTACGGTATGCCATGTAAGCGGAAAAGTTGATTCTGTACGTTTACCTAAGCAATTATACTATGCACACCGCGTATGCGGAAACCCACAACCGGATATCCATATAGTAGGCCACTGGAATTATCCTTCCGGAACAACAAAAACCATGTATGTTGTGTCAAATACTGCAAGTGTTGAGTTGTTTGTAAACGGAACTTCGATAGGCAAATCATCCAAACCTGCTGATAGATATCTATTCAGTTTCCCTAATGTTAAGTGGGCAGCGGGGACAATCAAAGCAGTTGGTTACGATAACTCCGGAAAACAAGTGGCACAGTACGAAATGTCAACCGCCGGGGCACCTGCAAAAATAAAACTCACACCGACAGTTGGTCCGAATGGTTTGCAGGCAAATGGTGCTGACGTTGTAATGTATGATGTTGAAGTTGTAGATGCAAATGGTAATCGCTGCCCAACTGATGAGAGTAGAATAGACTTTACAATGACAGGCCCTGGTATCTGGCGTGGCGGTGTTAATGCTGATACAGTTGGTTCAGTAAACAAAACCTATTTATCAACTGAATGCGGAATCAACCGTGTTTTCATCCGTTCAACATTAACACCAGGTACAATTACATTAACAGCAACACGCAACGGACTGACATCAGATACTGTCAGTGTATCTTCAAAGCCAATATCTGTTGTGGACGGAATATCTCCTGCATTAGACAGATAGTTAATCTATATACTACATGTCACAGCTAGCACGAAGTGTATCAAGTGTATGATTCACAAATTCATACTACAAATTTACTTCAAATAAAATTTTTAGTAAATTGATTATCTTTGGAAAAAGGTTGAATTCTTTATGATAAGTAAGAAATTGATACACATAAAAACTGGTAGGAGGCTCTCCCCTACCAGTTTTTCATTTAATCTAATAAATAGTAAATTAAAGTCATTAAGTCCATTTCCGGAATCATCCATAATTATCACGCCACGCCTATTGGCTTTTGCTATTGCTTATTATCTCCATATCCCAGCAAGATCTTTCTTAAGATTGCAAAATCCAACGAATTTACTTTTTCATCCTTATTAATATCTGCATTATTTAAATTTACCTCATAAGTCTTTCCCAGTAAATACTTTCTCAACAATGCAAAATCTATACTGTTTACATTTTTGTCATTATTAATATCACCCGCTAGGTATTCAGACTCTTCAATTTTTCCTGTAAGCAGTGTTCCTGAAGTCCCCAAAGCGAAATACCTGTCACCATAAAATGCTAACTCGTATAAATGAGTACCATAACTTGCAGCTACAGGTGTCCATGTTTTACCATCTTCTGATGCAAACAGCGATTCTTTTCCGCTTCCGTTTGATATTCCAAATAACCTATCATTATTCCATAGTAATACGCTGTAAGATTTTAGGTTTATAGACTTAAAAATTGTCAATGTATTCAAATCTGTAAGCTCATAAATGTTTTCATTCGAAGCAATGTATTTTTTTCCGTTATATACAACACTACTAAATCCGTGAATATCGTCAAAAGTATTTAATGTCCATTCAGTTCCATCTAAAGATGTAGCAAATACTCCTTTGGGAGTATCTAACCCCCAATAATAATCTTCCCAATTACATTTAGCCCCCACTAAAACAAAACGGCTTCCATCCCAAAAAATATCATTAATACGAACATCATTATCCTCAATTATCTTACCTGCAAATTCCCATTCAAGTCCATCTGTAGACCGATATACTGATCTTGAAGTATCAATCGCTATTAATAATTCTTCATTCGCCACAATTTTTGAAAAACATGTCGATGTCGGTGACTGCACTGCTATCCAATTTTCCCCGTCGTAAGATACCATAATACCTCCAGAACTTTCAACAGCCACAAAACGTTTTCCATCCCAAACTATATCAACAGGACTCTCCTTCCTAAGCGTCTCTCTGAAAGTCCAATTTTCTCCATCAGTGGAAGTCAGTACTTTCCCATATCCAGCTATGACGAATATCTTACCATTATACGCTATGCTGCTTAAGTTCTCATCTATACCAAATGTGCAGTTGATTGTCCAGTTCAAAAGATCTTCCGAACTCAATACTTTTTCACCATCAATTCCTATATATCGTCCACCATGATAAATAAAATCACAATAACTTATATTCTCGCCTATCATATTCTTTGTCCATGACACTCCATCAGTTGATGTATACATCTCTCCATCTATACAGGATGTTACAAATTGCTTTCCATCCCATATGATGCGAAGAAAAGTCGCATTTTCAATTGAATTTACAGTCCACTGTGTTCCGTCAACAGATGTAAATATATTCCCCTTAAAATTTACTGCTACAAACTTTTCGCCGTTCCATGCAATATCACTTAAAGCCTTATTCAGTCCGCTCTGTACTTTTGTCCAACTAATCGCATCAGCTGATGTATAAATATTACCACCAATACCGACAACTGCATAAATATCTCCATTATAAATTATGCTGTTAAATCCCTCCACCGTTTCAGAAATCCTTGTTGTCCATGTAATTCCATCCGGTGAAGTCATAATAATTCCATATACATTTTGTCCCCCTATAGCTACAAACTGCTTTCCATCCCATATAATTTTACTAATTGTATACTTCTTTTCTATCTCTCCAAGTTCTATACTTTTCCACTCAATACCATCTGTTGATGTAATTATTGTACCGTTTATACCTCCGGCTACAAATAGCTCTTTATTGCATGCTATACTGTAAAGGCCTGCATTTACACCCGGATTTCTTGCTGTCCAATTGATTGCATCTGTAGATGTTCTTATACCTCCATCACTATCCACAACAATATATACACCCTTGCCATATGTAATTTCAGTCAGCCTATTCAAGCTGATGTCCATATTTTTTTCCCAAACTACATTATCCCCTGCATACACTGTCTGACCGAACATTAATACCATCATTAAACATCCGACAGATATTAAATGACAAATAATACTGCAAACTTTAAATTCTCTTCTCACAATCATTTCTCCCCTCCGGATTATAACCAACCACTAATAAAATATTGATAATACATTATTATTCTATTTTAAGATGTAGTTTAATTTTACCATATTGAATTTATTTGTCCATAACTCTAAATACAAACTCAATTTTCCGCAAAACAGCTAAAACCAGCCAAACTACCACATTCTACATATTATGATTTTAATTATTACAAATTTATAAACTTTGACAAAAATCTATTGAAAAACTAATTTTAATGCTGTAATATTAATTAGAACTATTGGTAGCATTTGTAAATATCATCACTGGGGGTGGTCTGTTTCAATTTAGTTTCAATAGTGTTCTAAACACTGTTGTAAACCTAAGCTTCAAGCATTTTTGAGGCATCGATATGATTTTATTTTCCGGGTTATTGCAACAAAAAACATTATCAAATTACAAGGGGGTATTACTATGTTAAAAAAAGCAATATCAGCAGTAACGATTGCCTGCGTGTTAACTTCAGCTCTATCTTTTAACGTATTAGCTAATAGTACAACAGCAGCGCATAACAACAAAAGATTCGATAAAGCAATTAGCATGAATTCAACCAATCCCAGGAAACCAGGACAGCTGATTGTAAAGTATAAAAATAATGCTACTCTTAAAGCAAATAAGAGTAATATAATCAGAAATAATGGTAAGATCTTAAAGTCTGACAAGAGTGGTTTGGCACTTGTACAAGTTGATGAAAGTAAACTTTCAGAAAAGATAGAAGCTTTTGAGCAAAACAGCAGCGTTGAATATGTTGCTCCAAATTATATCAGAAAAGCGTTGGATTTTCCTGAAGATGCTCCAAATGATCCAAGATACGAAGAGCAATGGGGTCTTAAAAATATTAATGCACCGGAAGCTTGGGCTACACTTGGCGATACTTCATCTTTAAATGAAGTAGTAGTAGCGGTTATTGATACAGGACTTGATTCGATGCACGAAGACCTAAAAGATAGAGTAACTGCAGGTTATGATTTCGTAGATATGGATAACGACCCTTCACCAGGACCAGTAGATGAAGAACACGCTAGCCATGTAGCAGGAATAATTGCAGCTTCTACAGATAATGGAATTGGAGTTGCAGGAACCGCTGGAAAAGCACCTGTAAAGATAATGCCTTTGAGAGTTTTAGAAGCTGGATCTGGGGATGACTTTACTATTGCACAAGCAATTAATTACGCTGCTGATAATGGCGCAAGAGTAATCAACATGAGTCTTGGTGGTTATGGTGATAGCCCGGTTCTTACTGAAGCATGTAATTACGCTTTTTCAAAAAACGTAGCAGTTGTTGCAGCTGCTGGAAATAGTGCGATGGATGCAGCAGACTTTTCTCCAGCATCTATACCTGGGGTAATAACTGTAGCTGCTACAGATATCGAGAACAATCCTGCATACTTCTCAAATTACGGTTCTACCGTTGAACTTGCTGCACCGGGTGTAAACGTTCTAAGTACACTGCCAAATAATACATATGAATTCTATGACGGAACATCAATGGCTACACCATTCGTAGCTTCTGCCTGTGCTCTCTTGATTTCTAAAAATCCATCACTTTCCCTTATCGAAGTTGAACAGTATCTTACTGACTCTGCTCAAGATTTGGGTGCAGCTGGAAAAGACGAAAAGTTTGGCTACGGTCTTCTAGATTTAAACAAAGCACTTAACACAACTGAAATCACTCCTAGATTGGATATAATGAATCTTTCCGATAATTCGACTGTATTCGACCTTTTAGAAATACAGACAAGATTCACCTATCCGGAAAAAGTTGTTACTACAGAGTTATCCGTTGATGATACTGTTGTTAGTTCTGTATACAATGATTCCAACAATATGTTTACCAACTTTGAACTCGATACATATAATTTTACTGATGGTAATCATACACTTAAAGTAACTGCATATGATAATGAAAATCAAACCTATTCAAAAGAAATGAATTTTAACATCAGAAACAATGTTTATACAGGTCTCAGAGTAAAATTAACACAAGACGGAGTACCTGTTAGCGGTGGTTATATTGAAGTTTGGAATAAATATACTCAAAATGGTGAAACCTATTATAACTATGTTTATTCTGGATCGACATCTAAAACTGGGGTTGCAGTAATTCCAGGAGCATCTGCGCCAAATGGAAACGACTATGTTATTATTGCAAACTACGCTTTTGATAATGGCGGTGAAGAATTAGCATATGCTTCACTTGTAGGAGAAGCTACTGCACCAGGCATAGTTGAATTAGATGGAAAGGATCTTCTTCCTGTTACTGTTGATACAGGAATAAGCAGTGATTTCCAGTATTGTAATGCGTACTATAAATTGCCGGGTTCAAACCAAACTTTTCCATTCTATTTCCCTCAGGTTACATCAGATGGTTCATTTGATGCATACCTCAATCCAGGAACATATTCCTTTGAAGCAATTGGATTAAACATTGATGACGAAAAACAAGCTATATCATCAGAAGAACCTATATACATGATTAGTACTAAAGATGTTGAAATTGATTCTGGAAACTTTTATGTACCTATGGATAGTGATGTTGAAGACCTTTCAAAGGTTGATTTAACCTATAAAGACATCCATGGTTTTGTGCCAAATGAAGCAATTATTTCAGTTGGTCAAACGGACTCAAATTTCCTTAATGGGTTTATGTTCGAAGATATTAAGAATGTACCTGATATGTATTTAACACCTGGTACTTACTCATATAGCTATGATATATATGGCCAAAAAGATGCACAAAAGGCATATATGGGTATCCAAGGCAATACTGTTGACTTGGAAGCTAACAGCGAAAACACAATTACTGTTGGAGGAACCTTTACTGGAAAAATCGGATTGGACAAAACTAAATTTGTTCCTGGAGAAACTCCTAACATAAACGCTTCTGTGACTGATAGCCAGGGCAACAGACTTATGTATATGGATTATATTTACGATGATCCATTTGCATATTTAACCAGCAAAAACATACTCAAATATAAAACTGGTGCCAACAAGGTTGCATTTAAGGCTGCAGATACTGCATTCAAAGCAATGGAAGATCCTTCAGAGCCTGTAATCCCTGAAGAACCAGTAGTAATTGAGTATAAATCCCCTGCATCCTTGCAACTCCTTGACAGTAAAAACAATGTATTAATAACTGAAGGCCAATACAACCTTGATTGGTTATACTTCTCATTACCTCAGAATTTAGTTACAGGAAGCTATAAGTTGAAGTTATCTGTAGAACTTCCTTACTTGATTGAAGCAGAAACAGCTTTTAGTGTAGACAGAGTAATCAAGAATAATGCAGTTAAATTCACTCTTGAACTTCCTGGTAAAATAAAAGCAACTAATGCTTTTGTAGAAGCAATTAATACTACAACAGGCGAATCCTTCAGTTCAAATGGCGGCGAACTATTAAACGGTGAACTGTTTATTGCATTGCCTAAAGGAAATTATAAATTTATTGTTACATCAGGTACAGCTGACAATAAACCTGTAGTATATATCAAAGATGGTAAATCTCCAGCAAATTATACTTTAGCAGCAAGTACATTACAAAATATTAAATTTGCTTCAAAAGATGAAACAGGAAATGTACTTGATCAACCATGTTATTACTATTTTACAATACCTACTTCTACACAAGCTTATCAATATCTTATCGGTTATGCGGATATAGGAGTAGTAATGAATGATGCTTATCTTACAAAGGGTACATACAACTTTGGAACAGATATCTTCAATCCAGAAACTTACTACTCAGAACGTATTCTATTTAATAAAAATGTAGCAGTAGGCCTTAAAACCAATACTGCACAGACAATAGAATTTAATTCTGCTAACCTTACTGAAGTAAGTCTTGATAAAAATTCAGAATTGCCATACATCTATGGTACTATCAGTGATCCAAAAACAGGTTTTGCTGGAACACTCATTGTGCCAAAGGGTGGATCTGTTAAAGTATCAAAAGGCATATACACTTTAGATACCATGATTGATAAAACTGAGTATGAAAACACATATAGCTACCAGATGACTACACAAAAGGATTTCTCAGGTGCTACTACTTGTTTGAACTTTGGAACAGACTTCAGTATAACACTAACTCCAAGTAAATCAATCTATAAAGCTGGTGAAACATTAAAGACTACAAATGTTATAGCTGACAAATATGGAAACAGAGTTGTTAATATCTATGGTAGCAGTTTATGGGAATACTTCTCCGAGAATCTTAAAGCTTCAAAAGGACATTTAGCGTTAAGAAAAGACAATGGTCAACTTAAAGTATATGATTTGGATAAAAGTGATTATGTAGAAGTACCATATTACGATTTGAGAGCACCATTAATGTCTATCACGGATTCATTCGGCGATGTTATATACTCTGAAAAATCTCCTAATTTCTATACACAAGCACAAATTAAGCTTAACCCTGAATGGGCAGAAAGTGGAGATTACAAGTTGGAAATGACTATAGATATAGACGCTGATGGAAATCAGTCTGCTGAAACTTCTTTTAAAGTTAAATAAAATGTTTTAGTTTTAAAATTTATTTAAGTATAATATTAGATCTCAATGAAAGACAACTTTCATTGAGATCTTTTTTATCAATTTATGAAGAAATATTTCAACTATTCCTTACACTCATTATCCTATAACTCGTATATGTTTTTTTCCAACATAAGCTTAGCCCGCTCTTTTGTTTTATCATCAGAATTTAATGCCTGCTCAATGAAATCTGGATTTTCCTTCAAGAACCTTGCCATTGAGTCTTTTGGATTTTTCATGTATTCATCAATCATCTCGAATTGCTTGTCACTTATCATGCCCATATGTAAAACCCTTGTAAACAGGTTTACATCTATCCCTACCATAGCAAATGACTTTACATTATAGTTGCTTAATACTTTTTCTCCTCCCTGCTTTCTGTCAACCACAACTACACTCCATTTTATATTTCCGCCCTTATTAGAAATTGCAGGAATCCATGCCCTTTCATAACTTGAAGCTTCTGTTATAAGGTCTGCAATATGAAGAACATTTTTTCCATTAAGGTTATTGACTTCCTCCACTTTTCCATCTTGTGAAATCACTGATGTCATATCCTTATATATCGTTATATGAGGCTTATTAAGCAGCTTCGCTATGACAAGAGAAAAAAACCAATCTCTTCTTTCTCCACCCGAAATAAAATCCACCTCATCTATATTTATATTAGATTTGATATAGTCTGTCATCTGGTCAATTAAAGCCCTGTATATTTTATCACTTTCATAATTTTGTAGTGTCTCATCAAGAACTTTTATTGGACAGCTGAAGATGTTTTCTTTTTCTGCATCAATAAGTTTTAAAAGTTTGTTGGCCTTCTCTTCACTTCCATAAAGGAAATGAGTATTAATAAAATAAGGTCCAATAGTGCCTGACGTGTACCAAAATGGCTTATTTTGCGGGCATACCCTTATAGCGTTAGTTTCAAAAAGCCATTTAACAAGATTATCTGAATTTATATTCATCAATAGTTCCTCCCTTTTCTTAAGTAATTACTAATAATATATTTATTATTTCTTTCTATTCATTATTATGGTATAATTAAGGTATTAGTATATTACTATTACTAATAATATACTAGATTATTTAGAAAGTGCAATAATTATTTTCAAAAACCATCATAAACCACTTTAACTATTTTATAGTTTTGATATAATGTATAGAAAGTACTAATTTTCATACAATTTATTCCAACATAAGTCACCTACATAAATATATATATAAATACCTACTGGAACTATTTTATTTGTTTTTAGATCGGGAGAGGAAGTGGTTTAAATGAAAACGAGGCTCGTATCTTGTGACAGAGAATGGACTTCACTTACTATCATTGATAAAAGCGGTAAGCCAAAAGTTTTATGCTACAACGAAATTGAGAAAATCAAACTTGGCTATCATACCGAAAAGAAGCTTTTTACAAAGAAAACTTCGGAGAAAATCGAATTCGTACTCAAAGACAGCAAGCAATCTATAATACTGACTAAAATTATGGATTGGGACTACTTCGATCAATATAAGAGAGAAGTTATCAAATTTGCTAAGGACAATAAAATCTCTGTAGTTGATTAACTATTTTATAGTTTATTAAAGCTATGGTATTATACCATAGCTTTTTCTATTATGCCTCCATCGAACGAAGTAAAAGAAGCAAAAACTCCGAGATGTGCCGGAGTTTTTATTTAACAAACATTTACATAACGTAGCAACACTTACAATTTATGACTTACTTCTTCTCTTATCAAGCCACTCTTTTATTTTGACCTCATACCCGTTTGAAGTAGGATTATAGTAAATTGTACCTTTCATTTCATTAGGAAGATATTCCTGTTCTACGATATTGCCCGGAAAATCATGTGCATACTTGTATCCTTTCCCATAACCTAAGTTTCCCATTCCTGATGTTACTGCATTTCTAAGGTGCATAGGTACTTCACCTGTGTTTTTACTTTCTACATCACTAAGTGCTTTATTGATTGCAGTATAGCACGAATTTGATTTAGGACTTGTAGCTACGGTTATTGCAGCATGAGAAAGAATTATTCTCGCCTCTGGCATTCCTACCATATGTATAGCTTGCGCAGCAGCTACAGCTACCTGAAGTGCAGTAGGGTTTGCAGTACCAACATCTTCAGAAGCGCATATCATTATCCTTCTAGCCAAAAACATAGGATCTTCCCCTGCATAAAGTGCTCTGGCAAGGTAAAGAACCACTGCATCCGGGTCACTTCCCCTCATTGACTTAATAAATGCACTTATATTATCATAATGCCCTTCCCCAGTTTTATCAAACTTCAATACCCTCTTTTGCATACATTCTTCAACAGTTTTTATGTCAATAAATATTTTCCCGTCCCTATCCATTGTTGAAGTCAAAACTGCAAGTTCAATTGCATTTAAAGCTATTCTGGCATCGCCGTTGCAAAATTCGGCAACAAAATTAAGAGTTTCGTCATCAATATTGATATCATAACTACCAAGGCCTCTTTCCTTGTCATGAAGTGCATTTTTGACTATTGAAATTATTGCTCCCATTCCCAAAGGTTTTAGCATAAATACAGAAGACCTGGATATAAGAGCCTTATTGACCTCAAAGTAAGGATTTTCTGTTGTAGCTCCAACTAGAATTATTGTACCGTCCTCCACATAAGGCAACAATGCATCCTGTTGAGCTTTATTAAATCTGTGTATCTCATCAACAAAAAGTACAGTCTTCTGACTTGGGTTTAGAATCTGGTTTCTTGTATCTGCTACAATCCTCTTTATATCTGAAACTCCAGCTGTAACAGCGTTTAACTTTTCAAAATTAGCCTTCGTTGTATTTGCAATAATTCTTGCCAGAGATGTTTTACCCGTGCCTGGAGGACCATATAAGATAACAGATGTAATCCTGTCAGCTTTAATCATCCTGTATAAAAGCTTACCGCTTCCAACAATATCCTCCTGACCAAAAAATTCTTCTAATGTTTTCGGCCTCATTCTATACGCCAAAGGCTCCTTCTTTATATCCATAAAACCATTCCCTATCACAAAAATATATTTGTAAAATCCTCACAATAATCTCGGAGGACATTTAGCTCTATCTCATTATTGAACTTTTGCTCTACAAATTTCTCAAATTCCAAAAAAGCCTCATGAAAAAATAATTTCACAAGGCTTTTTAACACAGTCTTTTACATCACAAAATATAAATATTCGAGTGTTAAAAATGCACTCTCATCTTACAATTTATATACACTTTCCGAAGATAATACCTTAATACCGCTTTTAACTAATGCATCTATTGCCTTGTCTGTCTCATCAACCCTAATTATAACCATAGCCTCATCAGAAGTTTTCCCAACAAAGGCATACATGTATTCTATTCCTATAGCCTGCTTATCTAATAGGCTTAAAGCTTTTGAGAGCCCTCCTGGCTTATCTTCCACTGCTATAGCAATTACATTTGTGGAGCTTACAGTAAACTCATTATCCTTTAGTACTTTTTCAGCCTTATCAGGGTTATTGACAATAAGCCTCAAAATACCAAAATCAGTTGTATCAGCTATCGACAATGCACTGATGTCAATATTGTTTTGCCCTAAAACCTGTGTTACTTCAGCCAATCTTCCAGATTTGTTTTCAAGGAATACAGATATTTGTTTTATAAGCATTACTATCCCCTCCTTTTATTAGGTACTGCCAATTAAAACTCATAATAAGTATCAGTTTAAAAACACGCAATCTTATACCAGTTTACGTTTATCAATAACACGTTTTGCCTTTCCTTCACTTCTTTCTATTGTCTTTGGCTCTACCAATTTTACTTTTGCATTGATACCAATTGCACTATCTAATTCTTTTCTAATTTTGCGTTCAACTTCTTCTACTCTTTTTACTTCATCAGAGAACATATTTTGATTCATTTCAACCCAAACTTCAAGAATATCAAGATTCTCAATTCTATCTACTATAAGAAGATAATGCGGTGCAACTTCAGCTATTTCAAGAAGTACACTTTCGATCTGTGATGGGAATACATTTACTCCCCTTATTATAAGCATGTCGTCAGTTCTGCCCGACACCTTGGACATTCTTACAGATGTTCTGCCACATTCACATTTCTCATAGTTCAGAGTAGATATATCTCTAGTTCTGTATCTTATCAGCGGTAAACCTTCTTTTGTCACTGTGGTAAATACAAGTTCACCCTTAGTTCCATAAGGAAGTACTTCTTGTGTCACAGGATCAATTATTTCAGGAATAAAATGGTCCTCTGCTATATGCATTCCACGCCTTAAGTGGCATTCAGTTGCAACTCCGGGTCCAATAATTTCACTCAGTCCATAAATATCTATTGCCATAATCCCAAGCCTGTCTTCTATCTCTTTTCTCATGTTCTCAGTCCATGGTTCTGCACCAAATACACCAGCTTTTAACTTTAATTCTTCCTTATTCAAACCCATCTCTTCCATTTCTTCCGCCATAAAAAGAGCATAGGATGGAGTACATGCAAGAATAGTTGTGCCAAAATCCTTCATCAACTGCAGCTGTCTCTTTGTGTTACCACCCGATATAGGAATAACAGATGCTCCAACTCTTTCAGCTCCATAGTGAGCACCTAATCCTCCTGTAAACAGTCCGTATCCATATGCAACCTGAATAATGGATTCCTTATTTGCTCCGGCACAAGTAAAAGTTCTAGCCATTACTTCAGCCCATGTATCAAGATCTTTTCTTGTGTAACCTACAACTGTCTGTTTGCCAGTAGTTCCTGATGATGCATGGATCCTCACAATTTCACTAAGAGGAGCAGCAAATAGTCCGTAAGGATAGTTATCCCTTAAATCCTGCTTATAGGTAAAAGGTAAATTTTTCAGATCATCTATAGATTTTATATCTCCAGGCTCTAAACCTTTCTTCTGCATCTTTTCCCTGTAAAAAGGGACATTGTGATAAACCCTTTTAACGGTATTAATAAGCCTCTCTGTCTGAACTTTCGTCATTTCTTCCCTTGACATACATTCAAATGTGGGATTCCAGTACTGCATACTTCTCTACCCCCTGTTATTTTAAAAATTTCTCAACGCAGCCTTAACTGCGAAAAAATACCCGTTTCAAAATGTTAGGGGCATTAAGCCCCAAAAGTTTTTTTAATATTTACGCCACATTCAATTACATATATCCCGCTTCAAAAGCTTTTAGATTGACCTCTACAGCTTTCGATGGAACATTTTCCTTCAATGATTCAATCCAAATTTGTTTATCTATTGCTGTCGACTTAGCTAAGAGTCCAAGCAAAACAGTATTTACAGCCTTAATATTTCCGCATTGCTTTGCAATTTCGAGAGCATCTATTGCCATAACATTTTTGAAATTGTATTTGATTTTTTCTACTATACTTTCAGGATACTTTGCGTTACCTGTTATTACAGGCATGGGATCAATTCTCTGATCGTTTAATATAAGTGTCCCATCCTGTTTTAAATAATCTATCCACCTTAGAGCTTCCAATCTCTCAAATGCTATAATAATGTCAGCTTCACCCTTCTCGATTATCGGTGAATACACCTTTTTTCCCATCTTAACATAGGTAACAACACTTCCTCCACGCTGAGACATACCATGAACTTCAGAAACTTTAACATCGTGGTTCATTTTCATTGCTACGTTTCCAAGAACTCTGCTTGCCAATAGCGTACCCTGTCCACCTACTCCTACTATCATTATATTAAGCTTTTCCATAATTTATTCACCAGCCTTTTCAAAAGCATCGAAATTACACACCTTGGTGCATAGAGTACAGCCCACACATAATGCCTCATTTACCTCTATATGATCACCTTTGTCCACTATAGCAGGGCATCCAACTGACATACAAACTTTACACTTTTTGCACTTGTCGTTGTTTATCCTGAGTGTTCCTTCAAACTTAACATGCTTTAGAAGCGCACACGGTCTTTGCGATATAATAACCGACGGTTCCTCAGCCTCTACTTCTTCCTTAACTACCTTTTCAAACTCTTTTATATTAAACGGATCTGCAATCCTTACTCTATCTATACCTATTGCATTACATAATTTTTCAAGGTCTACCTGCTTTGCCGGCTCTCCCTTGATTGTAAAACCTGTTGTAGGATTATGCTGATGACCAGTCATACCTGTAATTGAGTTATCAAGTATAATAACTGTGGAATTTCCCTTGTTATATACTACATCAATCAGCCCTGTTATACCAGAGTGGATAAATGTAGAGTCACCTAAAATAGCAACTGTTTTCTTCCCAAACTCAACTCCTCTTGCCTTTGCCATACCATGTGCTGCACCAATACTGGCCCCCATACACACACATGTATCCATGCTCTGCGTTGGTGGAAGAGCCCCAAGAGTATAACAACCAATATCACCACTGACTGTCAGTTTTAACTTTTTCAGCACATAATACATTCCACGGTGAGGACATCCAGGACACATAACAGGAGGTCTTACAGGTATTTCTTCATTACTGACAACTACTGGTTCTAATTTTTTACCAAATACCTTTTCTCCTAAAAGACTTGCACTGTACTCACCCATTTTGGGCAGAATATCTTTTCCTATTGGTTTTATGCCAAGCGTCTTAACATAATCTTCTATAAAAGGCTCAAGCTCTTCAATTACATAAAGCGTATTAACCTGGCTTGCAAATTCTTTAATTAATTTGTCCGGAAGAGGATGAACCATACCAAGCTTTAGATAAGATACATCTCCGAAAGCTTCTCTTGCATACTGATATGCAATACCACTGGTTATTACTCCTATATCCTTATTTCCCCATTCAATTTTATTAACTTCACTATCATTTGAAAACTCTCTTAACTCAGCCATTCTCTTTTCAACTTCAACATGTCTCTTCTTTGCCATTGCAGGCATCATGACATATTTTCCAGGGTTTTTTACATATTCCTTGAGCTTGAAGTCGCCCCTGTCACATATTTCAACAACACTCTGAGAATGAGCTACCCTTGTAGATAATCTTACAATAACCGGAGTGTCAAACTTTTCACTTATTTCAAATGCTTTCTTTACAAAATCCTTACACTCCTGACTATCTGAAGGCTCAAGCATTGGAACTTTTGATCCCCTGGCATAAAACCTACTGTCCTGTTCATTCTGTGAACTGTGCATACCTGGATCATCCGCAACCATTATTACAAGTCCGCCATTGACTCCCGTATAAGACACCGTAAACAAAGGATCGGCTGCAACATTAAGTCCTACATGCTTCATTGAACATATTGATCTAGCACCTGCAATAGATGCTCCAACTGCCACTTCAAGAGCAACTTTTTCATTAGGTGACCATTCAGAATAAATTTCATCGTATTTTGCTATATTCTCTGTTATTTCCGTACTTGGTGTGCCAGGATAAGCAGCAGCAACAGTTACACCGGCTTCAAAAGCTCCTCTGGCGACAGCCTCATTACCAAGCATTAGTTTCTTCATTAACATATCCCCCATTACTATATTTATAAACTAGTTATTTGCGAAATGCTATAACGCTTGAATTTACTGCATTTCAAATTGATATTTTTATTGTTTTCCCCCTCTGCTTCTAGTAAAATATAGGTATCTAATCCAATTTTAAACAAGAGAAGGGGAAAACAAATGGTAAAACTTTATAAACAAATTTCTTTTGCTGACACATTCGAAGAATGTAAAGATGTTTTTCAAAATAATAAGCCAAAATTTCTTAAGCTACTCTCACAACATCTTGATTTATCTTCGCTTATACCACAGGATTTTTATTGGTCTTACCACAAAACTCTAGGGAGAGACCGTAAATATTCACTCTCTTCAATGCTTTCAGCATTAGTTCTGCAGAAAATTCTTGGCATTCCTACAGTTTCGCTACTCATTATTTTTCTTAATTTATGCCATGAAGCCCGTGAATTCTGTGGCCTTCCAGACGTCCCTCATAACTCTCAGTTTACACGGTTCAAACAAGATTTCGTTATTTACCTGGAAAACTTCTTTAACCACCTTGTAGATATTACAGAACCTATTTGCCAGGAAATTAACACTACTCTTGCATCCACTATCGCTTATGATACTTCAGGTATTGAAACCTTTGTAACTGAGAATAACCCAAAGTTCATAAATTCTATCATAAAAAAACTCAAGGCTTTCTACAAGGACAAGCCTGATGTCGATGTATATAAAATGGCTTATAGCCTTATGCCTTCTTCAGCCTCTGCAAACAAAGAAATCAAGCAACTCTACATAAACGGCTACTTCTGCTATGTCTACAAGTTTGGCATTATCACCAACGGCCTCGGCATTCCAAGACATATTGCCTTTTTGGATAGTGACTTCAAAAAGAAACATCCTGAAATGCACATTGAGAAAAAATCGGATTCTCCAGACGAAGATAAATCTATTAGTGATTCCAAATCCCTTAAACCAGTATTTGCAGACTTCTTTACTCTTCACCCGGATTTTAAACCAAGCACTTTCCTTGGTGATTCTATTTTTGATACGTGCGATACCTACACATTGCTCTTAGATGAACTCAAGTTTCAAAGGGCTCTAATACCTTTGAATTCCAGAAATTCAAACCCTAATCTTCCGCCTATTAAATACAATGATGATGGTTGGCCACTTTGCTCTAAAGATTCTTCTGTACCAATGAAACCAAATGGCTGGAGCCGAGAAGAAGGAAGAATCGAAAGATTCAAATGGCGGTGCCCACAGGCAAAACTAATTAAAGGTAAATGGGTTACTTCTTGTGATAACCCCTGTAATGGCAAGCCTTGCGGTCGTGTAACCTTCACATCTCCTGCCATGGATAAACGCATGTATCCAGGTGTGATTAGAGGCTCTGACGAATGGATTTCTGACTACAAAATTAGGACTGTAGTAGAAAAAAACATTCAATACCTTAAGGAGCCTATGGCCTGTGGTAATCTTAAAACAAGAGACAACCTAACTATTAAAGCAGATTTATATCTCGCAGGTATCACACAACTAATTACTGTAATACTTGCAGATAAAATTCATGAGCACAAGTATATACGTAGTTTAAAACCTTTAATCGCTTGATTTACTAACTTACTCTTGAAACTTATGTCTTATACATAAGCTTATTTGTGCTGTAATTTCATCAACAAGGTTCTGGTTTTTCAGTCAAATCACTAACATATATCCCTCTTAAGTTATCAAAGTCCATTTTACATCTCTTCTAACTTTTTACATCTGATTTTTTAAGTCATTTTGCAAATGCCTATATATTTATAAACAATAAGTGTATTTAACAATGCATTATTAATATTATCAAATATAAAGCACCTATTGTCAATTATTAATTATACTCAGGAATGCTGAAAATTTAACTTCGGTTATAATTTCACATTCCAGCCTTACTTGACCTTAATAGGCCTAGCTTTCATTGCTTCAAGGTTCCTATTCATTTTATCGCTTTTAAAAACATTTTGCAAATTCCTTAGGAATACTAAAAATATAACTTAGGCATTAAAAAAAATGCCCTTTCTATTTTCAGGCATTTTTTTGTATAAATTTTCTGTTTTGAAAAAAGAAATCTTACATCTGGAAATTATTAACTACACCTTCAAGATCATAGGCGATACTGCTCAGTTCTTCAGATTTTTTAACTAATTGTTCAACCATTTTTAACTGATCACTTGTAGTAGTATTAATATTATCTATATAATCTATGTCCGATTCTATACTTCCACTTATGCTCTCTATTATTGTTATAATATCATTTCCTGAAGTTTCAATAGAGTTTATTGAATCTTTTATATTTTCTATTTGACTGACAATATTATTTAGGAAGCTGAGGTTATTATCAAAACTGTCTACCACACTTGTAATAGTACTTTCGCTCTCCTTTACAACTCCATTTAACGAAGTTACAGAAGTTCCTGCTTTTTCAATCTTTCCTACTATATTTTTTACCTTTATATCAATATTTGAAACAAACTCCTTGGATTGCACAGAAAGTTTCTTTATTTCTTCAGCTACAAGAGCAAAGCTTTTGCCATAAACTCCTGCTTTTGCAGATTCGATTGAGGCATTTAATGCTAAAAGTTTTGTCTGATCTGAAATTCTTGTTATAGACTGCGTTATTTTACCGATTTCAGAAGATGCAATAATAAGCTCTTTAAACTCCATACTTATATTGTCCATGGCTTTTTTAATGTTATCAGACATATTGTATAGTAAGGATACGGAGTTTTTATTCAAATCGCTGAGCTGCCTTGATTTAATAATAATTTCGTCGGTAATTTCGATATTACTTTTCGTCCTGCCAATCTTTTCTTTAATTTCGCCAACTTCATTCTTTCCTAAAACTATATTACCGGATTGTTTATGGAAATCTTCTGTTAGTATTTGTAAAAGGGAATTGAGTTCTTCAATAGATGCATAGTTTTCTTCACATGAAGCAGAAAGTGTCTGTGAAGAGTCAATAGAAATAGTAGATGCACTTCTTATTTTGCTAATAAGTTCTTTCAAGCTCCTAACCATATTTTCAAAGCTTCTTTCCAGATAACCAATCTCATCTTTTCTATCAAGTTTGAACTCAATATCCAGGTTTCCCTTCTTAACCTCATCCATTTTACCCATTAATTTCTTAAACGCCTTTGTAATGTCCCGGCTTATATAAAATGCTGCTAATAACCCAATAATCATACATACTATAGATAGAATTATAACCTGCCGCATTATTTTATTAATATTTTCAAAAATATCCGCAGTCTTAGTTACTGATATAATTGTCCATCCTAATGGTGTACCTGCTACTTTATCTATTTTTGAATAAGTAACCACGCACTCTTCACCGTTTACTATTTCCCTAAATACGTTTTCACCAGAACCATCCTGGTTTGCCTGCTTAATCTTGTTAAGTGTATCTTCGGAAACATATCTAAATTTTTTTGTTTCAGCTTCACTAATAAATTTTAAAATATTGGCATTATTACCTATATCATTTACATTATATGCAAGATTGTCCCTTTCACCTACAACATAAAATTCCCCTTTATTGGTAAGACTGACTTCATTAATTTCATTACCTATCAGTGATTCTCTCATATATAAAACCAATGTTCCAATACTGTTTAAACTTGTTGATGAATACATACTCTTTATGAGTGTAATAACCTTATCAGATGCCCTGCCTCCTGGCAGATCCATATCCTGAAAATAGGTACTAAGCCACATAGATTTAGACTTACTATCCCGAAAGTTTTTTATGGTAGGTATATCTTTCACTACTTGCTCGCTTGCCACTGATTGCTGACCTGAAGCAGCAGTATTGTTTTTTGGTGTAATGACAACAGCAGCCTCAATATCCATATTTGAACTCACATAATTATCTAACAAAAGTTTTATTTCACCTTGATATCTATTTGCTTCTGCTACATCTTTTGCAGCATCCATTTTCACAGCTCTTTGTGCTATTTCATCATCCTTGCTCATTTTTACTGCAAGTTCTTCTATTTCTTCAAGTACATTTTCAAGGTTATTTGTAGTTTGATTGACTACTTCGTAAGTTCCTTTCGAGTTTACGTCCAACAATGTATCTTGAATAACTTTAAAGGCAACTATAAATGCAATTGATAAGGAAACTATAATTATAATAGTTAAAGCAGTAATCTTAAAACTTATTTTAAAATTCTTTATCATGTAGTTCCTCCTTTGAAGAGATTTCTCACAATCAGAACTTCACTAATTATATCGACAAAATACTCATGTCAATTAACATAATTAACAGAATTAGCAGAATCAACAGAATTGAATAAATCACCTAATATAAATCTATGCAGCCAAAAACTTCAGCCAGTAATATCAAAAGCACACCATGAATATAGTGTTTAGAAAGCAAAAATGCCTGTTTTCTTTTTGAATGATTGTCAGGCATCTCTTTGCTTTAATTAAACTTTTATGTCTATTAATAAATGATTTCTGAATAAATTATACGTGAAAACTGTTTACCACATCTTCAAGGTCATGTGCAATATAAAGCAGTTCTTCCGATTTTTCAACCAGTTGTTCAACCATTTTGAATTGCTCATTTGTAGTTGTATTAATATTATCTATATAATCTATGTCCAATTCTATACTTCCACTTATGCTCTCGATTATTGTTATAATATCATTTCCTGAAGTTTCAATAGAGTTTATTGATTCTTTTATATTTTCTATTTGACTGACAATATTATTTAGGAAGCTAAGGTTATTATCAAAACTGTCTACCACACTTGTAATAGTACTTTCGCTCTCCTTTACAACTCCATTTAATGATGTTACAGAAGTTCCTGCTTTTTCGATTTTCCCTACTATATTTTTTACCTTTAAATCGATACTAGAAACAAACTCCTTGGACTGTATTGAAAGTTTCTTGATTTCTTCAGCTACAAGAGCAAAGCTTTTGCCATAAACTCCTGCTTTTGCAGATTCGATTGAAGCATTTAATGCCAAAAGTTTTGTCTGATCTGAAATTCTTGTTATAGCCTGCGTTATTTTACCAATTTCAGAAGATGCAATAATAAGCTCTTTAAACTCCATACTTATATTGTCCATGGCTTTTTTAATGTTATCAGACATATTATATAGTAAGGATACGGAGTTTTTATTCAAATCACTGAGCTGCTTTGATTTAATAATAATTTGATCCGTAATTTCGATATTACCTTTCGCCCTGCCAATTTTTTCTTTAATTACACCAACTTCATTCTTTCCTAAAACTACATTACCGGATTGTTTATGAAAATCATCTGTAAGCATTTGTAAAAGAGAATTGAGTTCTTCAATGGAGGCATAGTTTTCTTCACATGAAGCAGAAAGTGTCTGTGAAGAGTCAATAGAAATATAAGATGCACTTCTGACTTTGTTAACAAGTTCTTTCAAACTCTTAACCATATTTTCAAAGCTTCTTTCCAAATAACCTATTTCATCTTTCCTATCAAATTTAAACTCAATATTCAGGTTTCCCTTCTTAACCTCATCCATTTTGCCCATTAATTTCTTAAATGCCTTTGTAATGTCTCTGGTTATAAGAAATGCAAGCAATAATCCGATAACCATGCATATTATACTAAGAATTACAATCTGCTGTATAATTTTGTTGATATTTGAAAAAATATCTTCGGTATTTGTTACAGATACAAAAGTCCACCCAAGCTGTGTTTTAGATATATTATCTACTGTTGCGTGAGTAATTACACATTTCTTAGCGTTTACCAATTCCGTAAGTATATTTTTATCAGATATATTCTGATTTTCCCCATTCTCATCATTTTCCTTACCTTCCTGCTTAATATTGTTAAATACATTTTCAGATATATATCGAAAGGCCTTGTTTTCAGGTGTACTAATATCTTTTAATAAAAGTCCCCCATGCTCTAAATTATTCTGATTGTATACCAGATTTCCATCATCACCAACAATGTAAAACAAACCTTTATTAGTGAGGTTAACTTCTTTAACTACATTAGCTATAGTTGATTCTTTTATAAACAGAAACAATGTTCCCACACTCTTTAAACTTGTTGTTGTATAAACACTTTTTCCGAGTGTTATTATCCTGCTACCCAAAGGCACTGTACTTCCATTAATATCTATATCCTGAGCATGGGTATCAAACCACATAGATTTAGAACCACTATCTATATAAGTTTTTAGTGTAGATGATTTTTCCATATCAAAACTATCTCTCACTGCTGTCTGTCCGGAAGTAATCGTATTATATTTAGGTGTAACAATAAGAGCACAGTCAATGTCTATGTTTGTAACTACATAATTGCTTAATAAAACCTTTATTTCGGATTGATGCCTGCTAGTCTCAGCTTCATCCTTTGCAGCATCCAATTCAGCCATTTTTTGTCCAATTTCATCATCTCTGCTTATCTCCATTGCCAAGTTGTCAACGTTTTTTAGTATAATCTCCAAATTATTAGCAGTCTGATTTATTACTTCATAAGTTCCTTGTGAGTTCTGCTCCAACAAAGTAGATTGAATAACTTTAAAAGCCACAAAAAATGAAATTGATAAAGACACTATAATTACAACGGTTAAAGCCGTAATCTTAAAGCTTATCTTCATATTCTTCAGCATGCAATTTCCTCCTTTATTGGAGCTAATACACAATTAACTACCTTAACGTATCTACTATGGATTTTTCTATATTCTTAAGCCTTGCTCTAATCTCATCTACTTCAACATCAGACTTCTCCTTCTTCAAATCATTCATAAGAACTTCTGACAGTTCATCAATTTCTTCCTTTAAGGTTTCAAGTACATCAATAACTGCAAGACGTTTAAACGATATTGCTGACTTAACCTTTTCACTGGCTTCAAGAACCTTATCGGCAGTTATTATAAAACTCTCGCCTTTTTCAGGAATTATTGTCTCTATGTTAAACTTATTTTTTATTTCACTTGAGAACTCAATCATTGACTCTTCTTCACCATGTACTATGAAAACTTTAGAAGGTTTCTTGTTAAATCCGCCTAACCATTCGAGCAATCCGTTTTTATCGGCATGTCCAGAGAATCCTTCAAGCATTTCTATGCGAGCATTAACAGATATGTCCTCACCAAAGATTTTTACCCTTTTTGCTCCATCCACAAGTTTCCTTCCAAGGGTCCCCTGCGCTTGGTAACCTACAAATAATATAGTTGATTCCTTTCTCCACAAATTATGTTTGAGATGATGCTTAATCCTTCCGGCTTCACACATCCCGCTTGCTGAAATTATTATCGCACTGTCCGTTCTCTCATTTAGAGCTCTCGATTCCTCAGCTGATCTTGTAAACTGTAATCCCGGGAAGTCCAAGGGGTTGTCTCCATTGTCTATATACTCACGTGCTTCCTCATCATAACAATCAAGGTTGTTTCTAAATACCTCCGTGGCTGATATTGCCAATGGACTGTCTACAAAAACAGGAGTGCTGAACAATTTCTTTAACTTTTCATCATATTTCTCTTTTTCTTTATTCAGTTCATATATCACTTCCTGTGTTCTGCCTACAGAAAAGGAAGGAATTACTACATTTCCGCCATTATTTATAGTTTCATTAATTATATCGACAAAATCTTCAAATCTATTACCATTATCTTTATGTAATCTGTTGCCATATGTTGACTCAATTACCAGATAGTCTGCACCTTCGATAATGGAAGGATCTTTTAATATAGGCATACCCTTGTTGCCCAGGTCACCTGAAAATACAACTTTTGTTTCCTTGCCCTTCTCCTGAATCCAGAACTCAATAATAGCAGATCCTAAAATATGCCCTGCATCATTAAACTTTACTTTTATTTCATCGTTTATCTTTATTGCTTCTCCATAGTTTACTTTTTTGAAAAGGCTAATACAGTCCAGAGCATCCTGGTATGTATAAATTGGCTCAACTGGAGGCTTACCTGCTCTCAATCTCTTTTTGTTCTGCCATTCGTTTTCAAATTCCTGTATATGCCCGCAGTCAGGAAGCATTATAGCACACAATTCAGCAGTTGCCTTTGTTGCATATATTTCTCCTTTAAAACCTTCGATGTATATTTTAGGAATTCTTCCACTATGGTCAATATGAGCATGTGTAAGGAATATATAATCCAATTCCGACGGATTGATCGGAAAATCTTCGGCATTAAGTGCATCTTCTTTTACATGACCTTGAAATAAGCCGCAGTCAACCAAAAATTTTGTACTTTGGGTTTCAACCAGGTAACATGAACCTGTGACTGTTTTTGCAGCCCCTAAAAATGTTATTTTCATATTAAGCACCCCACATTTCTCTAAATTAAATAATTAATTCGACAAAAAAATTATAATTCCTTTTTTATCTCCTCCAGCCTGTTCATTTATTAAGTAGATTTTAATATAATTAAATTTCTATTAAATATTCTTTATTTTACTTTCATAACGACATATATGAGTTATAATGTATAAGGAGTTTTTTAACTTTAAATATTTAAGGGAGTCGTATTTATGAGGCATTTTTTCGATAAAGCAATAACATACCTTTGCCTGATTATAGGCATTTTTGGAGTACTTGATGTTGTTATATTATTAGCAATAGGCTCTGTCATCAATTTTGGTTTAATTTTTACGCTATTGGCTGGCACTGTTCTTACTATCTATAGTTTGCTTAAATTAAAGGGTAAATTCAGTATATCCAAAATACAAAACATATTTTTAAGAAGATCAATAAAAATTGGTATATCAGCATTTATAATTTCATTCATTTTGATCGAAGGGCTGATATTTGCTACTGTTAGGGCTGACAACTATACTGATGTTGATTATGTAATTATTCTTGGCGGAGGAGTAAAAGGAGGTGAATTGAGTAAGACTTTACAATTCAGATTGGACAAAGGCATAGAGTTTCTAAAAGAACATCCTGATTTAAAAGTAGTTGTAACAGGTGGAAAAGGCTTTGGCGAAACTATTTCTGAAGGTGAAGCCATGTGTAATTACCTTCTTCAGAACAATATCCCTGAAGATAAAATCATAGTAGAATCAGAAGCAACAAGCACAATGGAAAATTTTAAATACACCAAACAAATACTTGAGAAACAAACCGGAAAAAGTAATTATAAGGTAATGGTAATCACAAGTGATTTTCATATGCTAAGATCGAAAATCCTAGCATCCTTCAACGGATTTACGCCATACGGAATACCTTCAAAAACATGGATAGGCGTCTTTCCGAATTGCGTAATCAGAGAATATTTTGCAGTATTTAAATCTCTTATAGTCGACATAATGCTAAGATTATAAATGGGTGCCGTCAAATTTTATCTATAATTTCAATATAGCTTTTTACATCGGCACCCTCTAAAGGAAAACCATAATACCATGCTTCTCCCGTTTCAAACTCTTTAACATAATTTCGGGCTTTAATAATGAGTTCAGGTCTGTACTCAAAATGCAATATGTCAAAGTGCGCCCACTTACCACCCCAAATGAAATTTTTTTCTTCCATGGCGCTGACAACTTCTCTTGGGTACTCATTTAGTCTCTGCTGTCCAAGCTCCCTATTTGCCCATTTCCAGTAATCCCTTTTATCACTTTTAAAGTCAATAGCTATCCCAAAAGCATGCGGACTTAATTGTCCTGTACCTGCAATAACCCGGTAGTTGTAGGTTCCGTTTACAGGAAAAACACTTGAGTATATATTGTTTCTGTCTTCCGCCAATACGATAATTTCTTTAGCAGCCTTTTCAAGTCCTTCAGCCGCACCGTTGTTCCTGTTAAACGAACATACCTGCCCACCTATTCTGACACCTTTTAAACTTTTCTCTATTTGTTGTCTAGATCCGCCGTATACTTCCTTCAGAAATGTATATGACCTAATTCTGCCGGGGTCACAGTTTTCTTCCATCAATTTCGAAATATCCGACAGTGGGTAAAGCAGTTCCATAGTATCCTGCAAGTCTGCATTAACAAACTTTTGATCGTACGTTTTCTGCTTTTTGTCATCGTACAAAATCTTTTGCCCTGATTTCATTACTACATATACTTCATCGTTGCTTCCTCTTTCAATACCAGAAATAAACTCCGGATAGGCCATCATTAGGCATAACAAATCCCTTCTCATTGTTATCTCATATGTATCCATTTGGGGAACTTGCATATCATGGCCTGCTTCACTTTCTTCTCCAGAGCTTATAGGTATATTTTCACGGGTATCTTCAATGGGCTTAAACTCACTTTCATTAGTTCTGTTATTGCTAACACAGCCTGAAAGTATAAGCAATATAAAAATCATAAAGGTAAGTCTTCTCACTCTATATACCCCCATATTTAACAAAATCTTGGAACCACGCTCATCCCCACTTGATTGTAAACACTTTCAAAAAGAATATTATATTATTATATTTATTCAGGTTAATTCTATTTTATAGCTTCAACTAAAAGTTTTGCTGCATTTTCAATATCCTGCAAACTTGCAGCTTCAACAGGACTATGAAGATATCTGCATGGAATTGAAATTGCACCTGTTGGAATTCCCCCTCCGGATATGTGTATAGCTCCAGGATCACTGCCTCCAAATTCAAGAACTTCAAACTGATATGGAACATTAATTCTATTAGCTGACTCTTCCAAAAGTTTTTTTACTTCAGGATGGCATATAACAGATCTGTCCTTTATCTTTATCGCAGGACCATTTCCGCACTTTACTTCCATAAGATTTGCCTCTGGTGTATCCCCGGTAGCTGTAACATCAAGTGCAATAGCAAAGTCCGGGTTTAATTGGTATGCTGCAGTCTTTGCACCTCTTAATCCCAGTTCCTCCTGCACTGTAAATACAAAGTATATTTCATTATCTGTCTCAGGCAAATCCTTTATTGCCTTGATTAAAACAGCACAACCGCTCCTGTCGTCTATAGCTTTTGAAATAACCATATTTCCCTGCCTTACAGCGTCACCTACAAAGCAGGCAACATCTCCGATTCTAACAGATTTCTCAGCTTCCTTCTTATCCTTTGCGCCAATGTCTATATACATCTTTGAGAGTTTGAGGCTTTTCATATCTTCCAGCTTATCTTCGTAAAATACCGCACCTATCGTCCCGTTTTTAAATCTCACCTTCTGACCAACCGAAACAAACTGTGAAACTCCGCCTACATTTGAAAACCTTATAAAACCGTTTTCATCTATATATGTAGCCATAACACCTATCTCATCCATGTGTGCGGCAACCATTATCTTTTTTCCTTTTCCTCTTTTAATTGCAAAGAGATTTCCCAGCGCATCCACATTTATTACCTGAATATCATTCTTAATCTCATTAATGATAGCCTCTCTTATTCCCTCTTCATTTCCTGAAACGCCAAAAGAGTCTGTCAACCTTTTTATCAAATCAAACATAAACGATTCCTCCTGTTTTATATCCTCTTCATCTTTAATTAAAACTTTTCGTATTTAATCAAAATCTCTGGGGCATTTAGCTTCACCGGATTTTACCTATTTCATTTTACAGCAAAAGACGAAATCAAGTCCTGATTCCTTCCCAGGTCACTTAAAACTGCCATTACAATATTCTTACAGCTCTCAAAGTCTTTTTTGCTCATAACGGATACAGGTGAATGAATATACCTGCACGGAACCGATATAGACGCTGTTACCACCCCTGCCTGACTCAACTGTATTTTTCCCGCATCATTACCACCCGATGTAGTCTGCTTGAATTGTACAGGTATTTGATTTTTCTTTGCAAGCTCATAAATATAATTAACAAGGTTCTTGTTTGGGTATGATGTACGGTCCATTATAGTAAGAGCCGCGCCATCCCCATGGATTGTGGAATATTCGTATTTGTCCACCCCGGGTACATCAGAACATGTAGTCCCCTCTACCACAAGTGCAAGGTCAGGATTGACAGTGAAGGCTGCCACCTGGGATCCTCTTAGTCCCACCTCTTCCTGTACTGTAAAGCATGCATACAGGTCAAATTCATATCTTTCTTTAAGTGCTTCAAGCAATATTGCACATCCAACCCTGTCATCCAATGCTTTTGCCTTTACAAGACCTTCTCCGAATTCGGTAAACGGACTGTAAAATGACACATAATCACCCAGTGAAACCAGCTTCTCGGATTCATCCTTTTTGTCCGTGCCAATATCTATATACATCTTTTTTTGCTTTATATTAATGCTTCTTTCATCCCGCTCCTGCATGTGAATAGGTTTTGATCCTATTACTCCCGGTATATTTTTATCTCCGACCAATACCCTTTTCCCAGGAAGTATTCTTTCATCAATTCCTCCAACAGTAGCAAATTTCAGCACACCATTCTCGCCAAACCCCGTAACCATAAACCCAACTTCATCCATATGAGCAGAAAGCATCACCTTGTATTTGCTGTTTTTTCCTTTCTTAAATGCAATCACGTTTCCCATTGAGTCGACATTAATCTCATCAGCAAATTCTTTTATATGCAGTTTAATATATTCCCTGACTTCATCCTCATTGCCCGAAACCCCATTTAATTCCGTAAGTTCTTTTATATACACCTTACTTCCTCCATTTCAACAGTAGTAGTAAAAACAAATCCAGTGCTTCTTATCATTACTGATTGCATTACAGAGCACTATCTGAAACAAACCTTGAAACCAGCTTCCCGGCATTTTTAATATCGTTGATATGTATGGTCTCTATTGTCGTATGCATATACTTTAACGGAATGGAAACCAGTAACGTAGGAATTCCAGACCTGGATACCTGAGTTGCCCAAGCTTCTGTTCCTGTGTTTCCCGGTTCCACATCAATCTGGTATGGTATATTTTCTTCCTTTGCCAAATCAATTATTTTTTTTGTATTTTGTCTGTGCAGATTTGGCCCAATTGCAATAGCCGGCCCCTTACCCAAAGGATATGTTTCATCCTTTGATGCATCCGGAATTTCCCCATGACAAGCATCAATGACAATTGCAAGATCAGGATTTATATTATAGGCAGCAATCTTTGCACCGCTTAATCCTAATTCCTCCTGTGAAGTTGCAACAAAAATTATATCATCATTATGCTTAAGCTTTGAAAGCCGATCCATAATATCAAGCAATACACCTACTCCCGCCCTGTTATCCAGGCATTTTGAACTTAGCTTGTTCCCCTTTAATTCAAATGGATATGTTTTTAAAGTTATAATATCTCCGATTGAAACCAGTTTTGAAATACTCTCCTTGTTAAAGCCTGTGTCAATATACAGATCGTCCATTTTTGCTGCCTTTTTTGTCTCTTCCGGTTTAAGAAGATGAGGCGGCTTTGCTCCAATAACTCCATAAATGTCCTCACTTCCATGCACCACTACCTCCTGTGCAAGAAGTATTTTACTGTCTACTCCACCGATACTGGTGAATTTTATAAAACCATTTTCATCAATACTTTTAACCATCAGACCGATCTCATCATGGTGAGCCATGATCATAATCTTTTTCCCAGCTTCAGCTGAACCTTTTTTATAACCACTGACATTATAAAATTTATCTATCTCTACACTATCGCAGTAGTTCTTAAATAACTCTGCAATATATTTAGATATGCCTTCCTCTCTGCCCGATACACCGGTAAATGCGCTAAGGTCTTTCAAAACGCTTATATGGTCCATTTTTCACCTCGTAAATTTTGACTTATTTCTCTACTTAATAGTATTGTTCAAAAAATATGCTTTTTAGCAAACTTTTTTGAAAGCCTGATCCAACAATATATAACTTACCAAAACTTAGTATTAATTACAACAAGATATATTGGCTTCCAGAAACAACGTACTTGTAAAAGTATTATTTAATTATATAATACCGCTCTATAAATATGCAAATAAATGGCTTGAATCAGTAGACTAAAACTAAAATTATTTTAAATTTTCTAAAAAATACTCTTGACTAAACATAACTTTTACATTATACTATCACTTGTCGTCTTTGCAAGGGCCTTTAGCTCAGTTGGTTAGAGCAACCGGCTCATAACCGGTTGGTCCGGGGTTCGAGTCCCTGAAGGCCCACCAAAACACTTGTAAGACGCCCAGATAGCTCAGTCGGTAGAGCAGAGGACTGAAAATCCTCGTGTCGCTGGTTCGATTCCGGCTCTGGGCACCAATTAAATATGGGAGGGTTCCCGAGCGGCCAAAGGGGGCAGACTGTAAATCTGTTGTCTCTGACTTCGATGGTTCGAATCCATCTCCTCCCACCAAAAAAGAGTTAGACTAATCTGTCTAGCTCTTTTAATTTTATCAATTTAGTTGATTAAATTGTTGGAATTACGAAAAGATTTACATAATGTGTATGTTGATGTTAAATTATATTTTGCAGGTTTTAGTAAAAAGGTATAGATGAACCTACATAATACCACTTTTCTCTATTGTTCTAAGTTAATTTGTCACAAATTCTTTGCCACGTATTTCTAAAACTTCAAGTTTTGAAAGGTGTAATATGATATCTTCGGATTCTTCAACCTCCAATGTTCCAGTTACCTTAATCCATTCATTGAGCTTAGGCATTTGCCCGTCATAGGAAAATTCAAATCCCACAACACCATCATTTCCACAGCAGCCAGGACTTTTTCGAATCACCGCATGACGAGTTTTACCTGTTTCCTCGTCAGTATATGAATCATACATGCCCTCTAACTGAATGGTCTTACCTTTATAATCATTGAGATTGGTATATATATCATTGCACTGTTGAATAAAGAACCTTTCACTTATTTTAACAATATTTCCACTGCTATTTGTTTGATCTTCTGGTGTTGAAACCACTGCTGATTTATCTGTCTGCTCTTCGGCTATAGATGTTGTACCAGGTTCACTTAACAATGGTTTCTTGTTACATCCGGCAAGAAATATAATTAAAATGAATAACGTAAAAATAAATATTTTTTTCATTATTAACCTCCATTTATATTAAACTTTTTTTGAACCAGTCCAGCAATAAAAAACATACAGAATGCTCCGAGGTTTACTACTACAACGCTTGCACCTGCAGGAGTTGAAAACTGAAAAGAAGCGACTAAACCAATAAAGAAACAAGTAACCGATAGTATAGTTGAACTGATTACAACGCTCTTAAAACTTTTAAATACCCTCATAGATGTTAAAGAAGGGAAAATAATAAGGCTGGATATAAGTAATGCTCCCATCATTCTCATTCCTACTACAATTATCAATGCAGTAAGAAATGCAATAAGCATGTTATATAAACCTGTTTTTGTGCCAGTGGCTTTTGCAAAGCTTTCATCAAATGTAACTGCAAATATTTTATTATAGAAAAGTACATATAAAATCAGTACTACAACTGATACAGTTACGCTAAGGTAAAGATCTCCTTTACTCATTGTAAGTATACTTCCGAACATATAGTTACATACATCAGCGTTCATTCCTGTGGTTAATGATATGGTAATAACACCTATTGCAAGAGAACTGCTTGAAATAAGCGCTATGGCTGCATCACCTTTAATTTTGCTATTTTCGCTTAACCTAAGCAGTAAAAATGCCGCAAGAATGACCAAAGGTATTGAAACCTGTAGAGGTGCAAGATTCAATGACATTGCTATTGCCAAAGTTCCAAATCCAACATGGGAGAGTCCATCACCAATCATAGAATAACGCTTTAGAACAAGACTTACTCCAAGCAAGGATGCACATAAAGAAACGAGAATACCTACCACTAAAGCTCTTATAATAAAGGGATAAGAAAAAAGCTCTTGCAATAAATTAAGCATTTTCTACACCTCCCATCATTCTAATACCTATATTGGTATTCATATATTCCATTGTGGAACCAAAAAACAAGGGTGATGTTTGCATGTGTAAAATCTTATTGCCGTATTGGACAGCACTCTGTATATCATGAGATATCATAATGATTGTTATACCGTGTTCATGATTTAACTTATAAAGCAAGGAATACATTTCCGAAGACACAACGGGATCAAGACCTGAAACCGGTTCATCCAACATTAACAGCTTATCGGTAGCGCACAGAGCGCGTGCTAAAAGCACGCGCTGTTGTTGCCCGCCAGATAAATCACGGTAAGACTTCTTTTTAAATGCTTCAATCCCAAGATGTTTTATATTATTTTTAGCATTTTCTCTATCTTTTTTTGAATAAAATGGCATAAATCCATGCCGATTTAAACAACCTGAAAGTACTACCTCATATACACTTGCAGGAAAATCTTTTTGAACAACTGTTTGTTGAGGCAGATAGCCTATTTCCTTTTGTTTTAATCCGTTAAATATAATCTGACCATTGGCAGGTTTCAATAGACCTAGAATGCCTTTCATTAAAGTACTTTTGCCCGAGCCGTTTTCTCCAACAATATAAAGATAGTCTCCCTGCATTAATTCAAAGCTTACATCCTTTACAGCAAAACCTCCATCATATTTAATTGATATTCCCTTACAAGAAATGATACTCATCACTTACCAAGCCCCTTTCTCAAATTCTCAGCATTTTGTTTCATTAGAGAAAGGTATGTCACTCCTGAATCAAAATCTTCTCTTGAAACATTATGGCAAGAATGAAGAAGAAGCATTTTTGAGTCTGTTTGTTCACATATTGATTTGGCTACATTCTGATTGCTGAGTTCCACATAGTATACATAAGGGATTTTGTTTTTCTTCACTGTATCTACCATATATGCGATAGTTGAAGCACTTGCATCTGTTTGGTCACTGCATCCGCCGAATGCTGCACAATATTTAAGACCGTATTCATCCACAAAATAGCGAAACGGAAATTTATCAGCAACTACAATTAGCTTATTTGATGAATTCTTTACAATCGAAGCAATATCCTCATCAACTTTTTTAATTCCATCAATATAATTTTGGGCATTTTGACGGTAAAATCCAGCGTTTGTTTTATCCTTTTCACATAAACATTCTGAAATCGCTCCAATCAATTTTATGGCATTCTTCGGTGACGTCCAAATATGTTCATCATATTCATGCTCTTCTTTTTTATCATGTCCCTCACTTTCAGACTCATCCTTTTCAGGTTCCATACCTTCCACAGTTTGTTCTTCTACTGTATTTACATAATCTATCAAACGTATGATTTTCTTTTTTGATATATCTATTGATTTTAAAATATTATCTATCCAGGCATCACTTTCACCGCCTATATAGATAAATACGTCAGCATTTTTTACTTTTATTATATCCGCAGGGGATGGCTCAAACGAATGTACTGATGTGCCAGGACTTACCAACATGGACAAGTTTGCCTTATCACCAACTATTGCTCTTGTAAAATCGTACTGTGGAAAGATTGTTGCCACAATGTTAAGCTTATTATCTATTTTAGAGGTTTCTTTAACCTCCTTTTGAGTACAACCCACCAAAGTTATTGCCATAAGCATAACCAAAAAAATGCTTGAAATAAATTTTTTCATGCAAAAATAGCCTCCTAATTTTTTGTTTTCAGTTGTAAAATACTTGGAGGCTCTCAATTATTAAATTGCACTTTTAATCCTACAAGGGTGCTTTCTTTTTTTAGGAAGTGTTTAATAAATAAACATTTAGAATACAATAAACTGATAAAAATAAAAAATAGATATGTTATACAAAAAATACTTACTAGATTGTTTAAAAAATCCAGACATGTGTTAATTTGAGCACATATCGGGCAACTGCTTCCCGTGCAATGATGATCAGCATGGGATATTGAGAAACCGATGAGCAATAAGAAGGTAGAAATAATGCAAATTAAAATAAGTAGCACTACAATTCTTCTAGTATTAAAGTATTTATTACACATTGCAATTACTTCCTCCTTGCCAATCATTTAACCATTTAAGTAATTATTGTTTTTCATCAATACAATTTTCACAGTACCCATTAAATATAGTCTTATGATTATCTATTTTAAAACTAAGCTCTTTCTGTACGTATATTGACAACTCATCAAGATAATTACACCCCAAATGAAGTATCTGGCCACATTCAACACATAAAAGATTATATTGATTTAAACTCTTTTCTGACGGTTCTAAATACTGATAGTAAGCATTCTTACTATCAGATATAGCATGCTTTAGAACGACACCTTCTTTAATAAGCTTATCCAGGTAGCGGTATATTGTTGTTATTCCAACTTTCCCTTTGAGGCATTCTGCAATCATATCAACTGAAACATATTGATTTTTCTTACCTGCAAGGTAAGCTAAAATCAAATCCTTCTGTTTAGTTTTGTAGCAACTTCTTGTACTCATTCAAGGCCTCCAATATGATAATGATAACCATTTTCAAATATTCTAGCATATTTCCAACTATGTGTCAATCTTTACCAGGTAGCATTAGGTAGCATTAGAATATTGATACCTTACAAGATGCATTGCAGCTGTTACAAGCAGTTATTTTATCCAAAAAACAAGATGGATTTTAAATTATCCTCTCTCTAAAAACTCTGCACATTTTTCAACGCAACCAAGGCAGGATAATTTTTTGCGCATTCTAATCTCATCGCATTTTACTGCGCCTGCTTGATCGAAAAAATATTTTTCCAACTCAATACTTTTTTCTACAGCAGCATATTTTTCAAAAATATACTTTGCTGCATATAAAGCACCACATAATCCTTCTGGGGCTCTGCCGGTACCAAAATTTCCGAAAGCTTCAATGGCTTCAGTACTCAAATTATATTTTTCTTTAAACGCACTAATCACCGATTGTGCACAATTCATTCTTGTATATCCCTCTTTGCCAAGGTAATGATTTTTCGCAGTATTTACAGACATTTCCAACCTCCATTTAAATTTCAAAGCTTCACGTTTTTAAAGTAAACTTCCATATACAATTATATTCAGGATCCGTTATATCCGGATAACAGCTTATAGTCTCTGTTTCAAACCGTTCATCAATAGTTTTGGCAAACAGACTGTATTCAATAATACCTACGGATTTGCACGGAAAATCAGGCAAGTTCTTTTTTCTTCTTGCATGCTGGACTCTGCAAGTTTTGACACGGTATAAAAGCACATTATCACCTTCAACCACAATTTCATCTTCATTTATCATGGAGTAAAGCCTGAAAGAAAGAGCTTTTTTTAGTCCATCTATGCCAGAATTGCTTCCAAGTTGCAAAAAGTCTATTAGCCGCCTTGCCTCAATCACAGTAAACCTTCTCCATGCTTCCCTGTCCATATCGATCGCCATGTCCATACCATATTTTTCTTCTATGGATTGAAACCAAAGTCCGTCATGAGCAAGCCAGTTTTTTGCATATATTTTATTGAGCTCCAGCAATTCTTCCTTTGATAAATCCTGTATCCTTTCTGCCTTTAGCATGAGCCGAGCTCCTTTTCCTTCAATACTTCATCCACTATTTCAGCTGCACATTTTACAAGCTCTACACAAGGACGCTTCTTATAATATTCTTTTGTTCTTGCATCTGGTACAGGAGAGTCATGTTTAATATCTAAACCTAGGAGCTCCCTGCATATAATGGAGCCGTTTTTTTCTTTAAATCTTTGAGAAAGCATTTGAACCAACTCATAATGCTTTTGCTTTATTACCTTGTCCTTTGGGTCAGTATACCCGTATTTAATACCGGCAACCATGAACATTCCAGAAACAGCACCACAAACCTCCCTGAGCCTTCCCATTCCTCCACCAAATGAAGATGCTAGTTTTAGTGCCATTTCCATGTCCATGCCTAGTTCTTCACAATATGCTCCTATAACCGCCTGTGAGCAATTATAACCATCTTTAAACAATTTAACTGCATATTCAGGATTATCCTTCAAAATACCCCCACCACCATTTCATTTTAATTTATTTTCTTTACAACGTTCATGGAATATATATGTACCATTCCAATTTCTCCTCTACAACTTCTAATGTTAATTAAACTATTCAGAAAACCTTCTTTACAAAGTTTTTATTATATTCAAATAGAAAAATAGCAGGCACTTGTCCTGCTTTAGCTAAGATTAAATATTATGAGCAAACAACCAAATATATACAAATCCTATTTTTCACCTAAAAGTATCAGCTATGCCCTCCGCAGTTGTCACTATTCTGATGCTCTTGGCATATACTGCCGTTTGATTTCAGATTTCCTGCAAGGAATTTATTTACTGTATCCTCAACATCTCCTGTTGCTCCGGTAACTACCTGTATACCCTTTTCATTAAATATTTCTATAGCTCCTCCACCCATACCACCGGAAATAATAACATTAACACCTATTTCATTAAGGTAATTCGGCAGAAACCCTGGCTTGTGCCCGGGATTTTGAACAAATTTGCTGCCTGTAGCCTTACCCTCCTCTACTGTAAATACGTTAAACCCTTCACAGTGTCCAAAATGCTGTGCTACTATTCTTCCTTCACTTGCAACTGCAATTTTCATAATTATAAAACTCCTCTCGTTTTTTTAATTGATTATTTTTCTCCAAGCATTAGTTTAACCCATGGCTTTTTTCAGAATACACCACCTCTCTGGCAGCTTTTTTTCAATATTCAGAGGTTTAAGAGATTTATCAGCCCGTGCGTGCGATGCACCCCCAATTGCAGTGGGGGCCCCCCCCTTATCTTTGACAATCTCATACTCAAATTCTATCCTTGCACGGGACATCTCCCAGAGTGGTGTTTTCACCATTATCTCCCCCTCATATCGTGCGGGACTTTTAAAGGCGCAATCTATATGCGAAAGGGGAAGCAGTATCCCCAATTCCTCAATCTTTGAATTTGCCATTCCTGACTTCTTTAGAAAATCAGTTCTGCCTGCCTCAAACCATATAGGGTAATTTGAGTGGTGTACAATACCCATCTGATCTGTTTCAGCATACCTTGCAATAAATTGTGTCTCTGACTGCAAATCTAACCACCCTTTCAATTATCCTTCAGCAGTATTGATGATACAGTTTCCCATATTTCCAAAATCGAATCCTTGGCAGGGCTATTATCAATTAATACTACTGGTCTTCCCGTATTGACTGCTTCAACCACCTGTGGATCGAAAGGTATTCTGCCAGCCACCGGAATATTTCTCAGTGCACAGATGTGACCAACTTTCCAGAAGCACCGTTTCCCATTTTAAGTTCTGCTGTTGAGAAAACCTCGACTTCATTTCTATACACCATTGTCTTTACCGATACGAAGGTTTTTCTGGTGCCTCCCTTTCCGCTTAAAACAGCTATCTGCATGAATTAGCCCCCATGCTGGTACCCCGGTTGGTCGTTGACTTCATCAACTGCTCACCCATGCGTCCCGGGTTGTATCTCAGTCATCTCGGCAAGCTCCCCTGCCTTGTATTTTTGAATCATTTCTGAGACTGTACCAGGAACTGCCTTTATTATTTTAATATCTGCCGCCTTTAGCACATCAGCTGCATTCTGACCGCAATGGAAGGTTACCACCGCATCCGCACCACTGTCCACAACAGCCTGGGCAGCCTTTATTCCTGCTCCTCCCTGGCTGCTGACCGCTTGATTATCAATTACTTTATACTCAAGTGTTTCCGAATCGGCAACTATAAAGTAGTAAGTGCGCCCAAAAGACTGACATACACTGCTCTCTATTGTATTTTCCTCAGATGGGACTGCAATTTTCATTATTAATCACTCCATTACTCTTTAATTGGGCATTTATCCATGGTGCCTTTTTCAATATACTCAACAGCACTATCAAGATAAGAATGGTTTAACTTTTCAATTTCTCCCTTATCGCAAAGCTCAGCTACTGATGGATCGATAGGCATCTTTCCAAGTACAGGCACACCTAGCTTGGAAGCTATTTCCTCTATTTTACTTTTTCCAAATAACTGAATATCTTTACCACAGTCATGGCACCTCAGCCAGCTCATGTTTTCTACAATACCGAGTACAGGTATATTCATTGATTTAGCCATGTTATAAGCCTTCCTCACTATTAATGAAACCAAATCCTAAGGCGATGTGACAATAACTATACCGTTCAAGGGTATGGACTGAAATACTGTTAAAGGTACATCTCCAGTTCCCGGAGGCATATCGAGAAAAAGATAATCGACATCTCCCCATATCACATCCGTCCAGAATTGTTTTACTGTACCCGAAATTATAGGTCCTCTCCAAATTACTGGAGAATCATCCTTTTCAAGCAGTAGGTTTACTGACATTACATTAATGTTGTTATGAGTTTTTTCAGGATAAATCCCAAACTCACTTCCCTCGGCCTTTTTAGTAATACCAAACATTTTAGGTATGGATGGACCAGTAATATCCGCATCAAGGATGCCTACCTTATACCCCTTTCTTCTCATCAGCACCGCTAAAGTGGATGTCACCAGAGACTTCCCTACACCGCCTTTTCCACTGACTACACCAATTACCTTTTTAATTCGGTTAAGTTCATGGGTTTTCTCAAGGAAGTCCTGTGGCTGGTCGTTCCGCTTCGCTTCACTGCTCGCCATGCGTCCCGGCTTACTTCCGCATCCATTTGTAGAACATCCTTCACTTGCACAATCTGTGCTGGTGCAATCGCAACTACACTCACTCATGTCGTCATCTCCTAATTGTATCGTTCGAATTCAATTCAATAAAATTATTGAAGTTTATATTAACTTTTTTAAAATGTCTAGGAAATTATTGTTCTTCCTTGATTTATCGATTCCCGTTAAAGACATTTCAACAAAATCTACCTTAATTTTTCATTCTGAAATTTTGTTATTTGCATCCTGTACAGCCTATGCACTTTTTAACCATATCACACGTACTGCACATTTCAGCCTTATCACTTGCAACAAGGCAAAAGGTTCCCTCAAGCTTCCAGCAAGGCTTCGATTCATTTACAGGAACAGGGCTGTTCTGTGTTGCCCCACCCTTGCAGTTACGTTTATACCAGCAGGAATACATTGAGGTTAAATGCTTTACCCCGGCAATATTCAGACCTTTTTCATGCATAAGGTGCTTTATAAACTTAAGCCTTTTCACGTCATTATTGGAATATTTTCTTTGATATCCCTCCCTGTTAGGGCGCAAAAGATCGTTTTTCTCCCAAACCCTTAGCGTCTCAGGATGCTCTCCAATTAATTCCGCAACTGTGCCTATAGTATACAATCCTTTGTCTTCATCAAACATGTATTTCACCATCCAGATTATCTTGGCTATAAACTACTTAACCGCCTCCTCTAAGTATATTTTGAGGAAACCTGTTTGTCAATTTTGAAGTTTTCTATACATCAAGTTTCTCCATATAATTCTGGATAGCCTTTTTCAATGCACTTACTCCCAAGTTTGAACAGTGCTTTTTCTCCTCAGGCAATCCATCCAGAGCATCAATCACATCCTGCTCGGTAATTTTCAAAGCTTCCTCAAGTGTTTTTCCCTTAACAAGCTCTGTTGTCATACTGCTGGTTGCTATAGAAGCAGCACACCCAAAAGCGAGAAAGCTGATATCTTTAATAACATCATTATTTACTTTAATGTAAATATTCAATGAATCTCCGCATTTTGGATCACCCATTGTGCCTTCCGCATCAGCATCCGGCATACTTCCTGTATTTCTTGGACTCATGAAATGATCTAAAACCTTTTCTGTGTACAATTTTGACCACCGCCTCAATAATATTATATACATACATCCCTAAAAATTATATATATCTTTTTAATATATTTCAATAATTTCATTGAAGTTTAGGCAAAAGAAAAATCTATGATTGAGAATTCAAATCAGATAACCTCTTATTTACTGCTTCCAAATGCGAACTCAACCAGGCTGCTGTGCTTTTTAAATATTTAGTTTCGCTTGTACTATTCATCGTCTCACCTCAATATTATTATGTGCATATGCACATAATAATATTACATCTAATTTTATACTTTGTCAATTCTAAGGAAGTTAATCTTAGTTAATCTTTAAAAATGACTTTATCCCCTAAGTTGGGCATCAAGCAATTGTCACCGAATTTGCTTTTTAAGAAACAGCTTGAAAAGATTCCTATACAATACATGGGAGCAATTTTTTACACCTGCTGATTTCAATTCATCTGCAATTTTAGCAAGCTGATCAAGAGAAAATATAAAAAGGAAGATCAACTTGCCCTAACTATAAATAATTTACATTTGCTTCGCCCCCCTGAGCCCCATTTATCTTAACTTAGTTAGTTAATTGCACGGATACTCCACTACCCCTTATTAATTGAATAATGAATAATTTATAAAATTTTTTACACATCTTTTATGATGTTTAATAGTAGGTTAATGAACTTCATTTCAGGATAATGAGTATACCTACACTTATATTGTTCAAAGACGGAATTATCGCACAACATGTTATAGGTTTAAGGTCAATCCATGAATTAGAAAACATGATTAATAAAGTTATGTAAAAACTATTTAATATATAATCAAGCAAAACAAATAATACTATATCCTGCAACCCCCTTGGGCAGGCAAATATACTGAATTCCTCAGGAGTCCAGTTCACCATCCTTATAGGACTTTGCCTGGGGCATGATATAATCCTTCAAGAAAACCTCAACATTGCTTAAAAGAGCAAATCCAACTGTTTGATTTTTGAGTTTTAAATCATATTCCTCTGTCTTTATAGTACGTATATTGGATAGCTCTGCTTTCGATGCTCTTTTTTCCACTTCCTCCAGCATTTCAAGCGAAATATCCAGAACATAAACAGTCGAAGAAATTCCAGCAATCTCCGGCTGCTGAAATGGTAAAATATCCAATGCCGCATCCTATATCTGCAAAGTCCGTTTCACCATTATAACCAAGCATTTTAAGTGTTTTATACGGAGGCATAATACTGCATCTTTTCTCATTATCTAATTTGTGCCTGTTATTTATATCAAATTTGTGAGTCAAATTATTCACCTCTCCCGTTTTCAATTATATTTATGATTTAAAACTATTCCGTTTAAAAACCTTCAGTTCCTAATACCATCCATTTTAATATACTTTTATGTTTAAATATATTATATATTATTAGTAAAATATAATTCGTTTGATTCAGTGCTAATTTTAAAATTTTTGTTCTTTACCGTCGATTACTTATAGCCATATTGGCTATAAGTAATTACAACTCCAAAATAAAAACTCCGAGGCATCGCTCCCCTCCGTTTTTGCCTCTTTCACTTTGTTAGAAAGAGGCAGAATCAAAATTAAAAAACAGTGAAAAGGTCCTAACCTGCAGAAAATGTTTTGACCATTTTATATATAAGTAGTATAATCTTATTTATATTACAATAAAGGCGGATTACTTATGACCATTTCAGGCAATTCCCTTAATCTAAAGTATGATGAGCACAAAAAAATATTTAACCTAATTAGGTATAATGACTCTGTTACAAAATCAAAACTTGTTTCTTTATCAGGGTATAAACTTTCAACTTTGAATAGAATTATCAATGATTTAATGAGTTCTGGGTTGGTTAAAATTGTAGACACCGGCATTTCTACCGGAGGAAGAAAACCTCTGTTATACTCCATAGACCTTAACGCAGGATATATAATTGGTGTTGAAATTACAAGGATGTATACTCGTCTGGCACTTATGGATATGGATTGTAATATTCTCAGAGCAGAAGCCTTTGGAATGTTTAGAGACTCAACTCCTGAAAAAACAGTTAAAAAAATCTCATCCCTTGTTTCTGATTTTTGTAAAGATATTGAAAGCAGTAAAATCCTCGGAATCGGTATAGGTGCTATTGGCCCTCTTGATCATAATAAGGGAGTTATTTTAAATCCTGCGAATTTTCCCAACGACAAATGGAAAAATATACCCATTAAAGACATGATTGAGGAACATACCAAACTGCCAACACTTGTTGAAAATGGTGTAAACGCAGGTGCTTTTGGAGAATATATAAAAGGTTCAGGTAAAAACTTTAACAACATTGCTTACATAACAGCGGGAGTAGGTCTAAGGTTAGGCTTGGTTTCAAACGGAAAGCATGTGAGAAATTTAAATAATTATAGTGGCGGATTTGGCCATTTGAAAATAGATACTGCTGGTCCAATCTGTTATTGCGGTCATAGTGGTTGCCTAGAAACATTTGTTTCAGTTCCTGCTGTTTTAAGTGCTTTTAAAAATGAAATTTGCAAAGGCAGAAGTTCAAAAGCACTGCAAAAAGTTGAGTTTGATATTTCTGCTATCAATCTGGATACTTTTCTTGATGCTGTTGAAAGCCATGACTTACTTGCAAATGAAATACTTGAAAACACAGCAAGCTATATGTCAAAGGGGCTTTTAGCTATAGAAAATATTTTAGCCCCAGACCTAATTATACTTGGAGGGCCATTATTCAGGAAATGTGATCGCCTATTTCATCTGACTGTAAATATGACTATGAAAAACATACAAAAATGCTCTCAGCCCACAATTCAATTCAGTAAAGAAACATTAGGAGAGAATGCAGTAGTTACAGGTGTTGGCGGTCTATTGTTGGATTATTATTTAAAATAGAATTCTATCTTAGATTATGGAGTTGATTTTTAGATTATGGAACAGTTTTTATGGCTATTGCCTTTAGGTTTTATGGTAGGAACCTTCGGTACGCTTATAGGTGCCGGAGGAGGGTTTATTTTAGTACCGGTCCTTTTACTTTTATACCCTGACAAAAGCCCTGAAACCATCACAAGCATCTCACTTGCTGTTGTTTTCTTTAATGCGCTATCAGGTTCACTTGCTTATGCAAAAATGAAAAGGATAGATTTCAAATCCGGCTTGATTTTTGCAATTAGTACAATTCCTGGTTCAATACTTGGTGCATATACAACTTCACTAATTCCAAGGAATGTTTTTAATTGCGTATTTGGTATTTTATTGATTGCAGCTTCGGTATTTTTAATGATAAAACCTAAAAATACAAAAGCAGCTGAAGGTGAAGTACCTAAAAACCACATAATTCGTTCAATTACTGATATCGAAGGTGTTAACTATGTATTTTCCTATAATCTCCTTCTTGGTGTAATCATTAGCATCTTTGTGGGGTATATTTCCAGCTTGCTCGGAATTGGGGGCGGCATCATTCACGTTCCGGTATTGGTACATGCACTTAATTTTCCAGTTCATATTGCCACAGCAACTTCTCACTTTGTTCTGGCTGTAATGTCACTTTCTGGAACAATTGTACATATTGCCTCTGGAGTTTTATCAAAAGGTATACTACAAACTGTAGCTTTATCATCAGGCGTATTGTTTGGTGCTCAACTAGGTGCAAGGCTCTCAAACCGTTTTAACGGGATTTGGATAATAAGAAGCCTTGCTATTGCTTTAGGGCTTGTAGGAATCAGAATATTGATTATGGCGTTTTAGTTTAACAATTGAATTCTATAAACTTTAAAATATCTTACTATTTTAGAAAGGGAAATCAAATGATACAACCAATAACATTTCCAGGCTTAGGGGTTAGCTTTACAATTAACCCAATTGCATTCAGTATTTTGGGCATCAGTATACACTGGTACGGAATTATTATAGCAACAAGCTTTGCACTTGCTTTCTTGCTTGCTAACAAAGACTCTAAAACTTTTGGAATTAACCAGAATGATGTAACTGATCTTTTAATAGTTGTAGCCCCACTGGCTATTATAGGGGCAAGGCTTTATTATGTCGCGTTTGAATGGTCCAACTACAAGAATAATTTACTTGAAGTTATTAACATACATCATGGAGGCTTAGCAATATACGGCGGAATACTTACTGCTGTGGCCGTAGCTTTTGTTTTTACAAAGAAGAGAAAAATAAATGTATTGAATCTCTTTGATTTTCTTATACCCTATGTAGCTTTAGCTCAATCCATAGGCCGTTGGGGAAACTTCGTTAACCAGGAAGCTCATGGAACTGAAACAAATCTTCCTTGGAGGATGGGAATATTTGACCCTTCAAAAATGCAAATAGTATTAGTTCATCCCACCTTTCTATATGAATCCTTATGGAATCTTGGACTGTTTTTCCTTTTACTATGGTTCAGGAAGAAAAAAAAGATTGACGGTGAAGTATTTGTTCTTTATCTGGCTTTATATGGTTTTGCACGATTTTTCATTGAAGGATTACGAACAGATAGCTTATTTATTGGGACATTTAGAGTATCACAAATGTTAGCTGGATTGTTTTTCATTACAGGTATTACATTATTCTTTGTAAGGAGATACAAGTTAAAAACCAAGTTATACGACAATTGAAAACTTGGTTATATAACAAAAGTGAATGCCGCCCGCACCCACTTTATTGAACAGTTTCTATTCTGCAAACCTCATAAAACTTTTCATTGTATTTGCAAGTTCAGGCAGTGCTTTTTCTTTATCTTCAGATGAAACTGCATTTTCAATGCAGTTCATGGAATGTTTCTCCAGTACAAGGCTGCCTACTTTGTTTATAGCCAAACGAACTGCTGCAACCTGTGTTAAAATGTCTGTACAGTATTTATCCTACTCAATCATTTAAACCTGCGTTCCGTTGTAGATATGGAAAATATCAAAGATATTGTAAACCTAGCAGAGTTTCTGGATAAAAAGGGATGGCTTGATCTGCCGCCTGAACTCTTTAAAACCCAGATAGGCAGAAACTATGAGTTGTTCGACTGTTATGCAAAACCCCAGCATCTCATGACACAGGTACAATTGTGGAGTGAGTTTGCTTCTATCCTGTCCTCGCCAAATTTCACAGACCTGACTTCAAGGGAATTCGCCACTTGGTAGATACAGGCGAATTATATATAGCAAGCTTTGATACATGTCCTGCATGCAAAACCGAGTGGGCATTTGACCTTTATGGCAAAATATATGGATGTACCGCAAGCTGTGGACGCGAAGAATATCTGCTGGGAACCTTTTGGACTGAAATAGAACTGAACCACAAGGTAATAAAAACCTGGCAGACAAGAGATGTAAAAAGCATTTCAAAATGCAGGGACTGCAAAATATGATATAATTTGCGTAGGAGGCTGCGGAGTAGTTGCAGCAAATCAAAATAACGGAAACATTCATTCTCCCAACTGTAGACCAACCCAGGAGCTTTTAGAAACAGGCGTGAACTATTATATTGATGAGCTACACAAAATGGCATTTGAAAATGAAAGTGAAGAGACCGGAATTAATGAAAGCTGCTGTGCCCCCTTGAAAACCAAAGGTTGTATAATATGCGGCAATGAACTTTTGTATTCAGTTGACAATACTACAAAGGAAACCTGTAGTATTTGCCGCCAAGAGTTTGAAACTCTTGTTAAATGTACAAATGGCCATTATATTTGTGACTCCTGCCACAGTCTTGATATTCTTGCGAAGGTAGAACGGCTTTTGACTGCAAGCAGTGAAAGCAATCCGATAATTCTTACACAAAAAGTATTTGAGGTACCGAGCCTCAATATGCATGGACCTGAATACCACAGTATTGTTCCTGCAGTTCTTGTTTCCGCCTATCAAAACTTATTCCGTAATAAAGATACCTCTAAAATAAAGGAAGCCATAAAACGCGGCAAGGATATTAAAGGCGGCAGTTGTGGATTTCACGGGGTCTGTGGAGCAGGTGCAGGATGTGGAATTGCAACATCGATTATTGAAGCCGCAACCCCCATGTCTCGGGATGAACGAAGTGCTGCCAGTAGAGTAACCGGTTATGCTCTGCTTGAAATCAGCAAGTATGGAGGTCCTAGATGCTGCAAGCGTGAAGCCATAACCTCGATAGAATCTTTTATGAAGGTTACGGAATACTTTAACAGCTTGCAAAATGCAAAATATACCTGCTGCTTTCTGTCAACGCTTGAATAGTAACAATTTTTGAATTGTTTCATATACAGATTTTAGGTTCATTATTGTATTATTACTCTTTCTTGACTTATGAGTTTTTAAAATATACTATTGAACTAATAAGCTATTATGCAATTGTTTCATTTTTATTAAGAATTTATTATATATAACCAATTACGATTACTAGTAACTGTAATTGGTCATAAAATTGAGGTGTAGTATGACGAGAAAATCTTATGTTACTAGCATGCCGGATAAAACTGGTGCATTTCTGCTTGCATCAAAAATCATTGCAAAAAATAGTGGAAATATTGTTCGTGTTAGCTATAATAAGGCAGTTGATCTTCACACACTTTTTATTGATGTAGAAGCATCAGATGAAAACCTTGATGAAATAGGGAAAGAATTAGAAAGCGTTGGCTACATCAACAATAAAATTTCAGAAATTAATGTTATTGTTGTTGAGATTAAAATCCCTGATACAACTGGGGCGGTGTTGCCGGTACTTAAAATCCTTGATAGATATGATATAAATATCTCATATATAAACTCAAGTACTAATAGCACTTTGTATCAAAATTTTAAAATGGGACTGTTAATTGAGAATCCAAAGATAATTAAATTGCTTCTTGATGATATTAGTGAGCTTTATCAGATTGATATTCTTGATTATAACGATTCAGAAAAAAACTTGGATAATACAATTTTTTATATTCGACTTGCAAATGAGATGCAGAAGCTCTTGGACCTAACTATAGAAAAAACAATGGAGTTTATTTCAGAGTCTAATAGGGTTTTACAGATGCTTCAAGGCAAGGGTGAGAATCCGGATAAAGTATTTGGTTATATTCGCAGGTTTGCATATTTTATAAGTAAACATAAGGGCAGTGATTTCAAAGCGGATATTGAAAAAGTTAAAATTAATGATTCCATCACTTTGTACAGTATTCAACCGCCATGTGGTAGCAATACGTATATTTTTGTCACAACGGATGAGCTTGTGCTAGTTGATACAGGTTATGCTATTTATGCAGATGAAATGTTCAATATTTTCAATCAACTATTTCAAGATTGGAATAAACGAAGCAAAAAAATATATATCACACACGCTGACGTTGATCATTGTGGTCTTCTGTCGAAACTCGAAGACGTAAAAATCTGTCTCAATAAAAAGAGTGCTGACAGTTTGTATAGGCAGAATATAGGTATTCCAGATTACCGAGAAAATAATGATTTGCATTTAGGATATAGTAAGTTGAGCCGAATCATTTCAGGATATACACCACCCAATACCAATAGATTCGAAATTATAGACAGCAATACACCTGAAGTGCATGATGAACTTTTACATATAGGGGATTTCAAAATTGATAACCTTGTCTTTGAAGCATTTGAGGGCAGTGGAGGTCATCTTTATGGTGAGATGATTTTTGTATGTAGAAAATACGGTATTGTAATCACCGGAGATAATCTTGTTAATATTAATGGATTTTCCCCTGAAAGAGCAGAGTTCAATTCTCTTGCACCATACCTTATGGGAAGTGTCAATGTTGACTCCCGGAAAGCTACAGAGATAAGAAATCAGATTTTTAGTCTTATTGAAAATATCGAAAAAAGGAATAAAAAACCGTGCATCATTTGTGGCGGTCATGGACCTATTTCTGAGCTGATAGGTAGAAGACTTGTGAATTCCTCTCAAGTATTATATGGCTAAAAGGTGGAAAATACCGTAAAGGGTTCTATTGCCCTGACGATTTTCCAATTGTTTGACCTTTTGACCTGAACTATAAGTAATTGGGGCAACGCCAGAATATTTACTTACATTTTGATAAACCAATTCTTTTTCAGATTTGTTCATAAGTTTTTCAGTTAAATAAGCTATTATAGCAATGCCAGGAATATCTACAAGAAACCTTGTAAGCATAAACTTCCAACCAATTGCCGAAGCCTCAAACAATAGTAAAGGTATTTTTTTGTTGACCAAGCTCCGATAAAAATAAGCACATTAGAAAATTTGCTTCCTTTCTTTAGAAGCACGCCAGCAACCGGAAAAACAGCATATAATAGCCCAGCTATAGCTGACCCAAGAAGAAATGCAATTGTAACTCCTATTATCCCTGACTTCTCACCCATAAGCCTAATCATTGTTTCTCTTTGTACCCATACATCCAAAAGACCCAATAATATAAAAATCGGTGGAATTACTGACAGCATCTCTAGAGTGTTATCCCAAGTTATATTTAGAGATTTCTGCCCAATTGAAGGAAAAACTATTACACAAAAAAATTGATAACTCAGAAAAAACAATACATGGAAACACAACCTTTAAAGAATTGCTGGATTTGGAAGTTAAAAAAAAAGATATAGAAAAAACCATTAGTGACAAACTGCCTGATTCAAACATGTTAATAAAAGAGTACGCAACCACAAAAACTGTTGGATTCGGTTCAATAAAAGAACCTTTGCAAAAACTTGTTGATGCATTGGAGAAGTAGAAAATCATCTTATTTTATGCCATTTATAAGCGAAGGATTTACTGCAGTATCAAAATTAAATCCTTCGCTTTATTTCATTCGATTAAGGTAATCCACCCAATATAAGGATTTACAAAAACTAGTGTTTCTATAAATTCCTATACCCTCAAAATTATTAAGCCTTATTCTCTTTAACTTTTACTTTTACTTTTAGTTTTTTTAGTACCATTGTGGCAATTAAATAAGATATCCCACATACCATTATAATAGCAGCACCAGAAGCGATTCTTATTTCATAAGATATCCACAAACCTGCAATGCTAAAAAACATTCCTAGTATACACGACAAAAACATTATGGTCTTTAAATCTTTTGTAAAAAGCTTTGCAATTGCAGCCGGAGCGGTAAGCAAAGCAAGTATAAGAATAATCCCTACTTCACGTATAAGAAGAACTACTGTTACAGCAATCATGGCAAAAACTAAATAATCAAAATACCAAATTTTAATGCCATTTGCCTTAAGGAATTCCTCATCAAACATATACGCCACTAGTGCATTGAATAAAAACACAGTCAATAAAATAATAATACTATCTAATATAAGCATCAATAATAAATCAAATCTTGTGACAGTTAAAATATCCCCAAAAAGGTAGGATGACATATCTGGTGGATAACCAGGGGTAAAGGCAATAAAAAGAATCCCTGCCGCCATGCCAACTGACCAGAATAATCCCATAAGAATATCTGTTTGCGTATTTGATTTTCTATGAAGTTTTGCAATACCCAATGAAGATAAAAGCGAGAAAATCAACGCCCCTATAATAGGTTCTATTTTTAGGAAATATCCCATTCCAACACCGCCAAATGCAGTGTGAGCTATACCGCCGCTCATCATAACGAGCTTCTTTTCTATGATTATTGTTCCAATAATCCCACATGCAATACTTGAAAGGATTGACGCTATAAATGCATTTTGAATAAAACCGTATTCCAAAATTGAACTAAACATTTTGCTCATCTCCATGTTCTTTCAACACTCTGTGTGGAATCCCATGTGCTAGAATATCTACTGGACATCCAAAAACCTGTTCGACAACAGACTCATCTAAAACCGGATTGCCGTGATAAAACAGCTTTTTGTTCAGACACGCTATAGTTTTAACATAAGACGAAATGAAACTTGTATCATGAGTTACAACAACAATAGTCATTTCTTTATTTAAAGCTTTTATAATTTCATATATTCTTGCTCTCGATCCAGTATCCATACTTGCAGTCGGCTCATCCATAAGTATCAAATCTGGTTTTTGCAACAGTGTACGAGATAATAATACCTTTTGCAGCTGCCCACCTGAAAGCTGCCCTATCTGTCTATTCTTTAATTCACTGATACCTACCTGTTCCATCACACATAAAGCAGCTTCTTTTTCTTTATTTGAAAATCTTCTTAAAAATAAGTTTTTATCATTTAACAAACCCATTAATATTACATCAAGCACCTTTATAGGGAAATTACGATCAAAAACCGTATGCTGCGGAACATATCCCACCTTAATTTTTGAATGAAAATTACTATTACCCTGTATACTAATTGAACCTTCTGATGGAGCAATAAAACCTAATATAGACTTTAGAAGCGTAGTTTTACCGCCTCCGTTTGGTCCAATAATGCCAAGAAAATCTCCTCCATTAATGTTAAGGTTTATATTTTCCAAGGCACATGTGTCTTCATAAAACACACTCAAATCTTTAATTTGAACTATAGTATTCATAGACACCTCATTGTTTATTAAGAACTCTAACAAAAATATTAACAGTCTTTTTCAAATTCTCAATGTAATCGGGAGCAAGAGGGAATATCTGTTCTGCACTACCCTTTAATTCTTCTGCAAAAACCTTAGCTTGCTTGCTATCCATTTCGGCCTGATAAAATATCACCTTGATTCCCTGCTTTTTTGCTTCACTTATTTTTTGCTCAAAATCCTTTGCAGTGGCACTCTTGCCTTCTTCTTCAAGCGAAAGCATAGTTAATCCGTAGTCATCAGCGAAGTAACCCAAAGCCGGATGATATATTATAAAATTCTTATTCTTTAAGTTGGAAAGCGACTCTTTTGTCTGTTTATCCAGTTCATCAAGTTTATTACTGTATTCTAAGGCATTTTTTTCATAAAAGGCTTTATTCTTTGAATCAATTTTTGAAAGCTCCTCCGATATAATTTTCACCATAACCTTTACTCTTTTAGGAGACAGCCATATATGAGGATCTCTACTACCTGGAGAAAACTCCCTTTCCGGAAAAACTTTTTTTACCTCATCATTTAATTTTACTATTTTTAAATCTTTATTTAACGCTCCATCTTTTGGTAGAATATTTGAAATTTCCGTTGGAACACCAATAGAAAAATATAAAGCCGAATTACTGAACTTCTCAATTTCCTGAGGCGTTGGTGCATAATTTTCGGTACTTTTACCTGGAGGAACCATTGCCACAACCTCAACAAATTCTCCCCCAACAGCCTTTACAAATTCGACCTGTGGAACTATAGAAACTGCGACTTGTATTTTAGAGGAGTCAGCTTGCATTGTATTTTGCCCTCTGCATCCTGAAAGTGCAATACATACTAATAGCAAAACTGCACATACAATTTTTTTCATTTTTTATTCCTCTCTTTAGTATCTAATCTGTTTTAAGCAAGTCTCAAATCTGTTTATTTCAAAAAGCACAAATTCTTTATCAAGTTCTTTAAAGTCCCAACTTTCCAAATTAATAGCAACCTTAAAAACTTAATAAAGAATATTCATGGCTTAAATATTATGAGCTATTGCCCAATGTAATTTATGTTATCATCCTTGCAAACATATGTCAATTGTGCAATATTGTGCAATTGTATCACGTTTTATTTTAATATTTAATATACTTTATGTATTCTCCAACTATTTCATCAGGATTATTGTTACTTTTGCAAATTACACCTATTTGTTTATTGTTTAATTTAATTCTAACATCTTCACATATATGATTAGCTACTAATAGGTTAATTCCAAATCCCTTCAAAGCATCAATTAACATATCTATATTTCTTACTTGCAATAACCTGATCTCCTTACTTATAATATTACCATCATCAACCAAATATATAAGCATACTTTCGCAATATAACAACTCTTCTACTAATTTATCATTTTTTACAGGTATAGCAATTCTAGTCCTCATAGTATCCCCTTAAGTGCACCTTAGTACAAATATTTTTTAATATTTTCCTCAATCTGCTGTCTAGACTGAATACTAGCGGTTGCACATACCACCTTACCATTTAGAAAATAAACTGTAAACGGCAATCCTCTAAAGTGCTTACATTCTTCTAAACCACGTATTTTGCTTGCAGCTTCACTGTCAAACTCAATCACTCTCAGTAAAGTATCTTGAAACTGACCATCTTTTATGATTTGCTCCATAGCCCTATAAACCGGTATACACATTGGATCCCATCTTCCTGCACATATTACAAGCTTATTCGAATTTTCAATCAACCTCTCTACTTCCAAAGCATCTGTTATTTGCTCAACACTAATATCAAACACAAAAACCCCTCCTTATTTATACATATGCCCATTATATTTATCAATTTAAGTTTCGTCAATATAAAATTATTATCAGCAAACACATTTAAAACCATATATTTGTCAATAGCACTTAATTTAAAACCAATATTATTTATGACATTTGCTCAAAATATTATTAACTTATATACCCTTGCAAGGTATAGTATATTATTATATATGAATTTTAAATATTTCAAACTATAAGCTTTAGTATATGTAAATGTTTAAATTTTCAAGGGGGGTACTAAAGAATTAAGCTAGCGGGCTCACAAGCCATCATAAAAGCACTTGATCTAGAATCAGCTGATATATTTAATTGGGTTGAAAAACTAAAAAGTTTAAAAGAAAAACATACGCAAGACTTAAGCTTTTCAGTAAATTCAGATACTATTAATCCACCTTTTCTTCTGTCAAAACTATCTGAAATTGCAGGCAACAACGCCATTATAACAACTGAAGTAGGACAAAATCAGATTTGTGCTGCAAATTATTACAGAGTACAATCACCATCAACTTTCATCTCCTCAGGAGGTATGGGAACAATGGGGCACACAGATAAGTCTAAAGCCTTTATTAATATGCTTGAACCCTTTGGAATTATTGAGGTCTAATTGCCTTAAAGCACAGCTAATTTTATACATTTAATGCTATTTGAATTAACAAAGCAGTTTATAAACTGCTTTGTTAATTCATAAAAATATATCTTATTTATACCTATACTTTTACTATAAAATATCTATAGTCTACTCTTTGTGAACTTTCTTCTTATAGTAATCCTCAATCGCTTTTTTTAATGTCTCTACACCAAGGTTTGAACAATGCTTCTTATGTTCCGGTAGGCCTCCCAATGCTTCAATTACATCTTCATCAGTAATTTTTAATGCCTCTTCAAGTGTCTTGCCTTTAGCAAGCTCAGTAGCCATACTGCTTGTAGCAATTGCAGCTGCACAACCAAATACAAGAAAGCTTATTTCATCTATTACAGAATTCTTCACCTTGATATATATTGTCAAAGAATCTCCGCATCCCGGATCTCCACAAGTACCTTCTCCATCAGCATCATTCATACTTCCAACATTTCTTGGACACATAAAATGCTCCAAAACTATATCCGAATACTCATCCCTACACACTAAAACCACTTCCTGCTTTCATTTTTTATTTGTTACCTGCACATTAATTCCCTTAATTCCATCAGCAAGTATGCCCTGAAATCATTTGTTGAACTGCATTTTCGGCAGCATTGACAAGTTGATAGGCTATCGGTGAAGCTGTTAGAGCTGGATGAGTACCTGTCTGGAAGGTGGCAATATCGTCAGCAGTCATTCTTTGATTTATAAACGCACTTATTGTATTTATAAGTTCTCCTCCACTCAAAGCTCCAGAAACCTGTCCACCAAGAATAATTCTGCTGCCTGCCTCAAAGACAAGTTTTACTTTTAAATTAGCACCTCCCGGCATAGATCCCAGATGACGGTTTATTGCCTCTGCTGTACCAGCAATAATATTATATCCTTTTTCTAACGCCTGGGATTCTGTAAGCCCTGCTGACGCAAACGCATTATTCTGCAATGCAGTAGAATAAACGCCAATAACTCCCATGTTGACACGTCTTATAGAAAATAGATTTGCACCTGCAATACGAGCCTCCATTGTAGCAATTGAAGCCAGTTTTAAGCCTGATGGTTTTCCGTCAAAGAATGAAATCTTTTCAGCACAATCACCACATGCAAATATATTCTTATCGCTTGTCTGCATATAACGATTAACCTGAATTCCCTTCATAGGACCAATTTCAAGACCAATTTTTTTTGCAAGCTCAATATTTGCAAAAGCACCTATGCCCATAATAACCATATTCGCTTTTATTTCTTGTCCGCTTTCTAACTTTATACTTTCAACCTTATCTTTTCCCTCAAGTGACTTCACCTTTTCATCCAACATAAGATTTATATTTTGCTCTTTTAAAACCTTTTCAGCCAATTCACAGAACTCAACATCATAAACAAGCTGGAGACAATGCCTCTGCATTTCAACAATGCTTATATTTATATCCTGACGTTTTTTTCTGCATTCTTCAGCAATTTCAACACCTATAAAGCCACAGCCAACAATGCATAAATCCTTTGCTTCTCCGAGCTTATCAAGTATTCCTTGCAAATAAGCAACATCCTTTTTTATAGCAAAAACATTTCCTTTATCCGCTCCAGGCAATGGCGGAATTAGAGGAATTGAACCCGTTGCAATTATCAGTTTGTCATACCCAATTTTTTCACCTTCTGCAGTATCTATGACCTTTGCTTCTCTTTGAATATCCAAAACTTCACCAACAATACTATCTACCTTACTATTCTGGAGCATATTGTCAACCGGAATAAGATTCTTTTGTGGATCTCCTACAGTTCCGAAAACATAGGGTATTCCACAAGGTATAGGCACATGCTTTTCTTTCCTTATCAAAAGAATAGTTTTTTCTGGACATTGCCTCCTTACTGTCACAGCAGCAGTTACACCAGCTGCACTCCCACCAATAACAACTACATCATAATTTTTCATAGCAACCACCTTTCTATAGTTATTTATTTGCATTAATAATAAACCATAAAGGTATTGTCATTACTTTTTATTATACTTATTCATTACTTTTGGTATACCAGAAATAAGCAAAGCACAAAACAAAATAAGTGCAAGCTCAATAAATATCAAACTTATTGGCATAAAAACACTTCCCAAAAAATTCAATGCACCTCCGGCAATTAGAGTAGCACTAAACATAATACCAACGGCCTTTACTGTATCTTTTATACCAAGTTCCTTTAATAAAACAGTAAACGTAGCAACACACAGGAAATATAAAGTCAATATTATTACTGCAACAACCATTTGATAATCATTCAAGCCTAACGGTCCAAGCAATGCAACAGCAGCATCCTTTCTTACCGTACCAATAATTAATGCAGATACAGTCTCTTCTGGGAGTCCGAATACTCCTTTTATCAAGGGTGCAATAATTTTCCAACTAATTTAATTATTCCTGTTGCATGGAGTATATTTATAAATAATATACCTCCAAGAACATAAGGTATCACCTCCAGATTTCTTACCGCCAGTATTCCCGGAACATTACATCCACAAGCAAGCAACATTGGAATAACCGAATATCCATGAAGTCCAACTCTATGAAGTATCCTGTCAAGTATTACTGCTATTCTAGGAATATATCCATAGTCTTCCAGTAGCCCAAAAACCATATAAAAAAGAATTATACATGGCAAAACAATTGCAAATATGACAAATACTTCTGTTGTCAATACCCCCCATAGCCCCTTCAAAATCAATTCCAGTAGATATTTCTCCAATAAGAATAGAATGAAGGAATCCATTCCCTCCAAGCAAACCGCTAATTTTCATTATAAACGGTGTATATAAAGCATCAAACACTTTTGTTGTAAAAGAAACTATAAATTCACCAACCGCAATTATAAACCTAAATACAAGAAATAATACAACAAGCGCTGTAATCGGTCCTCTCATATTGCAAACGATAGTAATTATCATCTATAGAATAAAAAATAAATCTAGTTTCTGCATTCACTACAATAGCCAAATATCTTAATCGGTCTTTCAGTCATCATAAAATTTTTGCTTTCTAAAACAATTTTCTTAAATTCTTCTGTTAAGACATCATCAAGTTCCTGTACCCTGCCACACTTTAAACAAATCAAATGATGATGGTTTGTTTCCTCCGGAAATGCCAACTCATACCTTGAAGGTGAATCTTCCATTGATAGCTTTGAAACCAAACCTACTTTTTCAAGCGTATCCATCGTTCGGTAAACAGTTGCAAGACCTACTTTATGTTTCTTATCCAAGTCAACAGAAAGAAGCTGATAAATATTTTCAATTTCAAGATGATGTCCTCTACAATTGTATAGAATTTCAAGAATTGCTTTGCGTTGAGGAGTCATCCTTAAATCATATTGCTTCAGCATATTATAAATTTGGTCAAGCAATTCTAATCATTCCCTTCACATAAAATTCAACTTCAAAATTCCTTAACTTTTTACACCTGCATAAATAATGTCAAGATTAGTAAAGTTATATCCTCTTATTAAAGCACTTTCATTATAAGCTTATGCCCACAATAAATTCTATTCTTATTTTGGGCATAAGTCAATTATTAATTAGCATTTTATAATAAAACTATTAAAAAATTTAATAAACACTACGAACTATAAGATAACCAAAAAACTTCCTATTTCCATAAAAACAAACAAGGCACTCTACGAAATCAAAATGTAAAGTACCTTATTTCTTAAATTCACTGTTTTAGTTATTTTCTTATTTTCTCAATTTCTTCCTCTACTTCTTCGGCACCTTCGGCATAGAACTTGTCCTCATCAGGATCAAGTTAAGGGATCCTAGAAATTTCCGCAATCCTGCGAATAAGCATAGTTGCCGCTTTCCAGTCAGACAATTTCTCCCCCAGATATGCATGGAACACAGTACCGGACGTATACAAAACCTGCAACTCATCCTGAACACATAAGCCTTAAGTGGATTTATATCTTTAATAAAATCCGCAATTGCAGATATATTTTCCTTATTGTCATTCAAATCTTTTACAAGCATAGTTTCTGTTAGTAATTCATTTTTATAAACCTTTGCAAAATCCTTTATTCCCTCTAAAACTTTATTTAGTTCCAATTTGCCATTTGGTCGGTCAATCTTTTTCCAGACACTATCTGTTACAGAATCTAACTTTACCGATATCAAATCTGCTTTTAATAAATCTTGCTTTACATCATCCCTCCAAAGCAAAGACGCATTAGTTATAACAGCAATTTTTATTCCAAAGGATTTTAGTATTTCTATCTCAACACCAAGATTTTTGTCTAATGTGGATTCTCCATCACAAACATAAGTGATAAAATCAACATTTTCCTTTTTCTCTTTCAGTATATTGATTTTTATCTCCGCTTCTTTGAATATATCTTCCCGAAGATAAAGCTCTTTTAAAAAAGCTATACAATTCACGTCACAAAGCTAACCAAATCATTTTTTTGAAATCGCAATTGCAAAGTTTTTTTAATGTTACCTTATTTCTTGTCTTCATGATTATTAATATACTTCTTAGTACCATTAACAATTTTGTCTATGAAAAGAATACCATCAAGATGGTCAATTTCATGACAAAAAGCACGTGCTAAAAGACCCGTTCCATCAAGCTCAATACTATTACCCTTTTCATCAATTGCCTTGACCTTAACCTTATTAGCACGCTTAACTTCACCTATAATATCCGGAACACTGAGACAACCTTCTATGTCTTGCTGCTCACCTTCCATAGAAATAATTTGAGGATTTATTAACTTAATGAGACCCTCTCCTACATCTATAACAACAACTCTCTTTAGTATTCCTACCTGTGGTGCAGCTAAGCCTACTCCATTTGATTGATACATTGTTTCAGCCATATCATCCAATAAATTCAATATTTTCTCATCTATTTTTTCTACAACTTTTGATTTTTTCCTCAAAACATCATCATCAATATAATTTCTAATCTGTCTCAACGCCATAAAAATCTCTCCTATTTAAATGATTCCAGAAAACTTTGCACTTACCTTTAGCTCATTTCTAAAAATAACTTGTTCAGTATTTACGGTTAAGTTCCCATAAAATCATATTTATAGAAATTGCAATTGCAAAGTTTTTTAAGAATCACCTTATAAAAAATTTTTACGCCGAAAAAACAGCAATTAACCAATTGTCTTTTAAATATCACATATCGCAGCGGAAGCTGCAATCATAGCAGCAAGCTCCGCTGCGATAAACAGATGAACTATATCTTCTCAAAAAGTGTCTTATAACGCTTACGCTATAAGACACTTTTTGAGAAAAATAGTATACCGTGATTTAGCAAAACAACTAGCTAACTGCAGTTTACAGCGTCAATATATACTAGGCCTTTATAACCTTAACAAACCCTATTTAGTCTTCATGCGGATGATCGCACACTGTCTTATCAATACCATATCCTCTTCCTGCACCCGGTGTACAAAGACTTTTCCCACCTTCTAAGGTACCGTTTTGCAATTTTAAAATAATATCATCAATTTTTCCACTAATACCTGTCATAGTATCAATACCAAACTCTTCAAAAAAACCCATCGCTCTTGCACCCATACCACCACATACAATCATTTTTACACCTTCACTATTTAAAAACTGCGGTATAGCTCCCGGTGCGTGTCCTGGATTATTAATAGATTTTCTATTTACAAGCTTGCCGTCTTCAATATCTACAATTGTAAATACAGGACATCTACCAAAATGTTCTGAAACATAACTTTCATCCGTTGATATAGCAATACGCATCTTTTGCATCTCCTCCAATTAACATCAATATCAATTTAGGTACTTCCAAAATACAAATGTTCCATTGCGGTTTTATAAACCTTTAAATTCTTTATTTTGGAATAAAAGAAAACACTACAAGCAACATCAATCTTAAATACTTTTTAGCTCTCATTTTGTACCTCCTTGCATACCATAATGTTCTGGTACAGTGTTATCTATCTTAACAAGTACCTCTTTCTTTATGTTTTCCAAATTTTCCTTAATCGTTGTATCTTGCCCCCTGTATATTTCTATACGTGCAGCTTTTAATACACTCATAGCATTTGGTCCAACATTACCTGTCACAATTGCCTTTACGCCCTTATCTACCATTAATTGTCCTGAAGTTATACCTGCACCTCCACCTGAAATTGAAGCTGCATTTTCAATAATTTCATAATCCATCGTTTCGGTATCTGCAATAACAAAATACGACGCTCTTCCAAATCTAGGATCCATTTTGCTATCTAGCGTGTTACCAATTGAAGATATGCATACTTTCATTACTATCATCTCCTTTATTTATTTACAAAACAATACATTTAACCCAATAATCACTCCCAATAATGTCAGCCTCTTAAATATTCGCAAAGGGACTTAAAAGGCTTATGCCCAAAATAATTGTACAATTATTTTGGGCATATGTCAATAATTTATTCGATTTTTATATAATAATTTGAAAAAATACTGGTAAATTGCCACTTTTAAAGTTTTTAAAAAAACAGCTTTATTTCGTTGTTTTTCTTCTGCTTCCATAATCCACACCAATACTTCTACCAAGCTCAAAAACAACCTTTTTTATATTTTCAATTTGATTTTCCATATTGTTTATGCTTTCACCTTTACCAGGGTAAATAGCATACATCTTTTTATATTCACTCATACCCATATTAGGCATAATTACGTTTGCTCCACACATCAGACCATTTTTGTAGCCATTATAATCCTTCACTCCAAGTGCTGTGGTAACAGGCATATTTACCTCTGGCAAAAAAAGCCTTGTCAGTGACATCATTCTGTATACCAGATCAACCTTGCCACCTTCACTCTTTTCAAGAGGGGTTCCATCACAAGGTATAAAAGGACCCATACCTATCATATCCGCATCTAACTTTTTAAAAAACAAAAGATCCTCGGCAAGCATATCTATTGTCTGTCCAGGTATTCCTATAAGACAACCAGTTCCGGTTTCGTATCCCAATTCCTTCAAATCATAAAGACACCGCACTCTGTTTTTATAACTCATTCCCGGGTGCAAGCCATTATATAAATTCTCGTTGCTTGTTTCAATACGAAGAAGATATCTATCTGCTCCTGCTTTTTTCAGTTCTGCGTATTCACTCCTTTTAAGTTCCCCAATGCTTAAGGTTACTGCTACATCCATACCTTTAATTGCTTGAACAATTTTACACAACACATTTATTGAATAACTTTTGTCCTCTCCACTTTGCAATACAATAGTTTTTAACCCATATGCAACAGCTCTGCTTGCACATTCCAAAATCTCCTTAGGCTCCAGCCTATATCTTTTTAGTGTAGAATTTGCACTTCTAAGTCCACAATAAAAGCAAGTTCTACAGCAATAACTACTAAACTCAATCAGACCTCTTAAATGAACCTCCTTGCCCACAACACAGCTTCTCACTTCATCAGCAGCAGCATAAATTGATTTTGATTCTTTGCAGGTCAAAAGTTTTACTATACTTTCTTTATCAATATCATGCTTACTTTTCAGCACTTCTATAAGTACATCCAATTCCTGCATATTGCTTTTATCAACCCTTTATCCAAATTTAGTCCCACCTAATTCTTTTCCTTCTCAAGTGCCTTAACCACTTCAATCATAATAGCACATTCAATACGCTTTCTCTGCATTTCACAAGCCTTTTCTTCCGGCCTTGTAATATCGCCATTTGAATAATAAGCATTCGCAGGACAACCACCAGAACAATAAAATTTTGCCCAACACTTATCACATTCAGGCTTTGTAAACACATTTACTTTTTCAAACTCCTTACGTAAAGCATCGTTGTTAAAGCCATTATCTAGATCGCCAATCTTAAATCCCTTTCCCCCAACGAACTGATGGCATGGATAAAAATCACCTTCCGGCGTAACTGCAAAGTATTCTGTCCCTGCACCACAAGATGTTATGCGTTTGTATAAGCAAGGGCCATTATATAAATTAATATTAAAATGATAAAACCTAAAGGGTTTACCATTTTTTATTCTATCAACGTATAAAAGTGCCAAATTTTCGTATTCTTTTATTATTTGATCAATATGTTCACTTCTTATATGAAAATCTTCACTTGCACCTACAACAGGTTCCACAGATATTTCATCAAAACCTAAATCTGCCAGGTGGAATACATCTTTTGAAAAATCTAAATTTCTTGAAGTAAAGGTTCCACGAATAAAATAACTTTTTCCCTTCCTACCCTCTACAAGCTTAAGTGCATTTTTAAGTATCTTATCATACGTACCTTTATGTCCTGCATCATACCTTATAGCATCATGAACTTCTTTTCTTCCATCAATACTAATAACCACATTGTTCATGTTCTCGTTTATATACTTAATTTTTTCATCGTCAAGAAGAGTCCCATTTGTTGTAATAGTAAAATAAATATTCTTACCTGAACGTTCTTGAACTTTTTTAGAATACTCAACTGTTTGTTTTATAACATCAAAATTTAGAAGAGGTTCCCCTCCAAAAAAATCTATTTCAACATTTTTTCTAGTACCAGAATTATTTACAACAAAATCTACAGCTTTGAAAGCAACCTCAGCAGGCATAAGACTTTTAGCCACTTTATAGCTTCCCTTTGAGGCAAAACAATATTCACACATAAGATTACAATCATGTGCAACATGGAGACAAAGTGCTTTGATTCCATTATAATCATTAACTCTATTAATAATAGTTTCTTTATCAAACTCAGGAGTAAAAAGCAAACCCTTTTCAACTAATTCATTTATATCCTTGCAAGCTTCTCTTATACTTTCACTATCAAAGCTTCCTTTAAACTTTTCCTCAGCTTGTTGATATGTAAAAGGCTCATCAAAACTACGTAAAAGCTCATACGAAATATCATCAAGAACATTAATACTTCCACTGTTCACATCTACGGCAATATTAATACCATTCATACAAAATACATGTACCACACCAATTCTCCTATCTAAATGCTTCATAATAATAAAGCACATACCTAATTCTAATTTAAATTAGAATTTAAATTCTTATTCTAATTAAATCATTATTCTTCCAGTATCATTTGATCCCCAACCGTCATTCTTTTGCAACATCCTTTAAAAAACTGCATCATCTTGCAAATGGTCATCATACCTGTGCAATGCAATGGAATTATAGCCTCTATATCAAGCTCAAGTAAATATTGCATAGTTTTTTGCAATCTTGTTTCTGATACCGTTTCAAGGTGCATACCGGCTGTCAAACTTATGATTTTGTCCTTAGGAAATAAGCTTTTAACATGTTCTACACAGTTTACAATTCCAGCATGGCTGCAACCTGAAAAAATATGCATCCCCTTACTTCCTTTAATAACCAACATTTGCTCATCCATTATAATATCAATTAAAAGGTTTCCCTTACCATCATCCATATAAAAATTCTTTGGTGCCTCTTCAAAAGATACATTTCTTGGTATTTGCCCTGACAAAAATATTCCTTCACTTAAATCTACCTTATCTTTATTCCTTATAAGTCTTTCAGAAGGAACACCCTTGCCGTCTTTCTGTTCAACCCAAGGTATACCAATATTGTTGCCTAAATCGTTTTTGCCATTATACCTCTTATGAAAAGCATTCTGATTTATATATATTGGTGCTTTCTGATTAACACTGCAAAATTCCGGGACTCCACCAGTATGATCATAGTGTCCATGACTTAATACAAGCATATCAGCCTCTGATAAATCTATGCCCAACTGCTGGGCATTTTGTGAAAACAAATCCGATTGACCTGTATCAAACAAAATGTTTTTATCATCCTTTTGTATCCATAAGGACAGACCATGTTCACCTTTCATATATCTTTTTCTTGAATAATTTTCAGATAATAAACATATTTTTATCATCACATTACTCCTAGCTTTTTATTATGTGCTTTTAAAAAGACTTTGCAATTACAAAGTCTTTTTTAATAACCTTACAGAAAACTTATCTCCGAAAAATTTATCTTCCCTTCGCTATCAACTAACTCTGAATTCGCATGAACATACTCAACTTTTCCAACAAACATTTCATGTGAACCTGTTACTATAGAATCTACAATCGTACACTCAATATTGACAGGACAATCTTTTATAATTGGAGCATTAACCTTTACTCCATCACTTAAATTAACTTTCATCTTTGAAAGCTTGTCTTCATCACGTTTGCTAACACTTCCCAAATAGTCAAACGTTTCCTTGTATTCTTTATCCACTAAATTTACAACAAAACACCCTGACTCTTTAATCATTTTATAAGAATACCTTGACGGAACAATACCCACCATAACCATAGGCGGATCATAACTGCAATTACAGCAATAAGCAACTGCCAACACATTATTTTCTCCATCAAGTCCCCTACAAGATACAAGAACTTTAGTTGCCGGTTGAAGACATGACCTTAAACTTGCCTGTTTCTTATCCATTAAACATTACCCCCAAAAATTTTAATTTAGGTAATTTCAAAAATAACTGGTCATTTTGTTACAACGCACCAGTTATTTTTGAAGAATCACCAAACTTTTTGATATAACCTTATTATTCTTTACTCAAATTCAACTTACTTTCAATCATTTCTATACATCCATCAACATAATTCTTATTAAACTTTTCAATTTCTCCTTTGTCACATAGTTCTGCGAGTTCAGGATCTACCGGCAACCTTCCCAAAAACGGAATTCCCATCTCTTGAGCAACTTTTTCAGCCTTGCTCTCTCCAAACATATTTATTTTCTTCCCACAACCCGGACAAACGGCATAACTCAAGTTTTCAATAATACCAATAATTGGTATATTCATACCTTTAGCCATATTATATGCTTTTTTGACTATAAGAGAAACCAAATCCTGAGGTGAAGTCACAATAATAATTCCATCTAAAGAAACAGATTGAAATACCGTCAACGGAACATCCCCAGTTCCTGGAGGCATATCAAAAAGCAAAAGATCTAAATTTCCCCAAATAACATCCGTCCAAAATTGCTTAACTGTACCGGAAATTAAAGGTCCTCTCCATATAACAGGTGCATCATTTTTTTCTAAAAGAAGATTGATAGACATAATTTTGATATCATTATGCGTTCTAGCAGGATATAAACCAAACTCACTATTTTCTGCTTTGTAATTATCCCCTCCAAATACTTTAGGAATTGAAGGGCCGGTAATATCCGCATCTAAAACACCCATATTATATCCTTTTCTTCTCATAACAACTGCAAGTAAAGAAGTTACCAAGGATTTCCCAACACCACCTTTACCGCTTAAAACTGCAACTGTTTTCTTTATATTATTAAGTTCGTGAGTTTCACATATTAAATCTTCGGGATTTTTTTTCCCTTGTCCGGAACTTTCCATTTTCTTTGTCTCCTTTTGTATGAATAATTATATTAAGTTTACTACAAATTGACAGATATTTTCAAAATCAACAAAATCAACTTAAAAATTTATACTAATTTGCATTCTCAATTTTTTTAATTTCATCAGTAATCCTTTTCCATATATTTTCAATCTCATTACTTACATTTTCATTGCCATCCTCAATAGGTGTTTTAAAATTTCTTAGAGCTTTCACTATCGAAGGATCAAAAGGTATTTTGCCAATAACAGGTACGCCCTCTTTTTCGCAATAAGCTTCAATTTCAGAAGTCACTTCACTGTTTAAATCATATTTATTTATACAAACAAAAGCTGGTATTCCAAAATGCTTTGCAACACCTAAAACTCTTTCCAAATCACTTTGGCCCGATTTTGTAGGCTCACTTACCGCAACTACTGCATCTGCTCCTGTTATAGATGCAATAACTACACAACCTATTCCTGGAGAACCATCAATCAAAACCCAATCTTCGTCCTTTTGAACATTACGTATATTCTTTCTTACCTCAGTAACGAGTTTGCCTGAACCTTCAGCCCCTATATCCAATAAGGCGTGTGAAAAAGTTCCTCTTGAGGTTTTTGATATATATAATTCACCTGTTTTAACTTCTTCCAGATGTATTGCTTTTTGAGGACAGGCCAGAACACAGGCTCCACATCCTTCGCATTTCATAGGTATCATTTTAAATTCATCATTTATTGAATCAAATCTGCAGGTATCTTTGCATATACCACATTTTATACACAAATCAGGGTCAATCACTGCTTCTTTAGCCCCAAAATAGTCCATCTTTTCTTGAACTTCTCCCTTTAATAAAATATGCATATTCGGTGCATCAACATCACAATCGGCAATCATTTTATTTTGTACAATAATACTTAAGGATGATACAAGGGTGCTTTTCCCTGTTCCGCCTTTTCCACTTATAAAAACTATATGTTTCATTTCTTAGCACCCCTTTCTATCTTTTCATAGAGTGTTTTAAATTTATCTGTCCAAAGTTCACTGTCAGAAGCAGGTAAAATCCCTCTTGAATACTTTTCTGCTATATCTTGTGAAAAAGGTATTTCCAATAACAAATCAATACCCTCTTTCTCACAAAATTCATGTATAATCTTACTATCATCAGACGCTTTATTTAGGACTATACCAAAAGGTATTTTCATTTTGCGAACCAGCTGCACTGCTATGTTCAAGTCATGAAGTCCAAAAGGCGTAGGCTCTGTAACAAGAACACAGTAATCACAATCCTCTATTGACTGCACAACTGTACACGATGCCCCAGGAGGACAATCTATTATTACATTCTTATCCTTTTGAATTCGCTTTTTCAAATCCCTCAAAATAGGAATACTTATAGGCTCACTTACGTTAAGCTTTCCTTGAAGAAAAGACTCTTTTTCATTTCCTTCAATAACTCCAATAGTTCTTTCTACTTCATTAATTGCATCATTAGGACATGTCAAAACACACGCTCCACAGTGATGACAAATTTGAGGGAATATCAAAACTTTACCTTTCACTACAGCAATTGCATTAAACTGACAGGCTCTCGCACAATTACCACATTCATTACATTTTGATATATCAACCTCAGGTACAAGTACATTTACTGGGTAACTAACTTCAAAAACGGGTTTTAAAAAAATAGCCCCATTAGGTTCTTCAACATCACAATCTATATACTGACTATTCGGCACTGATACCGCCAAACTTCCAGAAACAGTAGTTTTACCCGTTCCTCCTTTTCCACTTAAAACAGCTATCTTCATCTCAAGCCTCCTTATAAATATATATTAAATCCTCTCTTTTTGAACAAAACCTCAAAACAGCTTGCATTTAAGCAATTTCAATGATTTCAATTTTATTATTAGCCTACAGCATATAAATCTGATTTTAATAGGTGTAATCAAAATTAGGGCTTATGCCCATTAACCATAATCAAAATCATATTACTTTTTTAAACACATGTCAATAAGTATGTTCAAAAAGGCCTATAATATAGTTCTTTCTGATATTTTATTATCACTTAACCACAAAAAAACTCACTAACACTGCTGCTTTGTACCCACAGGAACATAGAAAACAGGTTCTCTATATCTGGAGAACCTGCAACCTAAATTTTAAAGCAACAAATTACTTTTGTTCTTTAAAATTTTTTAATCTTTCTTTTACAAGTTTAAGCTGTGCTTCAAGATTTTCTTCCTGATTTTCCAATACTGCTTTTTCGTCATATATCTGCCCGTTATTTACAGGATTTCTTAAAACACCTGGAACTCCAGTTGCATAAAACATTCTTCTATATCCCCTACCAGCACCTAAACCGCGTCCAAATCCACCTAAACAATTAGCAAAGCCAGGTGTCACTTTACCTGAACAATAACCTGCACCTCTTCCTGTCATTGACCCCATACCCATTGGGCCCGTTCCGTCTCCTCTTGGCATTATAAATCACTCCTTATTGATTTTATTATTGGGCATATGCTCATTATCATTATAGTATTATTATGGGCATATGTCAATAATCTATACAATAATTTTTTTCTAAAATCTTAATGTAGCTTTTAATCTATTAGGATAAGCAAGTAACTCTAGTGCACTTTTAATATCATTTACAACCAAATCTGAGATAAAAACCACAAAAAGAGCTGTTTCATACAGCAACCTTTGTGGCTTGATTTGTCAAAAAATTTATAATATTTTTTAAAGCCTTATATCCCTTTCACCCTTCTCCAAACGTCCAATAGCTTCAACAACATACTGTTTTACTCTATCCTCTTTCATCATACCCAGATATTTACTTATAGCTTTTTCTCCTGCTTCTCTTGTATCCTCAGAGGCAAAATCAAGCAGATATTCCTTCATTGTGAGAATTGCATTAGGCATACAAAAATTATGTACAAAACTGTTTTTTGCAACCTCCATAAAATGTTCTCCTGTCCTTCCTGCCCTATAACATGCAGTACAAAAAGACGGTAAACTGTCCATACCACAAGTTTCCTTAATCACATCATCTAACGAACGAGTATCTCCTAATTGGAATTGTTCCTTATCAGGCAACATATTTGCTTCAGATTTTCTGTAGCCACCAACTCCAATACGGCTTCCCGCATCAATCTGAGACACCCCTAGAGGAATAACTTCTCTTCTTACTTCCGGTTTTTCACGGGCGGTAAGTATCATTCCCGTATAAGGCACTGATAACCTCAATATTGCAACAAGTTTCTTAAATTCCTCGTCACTTACTGCATATTTCAAGTTAGATACATAAGGAGTTCCAATTGCAGGCTCAATTCTTGGGAAAGAAATGGTATGCGGACCAACTCCGTTATATTTTTCTTCCATGTGGATAGTATGATATAAAAGCCCCATCAATTCAAATCTCCAGTCATAAAGACCAAACAAAGCACCAATAGCAACATCATCAAGCCCTACATCTAAAGCTCTGTCTTGTGCATATAACCTCCATCTGTAATTACCTTTGATGGTTCCCTCCGGATGCATTTCCCTATATGTCTTGTGATGATAAGTCTCTTGAAACACTTGGTAAGTGCCTATTCCAACCTCTTTTAGTTTTACAAGTTCTTCTCTTGACAAAGGTGCACAATTAATGTTTGCTCTTCTTATCTCTCCGTTTCCATTTTTAGTTTTATAGACCTGCTTAATGCTATCACACATAAAATCTATGTTAGTTTCCGGTGATTCACCATATACGAGAACAGTCCTTTTTTGACCTTCTCCAATCATAATACTTACCTCTTCGGATATTTCATCCATAGTAAGTGTTCTTCTCTCTATTTCGTTATTTTCACTTCTAAATCCACAATATTTACACTTATTAACACACTTATTACTTATGTACAAAGGTGCAAAGAAAACAATTCTATCTCCGTAAATTTCTCTTTTTAATTTATTGGCAAGTGCATACATCTCATTTATAGTCTCACTATCTTGATTCTGTATAAGAACAGCCATTTCTTCAGGTTCTAGCCTTATCTTATTTGCAGCTTTATCCAACACTCTTCTAACATCACTTTTAGATGGTTTTGACCACTTTTCAAGCTGTCCCCAAATTTTATCATCATCAATAAAATCATTTTCCACTGAATCATATTTCTTAAATTCCTCAGCATACTTATCTAAAAAACTCATTTTAAAAACCTCCCAGACTAAAATTATAATTTAATATTTTGTTTCTAATAAGACCCTTTCAAACGGTTTAACTGCCCTATCTAAAATTCCATGCAGATATGCGAGAATCATTCCATAATTTATCATTGGTACACCAGATTTTATCGAAAAAATTTGTCTATACTCCATTTCTCTACTGTTGAGCATACACGCACCACAATGGACAATCATTTTATATTTTGAAACATCTTCTTTAAAAAAACCTCCCGAAATATGATGGAAATTCATCTTTTTACCGGTTTTTTTCATTAGAAGATTCGGTATTTTTACAGTACCAATATCATCATCTTTTCTGTGATGTGTACAGCCTTCCACCATAAGAATATCATCCTCATCCCTAAGACTCTCAATTACTTTCAAGGCTTTTATAAACAAACTAAGGTTACCCTTCTCATTTGCATATACAATTGAAAAAGACGTAAGTGGAACACTTTCAGGCACTATTGCACTTAACTTGTCAAAAACCTGAGAATCGGTAATAACTAAATCCGGTAATCTTCCTAGCTTCTTTAACGCATGTTCCAATTCAAATTCCTGAGTTACCAATGCCATAGCACCATTATCCAAAATATCTCTCAAAACCTGCTGCTGCGGAAGTATAAATCTTCCCTTAGGTGCTTCTTTATCAATAGGTGTAACCAACACAACTAAATCCTGCTCTTTTACAAGTCCATCAATAAGATGTAACTTATTGTCATCCTCTCTATTAAGCCCTGTAAGTTCCTTAAATAAAGCTTCAACTCCATTACCTGTATAAGCTGAGATTTTTATTACAGGTACCTTTACTCTTTCTTTTAATGTACTAATCAGTTCAAAGTCATTTAAGTTGTCACATTTGTTAACAGCAACAATAAAAGGTATTTTTCTTTCAATAAATTTTTTTGAAAGCTCCTCCTCTAAATCGCCCCACTGTTTCATTCCTGTTGTTACTATAATACCGATATCTGTTTTTCTTAAAACCTCTTTAGTTTTTTCCACTCTAAGATTTCCTAACATCCCCTCATCATCAATACCAGGTGTATCAATAAATACAACAGGACCTAGAGGCAAAACTTCCATGCTTTTATATACAGGATCTGTAGTTGTTCCTGCTATCTCTGAAACTACGGCAACCTTTTGATGAGTCAAAGCATTAATTAAACTTGATTTTCCTACATTTCTCCTGCCGAAAAGTGCTATATGCAATCTATTGCCTCTTGGAGTTTCATTCATTTATTTAATAACCTCCTTATAAATAATTTAAAAGAATAGTTTTTTAAGTGCATAAGGCATTTCTGTAAAGGTTTTGAACTAATGCCCTTTCCAAGAACGTTGAGCTCAAATTGTGAAGTAAGTGCACGTATTTATTATGATGGACAAGTTGACAAGTTAATTAACGAGCAAATTGAGGAAATTTTTGAAAATCATAACGGAAACTATTCTCTTATCTTTGATTCAGAGAATTAATATAAAGACTCCGCTATACTAAATCAACTATGTAGATTAATTCTTTTTTCGTAGGGCTAGAAAACAAAGTTTTTTAATTGTTCACAATTCATAGATTCTCGTTTTTTACGAGCCAACAAATCACAATACTCGTTTTCAAAATGATCATTATGAGCCTTTACATAACCAAACTCAACATACCTATCCTCACAAAGCTGTTCAAGTCTCAACCACATATCAATATTCTTTGCCTTAGTCCCATTTGCAGTACACCAATCGTTTAATTTCCAGTGCACCATCCATTCACTAATTCCTTTGCGAACATACTGTGAATCGGTCACAATTCTCAAATCACCACAATACAACTCTAAAGCTTTAATAACAGCTTGAAGTTCTATAGAAGCAGAATCCTTATATTCACTGCTAAGTTGGTGCTCTTCATAATTCCCATCTAAGTCCTTTTTTAATATGCTGTAGGCACCTTTTTGAAGTTTTTCATCATAGCTTGCATCTGTATAGACCTCGATAAGCTCCTTTTTCTCTTCCTTAATTATAACGCTAATGCTGCCATGGTCTTTAACAACAATGTTGTCTCTATTATTAAAGGCAGCTATATCTTTTCCATCAAGCATAGAAAATTTAAGCTGAAACCCTACATAATAACTATCCGCACGCTTATTATGCAATAGTTTTCTCAATTGATATTCATTGGATAAAAGAAATTGTTGTAAATCATTATTACCCATGATATTTAGCACTTTAGTTTCTATATCAAAAAACAAATCTACTCGATTTTTTTCATCCCAAATTATTAAACTGTATAAACTTCCTTTTCCGTCTACTATCTTTAGTTGCAACTGTTTTATTAACATTATAAACACTCCTTCTCTAACATCAAAAAGCACCCTATCTATCCATGTACATTTTCATAATATCTGTTTGTTTTCAGTTTCTAAACAGCTTTACTTTCAAATATTTTTTACATCCCGCCTGCTTACTGCTTCACTGAATTCTTGTTTCTTTTTAGACCTTATGCTTCTTCCATCAGATATCCGATGCAAATATAAGGTATGACTAAAATATAAGTTCCAACTTTGGATAATGAAAAAATTTGATTTAATGTATTTTCATATTATGAGAATAGGATGTTATTTTTTCATTATCCCTAAGCATGGAATTTTGAACTTGAGGCGAAGCTTATACCATGAACTTATCTACACTAATTTATTTAAATCCTCATAAACAAAAAGTGCTTTTTATCAAGAAAACACAGAAGAATTCCTGATAAAAAGCACATAAAGCTCTCATCAAAATTAATTCTCCTCTGTCTCAGAATTCTCCTTGACGTTAGAACATTAACTAATTTTTCTCATCTCATATTCTTCTCTATAGCATATCTATTTCTCAGCAATGACAATATACTGAGTAGGATTCTGTATGCCATACCGCCATAACCTTCCTTTGATCTCAAGAGACTTTTCTTTGATACATTCATCTTCGAATCTCTCTGAAATTTTATCGCATCCTTCTTCAATTCTTTCAATTTCACTTCTGTTAAACACATCTATATCAGGCTGGTTATATTCTAGAAAGCTAATCTTATTAAATCTAAAATTTCCGACAAGCTGTTTTATTTCATACCTCGTTAAAGTTTCATTATGGCTCATACCAGCTAATCTATCGATTTCAGCTCTTAAATGATGATACATATATCTTGTAATTTGAGCTTCATTTTGTTCATCTCTTATCATTTCATTTATTATCAGAACTCCTCCGGGTCTTAAAACCCTGTACATTTCTGACATTGATGCTTTTCTATCACCAAGGTGGTGTAATGCCCTTGAAATGGATACCATATCAAACATGTCATTGCCATAAGGAATATTTTCAGCCTTTGACTTATGAAACTTTATCCTTGAATTAGTGTATAATTTACTTGCTTTTGCTATTGCATTCTCATTGGGGTCAATCCCTATTATGCTTGTATAGTCTGATATATTTTTACATATCAGGTTGACAAAATACCCTTCTCCTGTTGCCACATCCAATACCGTCTTTATATCTTTTGTTCTATTTTTTATTGCATTCCAAATAACTTCCATAACTTATTCTCCATACTTATTAGACTTTAGTACATAATCTCCAACGTGCACGCCAAGTCTGTCTGCCACAATTGGGCATTTTGCTTTCAGTAAAAAGAATATTTCCCTTTTCTGCTCAGACATGGCTTCATAATTACCCTGACCTTTGCTTATAACTATATCTGCATTGTTATATATCTCAAGGAACTCACTGCTGCATTCTTCAATAATCGTTCCCGGTGCATTACATCCTGAAGAAAGTACTTTAATACTACGGTTGAAATCTGAAGCACACACATCTTCAGCAGTAGCATCGTTTATAATAGGCTCACTTCTGACAGCATATATAATGTTCAGACAAAGGAAATCTTCAATAAGAACCCGGTCAAATACCGTTTCCCCTGCATTGTCTCCTATAATTAGCAATGTCTTGCAGTCTTTCAACAACTTTTCAAACCTCTCTAAATCACAAACTGCAAACTCGCTATCAAGTTCTTTTTCAACCTGGCTTTCCACATCAATATCATTATAAATAGCTGAATCTATAATATTTCCAGTGGCAGCTATCTTTAAGGCCCAATACAGTCTATCCTTCTTTTTAAATAAAAAATGCTTAAGAGACGGGTAAATGCTCAAGGCTGTTTTGATATTCCTGGCTTTTACATCTTTGTATGGATCCGAAACTCCTGTATGCCTTTTTACAATACAATGCATTTCCCTACCAACAGATGGAGAGTACTTATATTCTTCATAATTTTGTATCAGCTTTGCCGTATCGATAATTATTGCTTTCTGAATTTCAAGCTGATCGGTTGCCATTCTGGAGGCATCAAGCACCTGCCTCATAAAACAAGGTAAGCAGTCAAGTTGTATTTCCATTTTGATCCTCTTTCAAATAATTTTAATACTTCATTCCAAGTGTTTATAACAATATTATGAGCTATTGCCCAATATTGTTTATGTTATCATTTTAATAGGCATATGTCAATTATATTGTCAACTCAAAAAGAAGTATTTACCATACTAGTTCTTTTACTAAAGCCACACAAACATTATAAAGCATTTTTAAACATGACAAAATACAGATTTCAATAGTATTATTACAGAATTTCTAACCTTCCAAAATAATTGCTTTTGGAGTATAATAGTTTGGTAATTATTTTTTACTGGGCATAGCCCTAAAATAATTTAATAGCGAAAGGGGAATACAAATAATGAATTTGCCAGATAACTCAGGTTTTTATGGAGAATACGGAGGACGTTTTGTGCCAGAAAGCCTCATAAAAGTATTAGACGAAGTAAAGCAAGCCTTTTACAGATTCAAGGATGATCCAGATTTTCAAAAAGAACTTGATTATTACTTCAAATACTTCGTAGGTCGGCCAAGCCCTTTATATTATGCCGAAAGACTAACAAAACAAATCGGCGGAGCAAAAATATACTTAAAACGTGAAGACCTAAACCACATGGGTGCACACAAAATAAATAATACAATCGGACAGGTTCTTCTTGCAAAACGTCTTGGGAAAAAACGAATTATTGCTGAAACAGGAGCCGGACAGCATGGCGTTGCCACTGCAACCGCATGTGCTTTATTTGAAATGGAATGCATTGTTTATATGGGTGAAGAAGACACACGCAGACAAGCATTAAATGTTTTCAGGATGGAGCTTTTAGGTGCAAAAGTTGTTCCTGTAAAAACAGGAACAAGAACGCTTAAGGATGCTGTTGATGAGGCACTGAATGACTTAATTCAGAATTATGAAAATACATATTATATGTTAGGTTCGACAGTAGGTCCTGATCCATATCCAGAAATAGTGAAACATTTCCAATCAATAATCGGAAGGGAGGTTAAGGAACAAATAATGGAACTTGAAGGCAGGCTTCCCGATTACCTTGTTGCATGTGTCGGCGGAGGCAGTAATTCCATTGGGCTGTTTGCACCTTTCTATGATGACAAGGAAGTTAAAATGGTAGGAGTTGAACCTGCAGGTAAAGGACTTGACACTCCTGATCATGCTGCTACCATATCGCTTGGAAGCCCAGGAGTTATCCATGGTTTTAAATGTTATCTGCTGCAAGATGATAAGGGTGAACCTCTTCCTGTTTATTCAATAGCAGCTGGCCTTGATTACCCTGGAGTAGGTCCCGAACACTCATTTTATAAAGACAGCGGAAGAGCACAATATGTTACAGCTACCGACCAAGATGCCATAGACTCATTTCTTAAACTTTCAAAAGTAGAAGCCATTATTCCGGCAATTGAAAGCTCTCACGCAATATTTTATGGAATGAAGCTTGCAAAAGAACTCGATAAAGACAAAATTATTGTTATAAATCTCTCAGGCAGGGGAGACAAGGACGTTGCAGAAATAGCAAGGATACTTGGCAAATAATTCAAAAATAAATGCATTGGTATAGGGGATCATCCACCTTTATCAATGCATTTATTATATACTTATATTGTTTTACCTCTTCTCCAGCAATTACGTTTACAGAATTTTTGCCCATTAGTATTCTGACATACTATTTTTTTCGATTGACAATCTGGACAGGAATAATCACCTTTTATTATTTTCTCGAAGTTTTCATAGCTTTCCTTCCATTCCTTGTTGCAATCAAGACATTTGACCGGACAAATGTTGCGGGTAAAATTTCCTCCCTCTATCCGAATAGCCTTTCCATTTATAATACTGTCAGCAATTTTTTCTCTTCCGGTATTAAGAATTCTCTGAAAAGTTTGTCTTGAAACCTCCATCCTTTCAGCACATTCTTCCTGCTCTAATTTTTCAACATCTTTCAAACGTATAGCTTCAACTTCCTCAATTCTAAGAATGTTCTCTTCAATATTCGCTGTCTGCGAATCTAAAGGAACAAAATACTGTATATTAGGAATAAACTCAACTTTTCTCCATTTTGGCGGTCTTGACAATTTATTGTTCCCCTTTCAATAATCATGCATATATCTTATTCTACCATCTTTATGGTCAAGTTAAAAGAGGTTTTATTTTCGAACCTATTTTGTAAAAATGCAATTTGATTTGATTTCTCAAATTGCATTTTTAGAACAATTTATCACATATTCATTATATTAATAGAATTTTTGTGTAGGGTTTATAATGGTCGAGCCAAGATTATTATATGACCGATTCTGATTACTTAATATCAGGTCCTAAATAGACACTTGTTCAACAAAATCATATATGTCTTTAGCCAGCTTTGGCACTCTAAAAACATTTAAATGGCCTGAATGGTAAGCAAAAGTCTTCTTAATGCCTGTCATGTTAATAAATCTCTTATACTTTTTTTCTTCAATAACCTGATCATAAATTGAATAAACCATTGCAATCTTGTCATTCCTAAAGCTGTTATCTAAGTTCTTACTCGGATCCATTTCAACAAAAAACTTTTCACATTTTTTCATATCGTATCCAGAATTAATCAGATCACTTCCGATTGTAACAAACAAAGGTGAATCCCATAAAACTTCAAATAAATCAGTAACAGGGTTTATTAGGAATGTAGACATCCCCTGTTTTTTCAAAATATAATGCCGCAAAGCTACGCATCCACCCATACTAAATCCTACCAGCACATTGGGAAGGTCGTTTTCATTCCCTATATATTGAAAAGATGCATCAATGTCAAGTATGGCTTGTTTAAAAGCATTCTGTGTTCTAAAAATATCAGCACTAAAAAAATACTCTCCACTAAACTTACTTGATTTTGGCCTTCTATCAAAGTGATAAGGCATTGTCATAAAATAAACATTACAATTCAATTCATTTAGAAGTTTAAACAAATAACCATAATTTAGCATATTATCATCAAATAATCCATGTACAAACAAAATATTATAATTTGCATTCTGTGCAGGATAATGGTAAAGATATACAGAATTGTTCTCAGAATAATATGTCGAACTTTCAAAAGACGGTATTTCAATACATTTATGAACTTTACTACTTTTAATGTAATTTACTTCACTAAAATTCAAACTTTTTATTAAATTTGTAAAAAGACCTTCTGCCGGAACAAACACGGAATGTTTAGGAGAATGATTTACCTTTTTTAATTTTTCATTCAACAATTTATCTATTGCCAGATTATCTAAAAATTTCGAGCTTGCTTCATTCATTATACTATCCCCTCCTAAAATATATATCTTACATATTTCAGAAATATCATTATATACTTTTCTTAGTGCCAGGAATAATTTTGTCTATTAAAAGGGATTGCTCTAAATGGTCAATCTCGTGGCAAAATTCCCAGGCCAAAAGCCCTGTACCCTCAACCATAATTGCATCGCCTTTTTCATCAATTGCCTTTACTTTAACCTTTTAAGGACATTTTACCTCATCCGTAATTTTCGGTATGCTAAGACCTCCCTCATTCACTTTCCGCTTCAATCAATTCAGGATCTATAGGTTTTTTAGCACCTTCTCCTAGATCAACAATAATTATTCTTTTTAATATTCCAACCTGAGGAACTGCCAATACAACACCATTTGAGAAATCGGATTAATTTCCATTCTAAAACAAACTATCATTATAATAACATCTCCTTTTGTATGTGTAATTTTCAATATAAGCCTATGCCCATAAATTTTATTATTATTTAGAGCATAAATCAATAATTTATGAAAATTTTATGATAAAATTTTAAGTTCACAAAATAATAGGAAAGTATATATTATTAAAAAATACGTTTATTTGGCTATATATCTAGAGCAGGCATTTTTCTGTCTCCCATCATATTGCCTTACAGTAAATAATCTGCATATGCCCATACTGCATTCTTCCGTTTCATCTTCGAGAAAGAAATTTATGCAATCAATGCACTTTGGCTTAAATATTTCAATTTTATAATTGAACTTATGTTTTGAACAACAATAATTTGAAGACACAATTCCCTTTTTTCTGCATAAGATATCATCGTTTATAGAAACAGTTATACCATACCTACAGTTACTGCAAAACTTTTCTATCTTTTCCAAAATAATTCGCTCCCTTATAATCAATAGCTGAACTCATTATAACACTAACAAAAATTTCCTGCTAACTTTCAGGAAATTTTCGTGTGTTTGATTAAATTGAAGCCTTATGTCTGGCACTCCTTCTAGATGCATTCCACGTACAACTCCTGTAATCTCATCATCTGGAAACAGCTTTTGAGCATATTTAATACAGTTTATTATTCCTGCTAACATTGGTTTAGCAATTTTTATTACTGTAAAGTCAGTTTCTTAAACCCACCGTATGCTTTAGCCATCTCTGCATATAGATCTTTGCCAAGAAGATATTTGTATATCTCATCAGCCTTTTTTCAGGGTCAATGTCTTTGAACTGTTCCGGATAAAGCACCTTACCTATGTAATACGCATCTGCTATTGCCGTATCAATATTTGTTGTATAGAAATTATACGGAAGCTGTGAATAGATTTCACCATTTTTTATCGCTGACAGCTTATTGTAATAATCTTTGCTTTTTTGATAATCCTGCTGAAATATCTGTAATCCACTAACATCAATAAATATTTTATCAGGATTCCATTGGATAAGCTTTTCTTTGTCTATCAACAGTGAACCTGTTTTTCCTGTTTCATCTACTACATTCTTTGCATGAACCGCATTAAACAATGAGTAATTTCCTTGTGTGCTTTCAATCCCATGAGTACCTTTCATTCCCAAGCCGCCAACATAGGCACTTGGTTTTTTGTCATCAGTAATATCCTTTGTCCTGGTATCCAGATCATTTTTGCATATCTCCATGTAGTCAGCAATTTCCTGAGCCTTCTGCTCCTTGCCAACAATCTTTCCTATCCATAGCTGCTTCGCAAGCTTTAAAGCCCATAGCAAGTCCCGGACACTCATGTCCGTGAAATTCCACTGATTTTTTCCATAGTTCCTTGTTCATTTTGTTCCCCCTTTCGTATAAAAATAAAAACCACGAATAGAGCCGTTCCTTACGGCATCCCTTCGTGGTTTGGTTTTGTTGTTAAGATTCTAATTGTATTTTTGCTAAAACCTTCTTGGTTTTAATTTTCTTAAATAAATTATCACAAAATTAAGTTACTGTCAATTAGTCCGAATTACTCTTATTGCTCGTTTATAGTTTTCTTTTACTATTACAATGGCTACAGCACGAACTGCAACCAATGCATTTGCCATTTTTCTTCTGGCGGATAATAAAGACAATTGCTACTATGCTACATATAACAACTACTGAAAGTAAAATATAATCTTTAATACTCATTTGCTCACCTCACAAAAACAAACAGCCGATTTGGTACACTGCAAAGCCTACAAGCCATGCAATCGTGCATTGCCAAACTACAATGAAAACGGTCTTAACTCTTGAATTTAACTCTCTTTTTATCGTAGCCACAGCAGCAATACATGGTGTATATAGTAAGGTGAATGTTAGAAAACTGAGGGCTGATAAAGGTGTAAACAAATTGCCGAGAGACAAGTTTAAGTTGGCAACATTTGTTCCTGATAAAACACTCATAGTGCTTATAACTGCTTCTTTTGCTATAAATCCGCTAATTAGAGATGTTGCAACCCTCCAATCACCAAAACCAAGAGGACGGAAAATAGGAGCAATAACTTTTCCTATTATAGCCAACATACTTTGGGAGCTGTCGGAAACGACATTAAATCTAGTGTCAAAAGTTTGTAAAAACCAAATGATAATAGTTGCAATAAAGATAACGGTAAAAGCCTTTTGCAGAAAATCTCTTGCCTTATCCCACATGAGAAGTAAAACACTTTTTGCTGAGGGAAGGCGATAATTTGGCAACTCCATTATGAAAGGTATTGGATTACCTTTAAAAACTGTACTCTTCATAATTTTTGCCACTAGCACTGCAATTATTATACCTAAAATATAAAGTCCTATCATAACCACAGCTTGATATTTTGTAAAGAAAGCAGCACAAAATACTGCGTAAATCGGAATTTTTGCAGAGCAGCTCATAAAAGGAGTAAGCAGTATTGTCATTTTGCGGTCACGCTCAGATGAAAGTGTTCTTGTTGACATGATCGCAGGGACAGAACAACCAAAACCGATAAGCATAGGGACAAAACTGCGTCCTGATAAACCAATTCTACGAAGCAGTTTATCCATTACAAATGCTACCCTTGCCATGTATCCCGTATCCTCTAGAATAGAGAGGAAGAAAAACAGAGTAATAATAAGCGGCAGGAAACTAATAACACTTCCAACACCTGCAAAGATGCCATCGATTATTAAGCTGTGTACAACAGGGTTAATACCATATGCTTTGAGCCCATTATCAGCCAAATTAGTCAGCTCACCAATTCCAGCAGATAACAAATCACTGAGAAAGCTACCAATAACGTTAAAGGTGAGCCAAAACACAAAGAACATAATTCCAAAGAACAGCGGTAGTCCAAGATACTTATTTGTCAGTAATTTATCAATTTTTACGCTGCGGGTATGTTCTTTACTCTCTTTACATTTAATAACTGTATTTGCACATACATCTTCAATAAAGGTATAACGCATATCGGCAAGTGCAGCATTCCTGTCAAGCCCACTTTCATGCTCCATTTCAACAATGCTATGCTCCATCATTTCAATTTCATTCTTATTTATAGCTAATTTTTCTACAAAGAAATCATCTCCTTCAATTAGCTTTATTGCTGCAAAACGAGCAGCTATACCAAGTTCTTGTGCATGATCCTCAATAAAATGAGATATTGCATGAATGCATCTATGAACTGAACCATTAGCACAATAATCAATTTTCTCAGGATATATTTTATTTTTTGAAACTTGAATTATACTATCTATTACTTCGGTAATACCTTCATTTTTAGCTGCGCTGATTGGAAGAACAGGGATACCAAGCCGCTTGGATATTCCCTTAATATCAATTGCTCCACAATTTCCTCGTACCTCATCCATCATGTTTAGAACAAGAACCATAGGTATATGAAGCTCTAAAAGCTGAAGGGTAAGATACAAGTTTCTTTCGATATTTGTTGCATCTATAATATTGATAATACCATCAGGTTTTTCATTAAGAATAAAATCACGTGTTACAATTTCTTCGCTCGTATATGGACGGATGGAATAAATGCCTGGCAAATCAACTACAGAACAATCCTTTGTACCTCGGATTTGACCGATTTTTTGGTCAACGGTAACGCCGGGGAAATTGCCTACATGCTGGTTTGATCCGGTTAGGCAATTGAAAAATGTAGTTTTCCCGCAATTTTGGTTACCAACAAGTGCAAAGATCATGCTGCACCACCCTCTCTTTCCACCTCAATCTTTTTTGCATCATCCTTACGAATGGTCAATTCGTACCCTCTAATGTGAATCTCTATCGGATCGCCTAAAGGCGCAACTTTTCTAATATATATTTTCGTTTTAGGTATAATTCCCATATCTAGTAGTCGCAAACGGAGTGGACCTTCACCTCCAACATGGGTAATTGTAGCAGTTTCTCCTATGGGAAGACTATCAAGAGTCATTTTGGATACCCCCTTATAATATACCATAATCAGTTAGTCTTACCTAACTAATTACAGGTTAGCACAACCTAACTGCAATGTCAATAGTATTTCAATATAATAAGCTTTTTTAGACTTCCTTGAAAATCACAGGAGTTTATGCTATTATTTCAGTAAGTTGGATAACATAACCATTAAGGAAGGAGTTGCTATTTATGAAAATTCAAGAATCGGCGGAAAATTATTTGGAAACAATCCTGATGGAAAAACAAAAGAGAGGGCAAGTCCGTTCTATTGATATTTGTAATGCTTTAGGGTTCTCTAAGCCCACCGTGAGTGTAGTAATGAAGCAATTCCGCGAAAATGGGTTTATTGAAATGGATGATAACGGTTTTATTACGTTGACTGATAAAGGTAGCAAAATCGCGGAACGTATGTATGAACGACATATTATTATTGCTAATTTTTTGATGGTACTTGGTGTTGATGAAGCGACTGCCTATCAAGATTCATGCAAGATAGAACATGACATTAGTGATATAAGCTTTGAATGTATGAAGAAACACTATTTAGAAAACAAGAAAAAATCTGAAGCTAGCAAATAGTTGTTATCGGAACTGCTAGAAGCAAAAATGATGCTTTAGGTATAACATTTCACCTATAGAAGTACTGTCAAAAAATACAGAAAACCAAAAGAAGACAATCAGATACATCAAAATATTGGAGGAATTCAAAATGTCTATAGATAGCATTTTAAATGATGTCATGAATGGTAATCTATTGCAAAAAACAGAAGCACTCGAACTGTTAAGCGTACCATCCAGTTCAGAAGACTTTTATAGGATATTGTCGTTAGCAAATCAAATGACCCGTGAGAAATTTAATAATAAAGGCTATGTATTTGCTCAAATAGGTTTAAATGCTGAACCTTGTTCTGTTGACTGTAAATTCTGCTCATTAGGGAAAAATCATTATGCAATGGAATCAACGTGGAAGAAGGATCCAAATACAGTTTTGGAAGAGGTTAGGCATTTGATAAAGCAAGGGATGGATGATTTGTTCTTAATGACTACGGCAGATTACCCTAAAGATGAATATTTAGAAATGGCAAAAAAAATAAAATCAATTCTTCCAGATCAGATGCGATTTGTTGCAAATATTGGAGATTTCGAATTCGAAACAGCATCAAATTTAAGAGAAGTTGGATTTACAGGTGCTTATCACATTAAGAGATTAAGAGAAGGCATCGACACAACAATAGTGCCAGAAGTAAGAATTTCAACAATGGAAGCCATAAAAAAAGCTGGTTTGGAATTATATTATTGTGTTGAACCTATTGGTCCGGAACATAGTTACGATGAAATCGTTGATGAAATGATAAGGGCCAGAGACTATAACGTTGGTGTTATGGCTGTTATGAGGAGAATTCCAGTTCCAGGCACCCCGTTATTCGAAAAAGGACAAATTTCATCCATAGAATTAACTAAAATTGCTGCAGTGACACGGTTAGTAACTATGCCTCACAGGGCTATGAATGCACATGAAACAACTCAAATGACTTTGATTGCGGGTGTCAATCAGTTATATGCTGAAGTCGGAGCTAATCCGAGAGATAATATATCAAGTACGGAGAATAACAGAGGGTTAACAGTAGAAGATGCAAAAAAGTTACTTGCTGATTCAGAGTTTGAAGTGTAAATTTCCTTATATTTCAAGGTGATCGAGTTGTTAAATAACTGGTTGTAGCTGTAAAATTCACGAATCAATGACATACTCAACATAGTTGATTGAACCGCCATATACCGTACTCTACGTACAGTGGTGTTATCCAGAATTCTGGATAACACTTTTTAAAAGTAGCAACATACAAAAGCTTCTCTGCTAAACATCAAATCCAACCTCTTCCTTAATTCACTAAGGCTTAATTACTTTAATTTTCAATTCCTTAGATAAATTGCTTTTGCTCTTTTGTGTATCTTCCATATATGAGAATGCACCACCAACAGTTACTTTATATTCTCCTTCTGGCAAATATAAATCCTTTTCTGAATAAAACTTCCTCCAAAAATCTGCCTTAGCATCATCTTCTGAATAACCGCCACTTTTGACATAATCAAATTTATAGAGTTTATCCTTTTCCAAAATAGTAGAGGTTAGTACATCATCAAATAGATTGCCAGTGTCAAATTCTTTACCATCAGTGATTGAAAAACTTATATATGGGTTGCTATGCCATATTTTTATTTGATTATTACTTCCAATATATTTGAGCGTCGCCCAAATCTTGATTTTATCTGTTGTTTTATATATCTGATTATCTGAGTATAGATTCAGTTCAAATTGCTTGTTAATATCTTGTTCAGTTTTACCAAGCTCTTCAGCACTTTCTACTGGTTTTCCTCCTTTCGGCAAAGTTCTAACCTCTGTACTTTTTACAGGATATTCTTTTTCCGGCACAGTTCTTACATCTTCACTTTTACAGCCCATCATTAAAATGAATATAGTTAACAAGGACATCATCATTACTAGATTTCTTTTCATATTGTACTCCTCCAAATGATAGCTTTTTCTTTAGTTAGACTTTCATCTTAGAAAAAGGTTCCCATATGTAAAGTATCTGTTATCTGCTTTTATCAGGTTCTAAATAAATGATATTTCTTTAAACCGATTTATTAACTCACCATCAACTTCTTTTTGACCCATGAACATTTCTAATGGCCTTACCCAAATACCACGCTCTCCATAAAGGGCTTGGTATACAACCATTTCTTCAAGAGTCTCGGAATGCTTTGCAACATATAAGACAAGATGTTCATTGCCTTTGAAGTGTCGGTACCTCTTTCCAATCTTTATCTCTCTATTTCCCATGTCAGACTTTTTCCTTCCCACGCATAAATTCTGTTTTGAATTCTTTTCTCAAAAATTTCGTGCAACAATCTCTTCAACCTTGTTAGTACTATATATTAGTACTCTTTTCAAGGCCAAACAAATCTTCCAGCCTTTCGTTTATATACTGGTGTGCATCCCGTATACCTTGATTATAAAAGAATGGAGCAATTTTACCCGTAACAAAATCAAGAAATAATTCAGCCGACAAATCACCAATATTTTCATCTCTTTCTGTCGAGAAGTATTTTTTTATTTCATTTATGGCTTGTATTTTTAGGTCCTTTGTCAATTCAATTTTTTGCATATAATATATCCTCCCAGGCGTATGCAATTTGCAGGAGTTCTTTTCCTCCCCTATTGATTATCCTCTTGCTAACTATCCTTCCACCTAAACGCTCATAAAAAAAACTTGAAGGATTATCCTGAAGTGTCCATAGAACGATAGACTTAACATTGTTTTCAATATATCTCTCAATTACCTATTCATCAAGAATTGATTTAGTATTTATCCAATACCTCTGGACTAATTTCCCAGAGTTCTCTTCTATGACTTCATTTTCTAAAACTCCGCCATTTTTCAATATAGTCTTTGCAGACGCAATATTTTCCTTATAGCACCCCAATAAAACTCTTTCCATCTTTAAGGTTTTACAACATTCTAACGCTAGTTTAAGAATAATTGTAGCATATCCTTTTCTTCTTTCGCTGGGTCTGATACCATATCCTATATTACCCCAAACTTTAATCAGCATATCGTTCAGGTAATGTCTTATATTAACAGCACATACGATTTTGCCTGATTCGTCATCGTAAGCCCAATATGTTGAACTCGGAACAAAGCCATTCGGAACATCTATTCCTTTAGATAAGTTTTCAAATTTTTGCACCATAGCATTAAAATCTGAATAATCTTCATGTAATACCCATGGTTGAGGCTGCTCCCCTGTTCCTTTCCATTCACCCAACATTTCTAAATATTGATTTTTATACTTAATATCTGGTTTCACCAATTTTAACATAATCTGTTCCTCCATCAAGGCAAATTTCAAAAGATTTAACCCCTGCCACTCCAAATGGTTTCCTACAAGCTCAATTCCTTCTGATTTAGTTGCAAGAGTCCTTTTCAAGAATGTTAGCATTTAGCATATGGATTAATCAAACCATACAAGGCAATATCACATATTCCAGTATTGTTTTTATCTGCCTGTATTCTCGTACCTTCATAAATTAGTCCACACTTCGCCATTACTTTACCTGAGTTTGGATTTTTTGTGTCATGTCGAGCCTCAATACGGTTTACTTGTACATCATTAAAAAAGAATTTTACAATTGCTTTCAATGCTTCTGAAGTTATCCCTTTATTCCAATAGTTATACCCTATACAATAACCAATCTCAACAGAGTTTACTTCCTCGTTTAGATGAACAACTGATATGCTTCCTATCGCTTGATTAACTTCTTTCAATTCAATACACCATTGATAAAATTTTTCATTAGAATAATCATTTATCCAGGATTTTAAAACTTCTCTACTTATATCAACATTTGAATGTGTAGGCCATGTAAGAAACTTAGTTACTCTGTCATCATTTGCCCAATTATTATACATATCTTCTGTATCATTCATATTAAATCGTCTTAAAATCAACCTGTCAGTTTCAATTCTCGCAGTCCCTAAATTCTTCATATTACACTTCCTTTCAGTTTATTTATTGATATAGGATTTGTCTTGCTTGTGGCTAATATATCAATCAACATTACTTAAGTTTAATCCAATGCACCCGCCTATCCTTCTTAAATCCTACTTTTAAAGCAAGGTTCATAGACCTCTTATTTTCTTCTTCAATATGTACAAAAGGCAATTCATCCAATTCAAGCAACTGCCTAATCATTGCAACGGTTATCTGCGAGCCATATCCTTTCTCTCTATACTCTTCCAATACATTAAGAAATCCAATGGCTCCGTCATCATGGGTAATCGCCCATGCTATCAATTTACCATCTTCCCAGATGCCAAGTCCAATGCCCCTATTAATCCGTTCTTCTATATACTCAACAGATATATACTCTTTGTACATTGAGTTGTCAAATACATATTGAGCATCGGAAATTGATAATCTGACAACATTGGCCTTTACAAACGGCAAAAGAGCCTTTTTGTCATAAACAAGTTTAATACTGGTTAATTGAGACATGATTTCTTTACCGTTAATTATATATGGAAGCATCCATTCCTCAATGGCTGCAAAGCATTTATCCTCTACGTCCAACCCTTCAAGGAGTTGAATGAACTCGTCGAAAGATTTGCTGCTGATATAAATCCAATCCTCATCGCTCCTTCCTCTTACAAGAACAGACTCTCCGAGCATATCAAAAGTACAAATCTGATTATTTCGGATAAAGTTGATGATATTGATATTTTTCACCTTATCATTTTTTAAAATATCTACCGATTTTTTACTTAGATACTGTAATACTTCCTGAAGAAGTCTTCTTTGTATTTCTGGATAGGTAAGATTATCTGGTACAATTTTAAAAAATCTCACTTCACTTATTTCACTTTCAGGCAAAAACCCTATTTTAATAACTTTAGCATAAAACAACCTTCCATAGGTAGTTGTTTCCCCAATAGTGACAGAGTAATCATATAGTGGCTCAATTTCATGATCCAATGTCCCAGTTTCCTCATATAATTCCCTTGAGGCAGTTACATTGACATCTTCATTTTCTTCTTTATGCCCACCTGGCATATCCCATGTATCCCTGTTTCTTTGCTTTACAAAAACCCATTTGCCTTTATAAACGGCACAGACTATTGCAAAGTCAAACTGGTCATTATTTATCTTGTTAATATCAAAGTATTCTATTTCCATAGTGTAACTCCTAATGGTGAATCATCAAGGTCAAAACAAACAAGTTTCAAATTCTCTATTCTTTTACACCTTCATCTGATTTAATTCAATAGCATAAAGAACATGCTTTCTCAAAAGACTGTCTTCAATAATGTTTGGATGCTCAAATTCCATAACTTTTACCATACCAATTTTTTTCATTACATTTTCAGACTGAAGATTAATTTTCGAGGTGAAACTATATATTTTATTGAATTCTAATGTTTCGAATCCATATTTTAAACATGCCTTTGCTCCTTCTGTTGCAAACCCATTACCCCATGCTTCATATTTAAGCCTCCAGCCTATTTCAATGCAAGGAGTAAATTGTGAATTGAAGTTTGCCCAATGGAACCCAATAAAACCTATAAATCCATTATTATGTCTTGTTTCAACCGCATAAAGACCGTACCCGTAATTTCTGAATTCATCTTGAATTATATTATAAAATCTATCTGTTTCCTCATCAATAAGTGTTTTAGCAAAATATTTCATTACCCTTGTATCCTTATTCATTATCCGAAATTCATTTAGGTCTTGTTCTTTCCAGTCTCGGAATACCAACCGCTGTGTTTTAAAATAAATCATATTTTGCCTCCTTATAAAACGATTAAATCTTGAAGTTTATCTAATGAAATCTAGTAAAACTTATTACTTATTCCTTTAGATTTTTATTAATTCAGATAGATAAAAACAGTTCATATCAAGAATTTATCATATTTCTTTGTACATAAAAAGCACATGTTCGGCGTCTGAAAAACCATTTTTCCTGTAGAAATTTGGAGCAGGAGTAAAGCGGTTAGTTGATAGTGTAAAGCCCGCCAAGTTATGCTCTTTAATATGATTTTCGATTATATTCAGAAGTTCAGTTCCATAACCTTGTCTTTGAATCTCTGGTGATACAAACATTTCATCGATAAAAATTTCATTGTTATTCCACCATATTTTTTCATGACAGAATATGGCTCCTTTGATGACATTATCTATCCACAGTGTATAACCAATAAATTTTTTACCTTCCACATAATCCATCAAATAGGCCTTTGCCGTTTCCAGCGACCATTGGCACTGCCAATATTCATTGTTATAAACTAACATCATAATTTTTGCACATTTATCTAAATCATTTACATCAAATTTCTTAATCATATAATCTTCCTTTCAGCCTTATTTTTATATATGGAATCGCTATCGTAAAAGTGCTCCACTCTGGTGCACCTTTACAGCTTAATAATGCTGCATAAAATGACACCACCCCTAATGCCTTTATTCATTGACGTTCAGCAGTTAACTAATGTATTGTGAACATTATACAATCACAGCTTTCAATTCACAATAAATATTTTTTTAAATATCAAGGTACTAAATTGAAAGGTATTTTTGAGGGCCACTTTTCTTTTCTCATGGTCCTTTGTCAATACCAATCTAAAAAGTAAACTTTTTGATTCAGAAATATCATTTAGGATTTCTGAATTGCCGCACGTAAACTCTAATTCTAGTTCAAGGGCTTCAATGTATTTTCGCATTTCGCATACAACAACCACTTTAATATTTTGGGGTATTGTGATTGTCAGATATTCACTTCTAATAAAAATTCATCCTCATAATAACTTTTAGATTTCTTTTTACCATCTACAATAAGGGTATAAAATGGTTCATACCTATCTGAATGCCACCTAATATCATCAACTTCGCATATAGCATCTGGATATTTCTTTAATTTTAAATGCTCTCCATATGAATATATAGGCATTCCTACCCTTTTATATAAATTTGGTTTAACTCTGAACAACTCTTCTTTATATTTGAAAATAATATATTCTTTATCTGCACCTACACAGAAAAACAGGCAGTTTCCATGACATCGAAACCTTTCCTTAAACCGTTTCAAATCTTCAGGATGGATTAAATCTTCACCATTTTCGTAAAACCAACGATAAATAAACCATGTATTTTTATATTGTTCCATAAATCACCTTACTGATTAATATTAAAATGGGATATGTACAAAACAGAAAATATGTTCAAAATATCTATAACTCAATTTAAATTTCTTTTCCATAACTTATCGAGTAATGCCAATTAATTTTATTTACATCTAAAGCATACATCTGCTTATTCCATTGGTTAGAATTGCGAGGTATCTTTATTATTCCGTTTCCTCCGTATTCGGCTAATTTACAGTCCATCCAATCTATTTCATCCGATGAATCTGAAATTCTAGTATGAACATAAATAGGTATATAACTTTGGTCTGATATCAAGACACACATCCCAATAATGCTGATTTGGTTCTTGCCTGTCATTGTTATTTGTCCGACATATATTCCATCTAGACTTTCATATGCCCATTCGTTGTATTTTTTCCTAAGTTCCACCGAAATTAAAGTTTCTAAAAGACTAAGGGCATCTCTTAATTCCTTAGAATCATTAACATCAATTCCAGATTCTAATTTTTTAATTATTAGGCCGATTAGTTTACTTAATGATTTTTCAACCTTTTGAGTCAATAACAGCACCTCCTTAATTTCTCTTATCAATTTCTGTGCCCCTCGGATTTTCTTTTCAAATTTTATTCATATCAGGAAGTGTATAAATACCTAGTTATGGGTCATAAATAGCAAGTTTGTGTTTTAGGGCTATAAACCAGTGCTTCTTCATAAAAACCCCACTCCTTTTCAAACGTAAGCGTAAAATACAACCCGTCTACAATTACTACTCCTTCTGTTGTAAAATCTTATTATTAAGTCTGCAGGATTCAGGCAAATCATCCGACCAAGGCATTAAGGAATCCAGCACACTCTGATCTTTGACATCTACATTTGGAAGCGTTTCCAGCAAATAAGTCAGATATT
>NZ_JH556651.1:495-182409 GCF_000179595.2 Acetivibrio cellulolyticus CD2 | reverse complement strand
TCTCTAATTAACTTTTCCCATTCTTTATATAACATAAGACGCCTCCTGGTTTTTGGTGTATTATCTCATGCTAACAAATTGATTAACAGATGGGTTGTATTGTACGCTTACTTTCAAACTAAACAATCTACCCCTCAAATTTCTTAGATTTATTTATCTATACCTGCTGCCAGTCTTCTAAGATAATCCCTTATATCCTGTTGTTTAGCCCAATAAGATACATTTTTAGGTCTTACATCATCTCTCTGAATCTCAAAATCACTGCCTGAATTCAAAATCAAAATTCCTTTTCCAAATTTAAGATTAATTATTATGCCCGACTCAGGTGTTGTTCCTGCAAAATCCTTGTTGTTTCTTATTGTAGAACGACAATTTAGTTTCCTCTAATTTCAAGAAATTACTGCAAATTAAATTCTGGTTTTTACCTAAGCATCTGATTTTACTTTGACGCAGTCCAGGGCATTTTTTTATCAGTTACCTCTTGACCTTTGTAATCATATTTTTTATATTTTTATTATAACAAAAAAAGAGAAAGCTACTCACCACAGTCTCTTTCTCTTTTTTGTTCATGCTAATAAAAATTAACACAAAAACAACAAACATACTATTATGATAAGAGTTTTTAACCTGTTGTGCAAGATAAAATTTATTAATATTTCTGCTAAGGATTTTTTCTTAAATCCATGTCAGGATTCATAATATCAGAATTCAAGTGTCCTTGTTGTAAAACAAAGCATCCTGACTGGAAGAAGCATTCTCAATACAACCGTTATCTTGTTTCTTTTGAAAACGGGTGTGTTGTATATTATCAAATTACTGTTACAAGATACCAGTGTTCATCTTGTGGACATACCCATGCAATACTACCGGAATCTATCATTCCATACTGCTCATACAGCTTTTTGTTTATCCTTGCAGTTATGAGAGATTATTTCAACAGATCAATCACAGTAACAGATATCTGTGCCAAATATAATATTTCTGTTTCCACTCTCTACTCATGGAAAAGCTTGTTCCTAAATCAAAAGAAAATCTGGATTGGTCTTCTTGAAGATGCTTGCACATCATCAATACAGTTTCTGAATTCAGAAAACCTTTTATATAAACTTGAAGAATTTTTTCTAATTGCAGGTGTTTCATTCCTGCAAAATACTCACATCAAAAAAGCTAAATATAATCCGCCATAAAATCAGTTCATTTTTGTATTTTATCTTTCACATAAAATCGAAATTTCTTTATGCTTTACCCCCTGTTATGATGTGAGCAGGAGGTGATTTGTGTCATGAATGACACTTTTAATGACAAAAAATATAGTGAAGCCGTGGAAATTGCGCATATTCGTTTTGGTGCTATAGCTCCTGTACTACAGGGGTTGTTTACTGAGCCTACAAAAACAGCTTATTACAAAAAGATTGCTGAGAAACCATTTAAAATGCCAAATGGGAAAGAGCTACTTTACAACTACAATACATTTGAAAAATGGGAGGCTCGTTACAAAAGATATGGAATGGATGGTTTGATGCCAAAGGTCCGTTCTGATTTAGGGGCATCCCGTGCTCTACCTGATACTGCAATAGAAGAACTATTCCGCATTAAACAACAGTTTCCTCGCATTAATGCAACATTAATATACACCAAGCTTATTGAGGACGGTTTTATCAAACAATCAGAAGTATCTGTTTCAGCTGTACAAAGATTCATTAAGAAAAACGACCTAAAATCTGCAAGAAATCCTAATATGAAAGACCGTAAGGCTTTTGAAGAAGAATTTCCTTGTGACATGTATCAGGCTGATACTTGCCATAGTATCTACATAACTGAAAACGGAGTAAAACGTAAGACGTATCTTTTTCATATTGTTGATGATCATGCAAGACTAATTGTTGGTGCGCGCTTTTTTTACAACGACAATGCATACAACTTTCAACAGGTTTTAAAAGAAGCTATAGCTCGTTACGGTCTTTGCAAAAAAATTTATTGTGACAATGGTTTTACCTATGTGAACAAGCAATTGAGCCTTATTCTTGGTTCCCTTGGCATCATAGAAATACATGCTTCTGTTAGGGATGGTGCTGCAAAAGCTTATGTTAAGACTTAAATTATGTAAAGAAATGTGGCCTTAGTCCAGCAAAACCAATGAACTGAGCCTTCATTTCTTTACATAATCTAACATTCGTGTGACCATATATTTAAATCACTTTTAGGAGGAATTGATATATGGCAATGGATTTTGAAGAATTAGTAGCTCTTTGTGATGAAGAACTTAGCCATCGAGAGTATACTACCAAGTATTATGAACGAATCAAACAAAATTGGGATTCTTTAAGGAAATGGATGAGATCGAATCATCTAAATGATTTTGATGAGGCTACAGGTAATCGATATTGTGATGAGGAGTTTGGCACGCATCTTATGCCCGTCAGATCTCCAGCATCTTTTAGAGAAAAACTTAGGTCTGTAAGAATGCTCATTTCATACCAGAAAAATAGGAATTTTGAATTTCGATGTCCAAGTATCGAATACATATTTGATGGTCTTGTTGGGAAAGTGTCACAGGAATATCTTGAGTTTTGTCGGAATGAACTTTTGCTTGCAGAGAAGACCCTTGAAAATAAGAGATTGTATCTTTATGACTTTTGCAAGTTTCTCAATAGTAAAAATATCACTCTTAACGATCTGTGCATTGAAGAAACAGAAGCTTTTTTCATTTCAATGAACTATACTCTTGCATCTAGACACAATGCAGCAAGAAATTTAAGTCTCTTTCTACGGTATGCTTATGATAATAAATATTCGCAAAAAGATACATCTATATATATTTTGCCTGATAATTACAGAAAGGACTGCAAATTGCCTACTACATATGAAGAGGATGAAATTAAAGAAGTTCTGATTTCTGTTGAAAGGGCATCCTCCATAGGAAAAAGGGACTACCTAATACTCCTTCTTGCTACAGAATACGGCTTGAGAGCAAAAGATATTACCAATCTTTGCTTTGATGACATTGATTGGGATAGAAACGTCATCCGCATTAATCAGCACAAGACGGATTTTCCTGTTGAATTTCCACTGCTCGCATCAATTGGAAATGCTATTATTGATTATCTGAAGTATGGAAGACCATTATCCGATGCTCCGCAGATAATAGTTTCTGCTGAAAATGCTAATAAAGGAAAACCACTCTCATCTCCAACAATACATTCTGTCGTAACAAAATATATGAAGCGCGCTGGAATCAAAAACTGGCAGAATAAGAAGCACGGACCTCATGCCATGCGCCATAGCCTGGCGACAAATCTTTTAAAGAAAAATATTTCTATGCCAATCATAAGTACTGTTATGGGTCATCAACGCACAGAAACCACGAGTACATATATATCAGTAGATTATGGCAGATTGAAACAGTGCGTGCTTCCTATGCCAGCAATGCACTCTCCATTTTACAATAAGGAGGGCAACCATGGCAAGATATAAGTTCAGCTCTGTATTCGCAGATGATATAATACAGTACATCAAGGACAAAACTACAGCGGGATATAATGGTGAAAATTTCAGAAGAATGCTGATAGGTTTTGATAAATTTTGTATTGAGTATAACCTGACAGAACCAGTTTTTACAGTATGCCATGCGTCTAAATGGTTGGAAAAGAAGGAATGCGAATCACATACAACTCATTATAGCCGTATTAATGGTATCAAGCACTTTCTTATATACCTGAGTATCAAAGGATATGATGTGTATATAACTAGGGATGTTAAATTTAAAGGAACTGATTTTCAACCTCATATCTATACAAATGAAGAAAGTGACAGATATTTTATGGCAGTTGACAACTATAGTAGCTGTAGGAATCGTAAAGATGCAATACAATATCCAGTGCTTTTTCGAATTCTGTATTGCTGTGGTACAAGAATAAATGAAACTCTTGGAATACGAAGGAAAGATGTGGACCTTGATAAAGGGATTCTACAACTGAACGAAACAAAAAACAACCGTCAACGCTATGTTATAGTTGGTGATGATCTTAAGGAACTGCTTAACTGTTATGCTGAAAAATGTTTTTACATGCTTAATGATGATGACTATATATTTACCAACGCCAATGGTGGTCGTCTCGATGAAAAGACGATATACGATAATCATAGAGAGTTCCTTTTTAAAGCTGGGATTCCTTATCTTGGTGATGGAAAGGGTCCACGGATTCACGACTGGAGACATCATATGGCAGTCTATGCATTTAAGCAGATGATTAATTCAGGATTTGATATGTATGTTGCTCTTCCAATACTCTCAACATATCTGGGGCATAAGACTATTTATGCAACAGAAAAATACGTCAGGCTTACCGTGCAGTTGTTTCCTTACATCGAGGAAAAATTTCACGGAATGGTTGACAGAATATTTGGAGGTACAGCAGATGAAAACAACTGATTTTGCGGTATATCTGAATAAATATTTTACTCAATATATGCCAAATGAAAGGGGAAATTCTCCACAGTCAATTGATTCATACAGATATGCTTTTATATTGTATCTAGAATACATGGAATCAGTAAAAAAGATATCTGCTGAAAGGATTGTTTTATCGGATTTTACAAGAGAAACAGTAACTGGTTATTTAAACTGGCTTGGAGCAAGTCGAGAAAACAGTCCTTCTACACGTAATCAGAGACTGGCTGCATTAAAAGGATTTGTGCATTATCTAAAATACGAGTTTCCTGATTATCTTGATGAATATCAGAGAATACTTGGTATTCCTTTAAAAAAGACACAGCGAAAGGAAATCTCATATATGAAGACCGATGGTGTTAATTTGCTTGTTGAACAGATTGATGTAACCCGAACGAATGGTTTGTGGGATTATGTGATTCTGCTTATTTTATATACAACTGGCATAAGAGTCACAGAGCTTATCAATGTTAGAGTAAAAGATATCTCGCTGACAGAGCCTTATACAATTAGAATTCATGGAAAAGGCAACAAGGGTCGGTATGTACCGCTAATGAGAACAGCTGTGCCACACATAAAAAGATATCTGGAAACAATGGGCTATGCTAATGAAGCTAGGTATGAGGAAACACTTTTTAAGAATCATATGAAAACCCCTTTTACCAGACAGGGAATCAATTATGTCCTGAAGAAATACGGAATTAAAGCCAAAAGGATTAATTCTGAGCTTATACCAAATGATCTGAGTGCACATAAAATGCGCCATACTATGGCCATGGAACTAGTTACATCAGGTGTTGATTTAATGTATATCAGAGACCTTCTTGGTCATTCTAGTGTAGTTACGACTGAAATCTACGCCCGCACAGATGCAAAGTTAAAACGTAAAGCTATAGAGGCAGCGAGCAAAGAAATCGTTCCACCAGAAGATGCACAATGGGACAACAATAATGATTTAAAAACATGGCTTAAGAATTTTAACAAAAGATAATTATTATGTAAAGAAATGAAGGCTCAGTTCATTGGTTTTGCTGGACTGAGGCCACATTTCTTTACATAATTTAAGTCTTAACATAAGCATTAAAATCAGTGGCCGAAGGCTTGATAATTTTTCAGCAAAAATGCCACGGACGGCATTTTTAGCGTCTCGGGACAGGATGTCCCATAGACGCGGCGAAAAATTATCAAGACAAGGCCTACTGATTTTTTGCGAAGGTCACGCATGGAGTCGTTTGACACTAAAACAACAGGCACCTGCCTCAATATCAGCCTAAATGACTACCATATTATATGGATTTTTCTGATTTCAGTTGCGATATAATATCTATCAAAGAATTCGCTGATTTACTTTTTAAAAGCTCAATTATTTCATAACCTTTCATATTATTTTCACTAATAAGAATTTTTACAAATAAACAAGTAGCAATATTCATATTAAAGATATTTCAACCCCGTTTTGCATAGGTTTATATGTAATTCGACCAAATGGTTTAATCAAATCCAATATCCCCATTAAATCACATCACCCTCATTTTGTTTTATAATCCCACTGATAAAATAAAAGCGCACACAAAAACACCCGCCTTAAAAGCAGGTGTTCCTGATAATTGTATTGAGTAAGTCTGTAAGCCGGGGTCTCTTGCAGAGACCCCGTACATGTACTTTTCGGCGTAGTTAATGGATTTCATGAACCTTGGAGTTTAGGGCTTGAAAATAACAGTTTTATAACCAGGTTATAGACTGTTATCCGTAACACATCCTTCCATAATAACCATTTTATATGCAGGAGGATACATGTATGAATCTGGACTATTATTTTGACGAATTCATCGACTATTTAAAGGCTGAGAAGGATGTTTCGCACTACACAGTTGACAATTACACAAGTGACTTTAAGCAATTTTTAAATTTTTTAAGGGTCAATGGTATACAACCAAAGTTGAATACTGTTACTACTCCAATTATTCGGCGATATCTGGCTCATTTGAAAACTGATAAAAATTATGCAGTAGAGACCATCCGCAGAAGGGTCCACTGTCTTAGTTCCTATTACAAGTTCCTAATGGAGCAGGAGTATATTATGAAAAATCCCATGTTTGCAATACATGCTCCCAAATCGCCCGAAACGATACCAAAGTATTTATCAATTGAGGAGATTCAACTTCTTCTTACAATGCCGCAAAAATACTCCCCCGATAGTGTTCTCCGCAATCTTTGTATCTTTGAATGCTTTCTTATGACAGGAATGCGTCGTCAGGAATTACTGGATTTGAATTGGGATGATATTGACTTCGGAGAAAAAATTATAACTGTTAGAAACGGCAAGGGTAAAAAGCAGCGAGTTATTCCAATGACTGAACCCTTGATTTCAGACTTGTGGAAATACCTTCAAACAAGGCTACCGCTAACAAATCATGCACTATTTATATCAGCAAAAGGAAATCGACTTTCTGCTACTCCTTTAGAACAAACTTTTAGATTGTATATGCGGAAGTCTGGTTTAGATAAAAAAGGCTATACCATACATACCCTTAGACATACATATGCAAGCCATCTGGCCTTGAACGGAGCCTCTATACTCTCAATACAAAAATTGCTTGGTCATTCCGACCTCAACAGCACTCAAATATATGCTCATGTCAATACTGAGCATCTACGAAGCGAAGTTGAAAAACTGCCTCTCGCAAAAAAGTAACAATGATATGGGGCTTAATCAGAATGTGATTCGGGATTAGGCCCTTATTTGAGTTTTTAGTCAAAGAACCTTATTCTTTAAATTCACTCTATATTCTTTTAATGTCGTATAATTCCGACCACAAACCTTTAAGACCTTGTTCGTTAATAAACTTATGATAATTAACGCAATTATCCTCTCGAATATCATTTGTAAGCCATACTGTATCACATTCATCACAGATAAATATTAACATATCATTTTTGATAACTTTTGCTTTATTAATTACACCTTGTCCATCGCAAAAAGGACACATCACCATATGATTCTGCACTCCTTATAAAACTTTTATCCCAAGTCAAAAGTAGACCAACCAGCATCATTTATTCTCTTCTGAATACTATAAAAACTTGGATAATACCTCTGTACCCAATGTCTATTAAAAACTTCCCAAAACCTTCGTTTCGGTGCAATTTCAAATCTGATTATGGGATTTGTAAAGAATTCATAATACGGTTTTTCAGAAAACCAGTCACGCTGTCCAACACAATTAGAGTCACCCTCAGAAATTTCTCTCACTGGTTCTCCATCCCAAGTGATATACTTTTTTGATTCGTTAACATGCTTTACCCAGTTGCTTCTGCACATATAAAAATCTATATGTTGTTTATCTCCATCTTCATCCAAGTAAAACAACCCATCTTTATTAATATCAACGATATTTGAAATATCATAAACATCCATTTCATCACCTCTAGGAATTACATCCTGCCATTATTTAAAACATCAACTTACAACAACTAACCCCATCAGTATTATATATCCAGAGTCCATCATAGTAAAAATCAAACTTTAAAAAATCTTTATTTAAATTACCTAAGTTCCTTTTAGTATTCAACGTTAAAGCATTTTCACTGTTATCATCTAATTTATATAAAATGAGTTTAGATTTATTATTTAAAGGTCGAACGATTAAATAATCTTTCGAACTACTAAAAGAGCCGTAACCCTTTTCTATCTCCCTAATTGTGATAATATTTCCGTCTAAATCGTTCTTTGAAAGAATAGCCATATCCATACCGTATTTATAATGATTTTTTTCCTCACCAACTGTAAAAAAGTATATGCTTCCATTCTTTATCAACAAGTCTTGAATAACCAGCCACCCTTTTTTTATTGGTGAGTCAATTTGGGGATACTGATTGAAAGGTAATTCTTTGTATAAAGAGTAATCACCAACTCTGTTCCATTTAGCCGCACCATCCTTAATTTCAAGGATACAATAATACCTTCCAATGCCCTTATAAAAATAATCACACAAAGAAAAAATTATTGAGTTCTGGTTTTCTAAATCTGATGCTCTTATAGCATTAATATATCTATATGCTCTATCTCTTTCAAAATCATTAGCAATTATGTATTCTACACATTCTTCGTGAAAGCCACTCCAAATATATATAAATTCTCTTACTATCAATCCAAATCCTGTTCCAAATTTAAAGACTGCTATTCCAACCTGTAGGTTTTTTAGCGAAAGCATATACTTTTTAAGTCCAGTTAACTTCTGAGATATATTGTTGTAATAACATTTTCCGTTATCCAGAAGTATTAGATAATATTCTCTTGATTATTCAGACTGTGCTAATGCAATTGAACTATATGGCGACATCGCTACTAATGTATGAATCGTATATTCGTTAGTAAATGTGTATGTAAACTTTATTTCACTTTCCATATTACAAATACCGAACCCTTTCTTTGAACAATTTATCTCAACAAGTCATTTCTATAGTCATACAGCATACAATTCTTTAATCCCTCAACTTCTTGATACTTCTGCATTTGAGTATTACTACAATTACATTACTCCTGTATTATTAAATGAAAAGTCGGCTATTTCTTTAAATTTAACTGCTTCAAATTTAAAAAACACACCGCCATCGTAATAAATATTATCATCCAGCATTTCATTTGTCATAAAAACCTTATAACTCAATTTGTACCGACCAATAGGGTATTTAATATACTTAGGTATTTCACTAAAATTAGAAACACTAATCGTATATTCTCTTCCGATACCTTCAAATAATCTTTTTCTCCAGAGGGAAGATAAACTTATTTCATATACAACGTCTTCTATGTACTTCTTATGAAGTTTTTTACTTAGTCTCTTGTTCAATTACTAGTCCCCCAAAATTAATTATCCATTTAACCTTATATCAGTAACTTGTTCCCTTTCAAAATCTATTTCTAAAATATGACCTACAAGTATTGTGTCTCCACAAGAAATTGTTGCTCCATAATCATCCTTACTGTTAAATGTAAAATCTACTCTATATACTTCAATTTCATCAAACCAAGTATCATTTACTTTTTCATGAAGTTCAATCTCATAATATGTCCTTAATTCAGTTTCACACTTAGAAAACCACGTCAAATAACTTACCATCTCATTGAATATAGATTCTATCTGAATATTGGTTGAGATATAAATTTTGACTTCTTGTAAATCTTCCGCTTCAATAGAATAATTAAAAATCTGAATACATTTATTTAGATTATAACACGTGTATCTGTCATCACTCTCTTCACTATTCTTAATAAAATCGTCTAGTCTAAGCATTGATAATCTCCTTCCACCATTTATTATTAAAACCCTTGGCAGAATAAATCTAGTTTACTTACTAAATCTTTAATATTTTTCTCAAGTATATCTATTAATTCATTCTTATACGTAGGATTGCTTTTCCAAAACTCTTTATCGGCACTTAAAACAGCATTTAGGAGGTCCCCGCAATAGAAATCACCTTCTGCAAAAATATTATCCTCCAGTGTCTCCAATGCTAAAGGTATCAGATAATCCAAACCTATATTTTGTCCTATCATAATTCTTAAATCTTCTACAGTAAAACTTGATATTGGCTTTTTTCTTAACTCATGACACGTGATAACTAAATGGGAATTAAAATTGGGCTCCCCCCAGTCTTGACCTTCAATTTCCTCTAATGATTTATTTCTATCAAAGTGAAAGTATTTTTCCATTTTAACCTCTCCAATTATTGATTTTAAGGCTATTCCTGTCGCCCACCCTTAACAAATAATTACTTATTCTTTGGAGTATTTATTTGGCACTACAGGGTAAGAGTAAATTTCTATATTATTATCGATAAAACCTCTTCTTTGAGCACCGAGCAAAGTATTATACATATTTTCTCTACCTACTGAATTATCGGTATGAATATATATCTTCTCTGCTCTTAAACCCTTTTCACAAATATATTTGACTAAATCATACCCTGTAGGAAGCAGATTACCTTGTTCATCAACCCCCAAATCATGGTCAAGGGAGAGTATTTTTATTTGATAATTTTCAAGATAATATATTGCCGCTTCCACTGTCCTCGCTATTACAAATCCCTCAGGACAATCACGCAAATCATCAAGATATAAGTTTATTCTTTGGTTCATAAATCTTTTCTCCAAAATTCTTATTTCATAATGTTAACAAATATTCTTTTGTTGTAATAAGATTAATCACAGAATATAGGCACTCCATTGTATTTTAATTTTGGCATTGTATCCAGTTTGTTAAAATAAACGTATATCTCTTGATTATCTCCTAATACCCCTGATTTTGGTGCACTCCCAACAAGAGTAATATGATAGTACCCATCTTCTAATTCTACTGTAGCAATATCCGTATTGTCGGCATTCCAGTCCATTAAAGCAAAGAGGTCATTAAAACGAACATTATTACCCTTAACACAGATTCCTAACCTCATACGATAATCAGAACATTCTAATTCAGTTTCACTCGGATAACCACTTCTAATTTTCAAAATAAATGTACCTGGAGATGAAGTGCAAAAACCGACTATAGAACCATCATATATGTGTTTTAAAACTTGCTCACCTGTGTAATAGTTTGTACTAAAATAATCTTGACCTTCAGCAATATGTGAAACAGCATAATCTGAATAAATTATTATACCCATACCGCTAATCTCCAACTTAAGTTCTAAATTCATAATGACCTCTCTTTAATATATTTAATCCATCACATTTGAAATATAATCAAATATCTTTTCTCTTGCAAACTTTTCAAATGATAAATTTAACTTTTCAATATTTCTACCCTCATCTACTTCTACCAAAGCCCAATCTTCACTTGTCATAAACCCTACACAGTACCCACTAAAATCATCCCCCAAAAGTAGGATATTACGCAATTCATCAATATTCTCTTCACCATATATATCTTTAGCAGGAATCAACCCGCTATAGAACATAAAATACGCATCATTACCTATGTCTCCAAAGCCGATTTCTTGTAGGAAATCAATATAATCTATGGGTACACCAGGATTCTCTTTTATTTCTCTTTCAATATCTTCTGTGCTTATTTTTTCAAAACTCGAAATTAAGCCTTTTTCCCCAAGAATGCTTATTAAATCTTTGAATCTACTCATAAACTTGACTCCTTTAAAGCAGGATGTATTTATCAATACATCTCAATTTGCTGTTGTAAAAATACACCTAAACTTTTTCCTCTTTTGAATATACTTGTTTGCCATTCAACTGGGTTCAACGGGTCATAGACTAACACCCATAATAAAAGCACTTCTCCAGTTATTGCATCAACGCAAAATACATCATCCATATTTCTTTCGTTATCTACAGCAAAGGGTATGTATGTTTCCTTAAAAACGTCTATTGCCTTATTTTGAGAAAGTTGATACCATGTATTTGCTACTGAATCTACATTTAGAAATTTAAGTCGAGAGTATTTGTTATATCCCGAAACCGCCTTAAAAATCCCTTCGCTTATGCCTTTTTGACCATTATTCTTCAAATATATTGAAGTTAAGGTATCAGGAAGTTTCACTCCTATATTTTTTTCTAATCTTTTTATATCGTCGTCTGTACAACCACTATTGAGGTCTTTGAATAATTCTGAATAGCATTTTAGTGTTTTCAAGAATTCATCCCATAAATGTATTTCGCTTATATCTTTCACCATGCTATCGTCCTCCCTGATGTAGTAATACTAATCTTTCCAAATAATATCTATTAAATCTATGCTATACAATTTGCTGTCTACCATGAGAATAAGCCGTGAACCTCTACAGTCAAATTTATCTGCTATAATTACTTTATCATTCTCATCTGTAAAAGTAATGATTCTCGTTTCTTTCAAATTATCGCCTTTCACAAACTCTAACAAGCGGTATTCATCCCGATTATCATATCCACCTCTAAATAGAACATATCTATCATAAATTGAAAACCCATCTGCACCAGATAATTTAGGGTTATAGTAATGGATTTTTTCACCTTTGATTTTGCCCAGAAGAAAATCAGTATAATAATAGAACCAAACTTCATTATCACTTACTACATTGAGAGCATAACAATCACAAATGAAGTTACTATCTGAATTATTGTAAGTGTATACTGTCTCACCATCCTGATTCCAGGCTCGCAGCCCACATGAGCCAATAGGGTCATCCCATCCATAATTTCCAATTACTCCTTCGTCAAAGTAACTGGTCCATATTACATCATTTTCAGTTACCTTCAAGTCCTCTATGCCATCACCTAGCAGGAATTCTTTAATAAAAGTACCGTTCAAATCAAATATCTTACCATTTAAGTCATACTTATTCCGCCCATAATATCTTGCTCTTGCACATGCAAGTATCACCCTGTCATTGCCTATAGGCTGTACTAAATGATAGTTCCATTTTTGATTATCTATATTAACTGTGTATACATTTTCCCATTGAACAATTATTACTTTATAATTATGTATTGTAGATGTTTGAATCTGCGGAAACCTGCCATTTATTCTTGGAGGAATATTGTTAACTGCCAAGATATAATATCCATTATCAGGACCTATTGATATGCTTACTACTTGATAGTCACAAAGATATTCTTTCAAATCACAAATAATATTTGCAGGGTAGTTAGCACTTTTTACAAGCATAAAACACCGCCTCAATAATTACTTTATTTCCTTACCTGAAAAGTCTATGTAATAAATGTTATAATCCCAATCCTTTACTTCAATTCTGTCGCCTTTAATAACAAAGTTATCTAATCCTTCTGGTGTCACAAAAATATCTCTTCCATAAAGCTGCCAATCAATTTTTCCTTTTTGATTTACCTTGGTTATAGACTGCTCACCATGTATCAAATACCCATTAGGTATTTGATATAAGCCCAAACAGACTGAATCCTCACATTTTAAGCACCAGTTAAGTCCAAGGTCTGGCAGATTTAAACTAAATATGCTATCTCCAAGGATATCAATGAGATTTTGCCCATCGATAAGAGCAGCATTTTGATGTACAGAAGTTTTACCACCGCCACCTGCTATCAAGATTGCACTCCTGTAAACTTTCTCATCCTTGAGTACTCTGACAGCACACTTTGAAGAAAGAGAATCTTCATCCAAACTATTAAAATAATAAAAATCATATTTATATTTATTGTCAGCGGAATCCCTTGAATAAATTTCATCATTGTAGAGTTCCACCTGGAATAATCCAAATTCATAAATCAGTACCATAACTGCAACCTCAATTAAATTAGTTCAGAATAAATACTTATTTTGACAAGTCCTTCTTTTGAAAATAGTTTCAAATCATCATACAGAGCCTAAATAATAATCTCCTTCTTATGCCCGTTGCCATCAGATGACATCATTCACCTGCTTTCCAACTCTAGCAGGGGATGAATTTTAAAGAATTCTTCTTGTGTTCTATTTAATCCCAAGGGTACTCAAACCCTGCTAACCCAAAAGAACTCATTATGACATTCTTATATTCATTCCATTCAAAAATAAATGGACCTATATCAATACTTTTAATTTCATCCTTATAACTATACTCAAGTCCAAAATCTTTCCATATTACTGTGTCATTATCTTTTGTTATATCTACAGTGATAGAACCACAACCTAAATCAGCACATAGTGGACAAACATAAATCTCATATCGTTTGCTATCGATAACAGGTGGTGCAGAAAGTAACAACCTCATTATCACCTCATTTTGAAATTCTTCAGAACCCCATCCCAGTGTTGATATATAATCATATTCTTTAAATTCCTGAAACAGCGATTTCCCATCAATAATGATATCTGCAAAATACATAAATTTATTCTCTAATTCGTTAAACTGTCCATTATCATAGTAACTTCGTGTATCAGGCCTTTTTTCTACTGCAACTTTAATACTGTTCAATTTAATCCATAGACCTCCTTTCTAATGTTAGATTTGCAATACAACAACAATAATTAACAGAAATAACAATTACACCAAACATCTTATCTGATTGTAAAAGACCTTTCAAATATTTTCTTAGTTGACTAAAATTAATTCCCTGGACATCTACATATTAAAATCGGATTATTACATTTTGGACATTCTTCTACTTCGCATCCACTATGATGAAACCCACCTTTTACCACATTACAATCACAGCATCTCTCTAAGTCTTTATAATCCGTATTTTTCTCGTCACCAAATTTGATTGGTTGGTATTTTTCATCATGATAAACTATTGTTGAGCAATTACAGGTTGTTGTAAACTGCCTATCTCCGTTGCACCGCCAGCAAATGTTGGCTTTAAAGAATAACTTCTTGCTATTTTTATCGTGCATTATTTATTCACCTTTTTATTATTGTTGGGTAAGCGTTCCACACAGTTAAATATTTTCTTTATAATTCATTGCTTCTTTCCAAACATCCCTATTTATTAAGGGTTTGCATTTATTTTCTACTGGATAAACTCAAAACAATGGAATTTCAACTTTGTTCCCTGGTGAACCTTCCAATATGGTTCCAGGAATATAGGGGTTAGTTTTTCTTATTTTATAAATTTGCAATTTACCAATCTCAGGAGTATATCCTATCTTCTGTAATGCATATTCATTATTTTCTATTTTTCTATATAAATATACCAAGAACTCTTTCCAATTATCTTGAGATGATGAAGTAAAATCAGAATAAGATTGTAAAAACCTAAATCCGTCAGCATTATAAAATAGCATCAATGCTGTACCTAAATCACAATTACTATTATTAATTATTTGGTAAGGAACTTTAAAACCATTGTCCCAGTTATAATTGGCTGCAATAATATGTAAAAATAGTGAATTTTCCATTCCTCTTATCTGGCTAACTATGTACTCCTCATTTTCACTATATAATAGGTCCTTTAGCATTTTCAAATGTCTATTATCCACACTCAACCTCCATACACAATATCTTTCCATACTCTGTACATCGTTAATAATAACACCCAATCTACCTATTCTAATATTGCTGCTACTATTTCTCCTTCATGATAGAATTCAATTACATATTTATTTTCAGGAGAATACACCCACTGGTCTCCTCCAACAGCATTTATATGGCTAATTGAGTTGATAGCATCTTTCAAATTTGTTTGAATAACAGGGTCATCACCATATCCCCACAATATATAAACTTTTGAATCAGTTATCCCGATTTTGGACTTGAAGAAAGATAAAATATCGGATATTTCATTAAATTGAACTTTATTCTTTACCTTGCTCCATGCAATTCTTCCCCATGATTCAAAAGGGAAATCTGATTGAAGACGTCTATATATTTCACTGGACTCAGAATCAGATAGGATAACAACATCTTGCTTTAATACTTCCAAGCATTCTTCAAAAAGTAAACTATAAGGTTTAACTTTTTTTAATCTGTTAATCTCTATCAACTGTTGAATTCTATCTTTCCTCTCCTTACTACCGAATTCTTCCATTTAATCACATCCATTTCACTCACTATCTATATCTCGCTCAAAAATATATTACACTCATCTTTAAACATCAAATTGAAGTGATATTTTAAATTATCAATGTCGCAATCATTAGAAAGAAATACTTCAATCCGCTCTTCAGTCTTTAATTCCTTTGCTGTATCAGCATCCACCTGAATCTCAACTGAATTACTTTTTAAAATTACCTTCTGAATTCCTCCGTAGGCAGAGTAAATTTCATCAATATATGTAATATGCACCTTATAATGTCCTAACTCTCTATCTTGTTCATCATACACTAACGATTTCTGAAGTAGTATATGCTCTTTTGTATCAAACTCATCATCTGCAAATCCTATCAAAATTATATCATCTTCAACTCCAGCAAAAACAAAGTTTGCTTTAACTTTTGTAGACATCTTTAATTCCTCACATTTCATTTAAAGTAAAAGCACGTTATTACAGTTTCAATCTTATTTACACATGTAATACCGCTCCTTCAATTTGAAACACAATATAATCTCCAATGACACCTTTTTCAAAAGCATCTTTTCTATTTTCACCGCTTCCATGTGGCGGTAATCTATCGTCATTTCTTAAAATCTCCATCTTATGTGTTGTGTTATCTTTATTAAAGACAATGCCTAATTTATTATCAAGCAGTTCAACACTTTCAATAACAGCCCCTTCTAATGCAGGAGATAAATCATCCCAATTTTCTAAGTCTGGATTTGCCCATTTTGAAACCCCTTAACTAATAACCATTGATATCATACCGCCATCCTTTTTCAGTCAACCACTTAACTAATAACCCTTGAATTCTTAATCTATCTTCATGTTGTATAACTTCAACTTTTTGTTCTTTGATATAGTACCTTTTATCAATGTGCTTTGTTTCACCAAATACAAGAATATCAAGACAGTCAACCCCTGGCATCTCTGCATAAATTGGCACAATAGAAGTGTTTTCAACAAAATAAATTGTTGCTCCTCTACCATGACTTTTAAAATAAAAACCTGGCGTATGATAATCTACTTTATCTTCCATAATTTGTTTTAACATGTAATCTTCCATACTTTTACCTCCTAAATCCTAAATGGATATCTCACTAAGTTCATCTTGAATATATTTAAATTTATCATTGGTCAGTATTAATACCGCTTCCTTTAACTTTTGTGAATTATGCTGCTTTAAAATTCTAAGTGATACTAACCTTATATAGTCATCCTCATCCTGTAATCTCTTAAAAGCAATTTCCTGTGCCTTTTCTGTATCTATTCTATCTAATGAAATCAATGCTCTTCTTTGAACATACTTATTAGAATCATCTAACAGGTTCAGTAAATATTTTTTAAAACTAATGTTATTTTTTCTCCCTATCAATTCTGCAATCTGCCATCGTGCTTCTGATTGCATGTGCTTTATGCCTTTTTCAAACAAGAATTCTAAATCTTTGTCAGATAACTTAGATTCACACTCATCAAGTATTGTTTCATCCTCATTATCCAATGCCATAACTGTAAGTAGATAGTTAACCAGCACCTCTGAACGTTCTCCAGATGCTAAAGTATTAATAGCCGTAAACAATAGACTTATTAACATATCCCAGTTGGGATATTCCCATTCTTCATTTTTGTTTAAATAGGAATGTTCAGAGTACTCACTTTCACTTATATCTGCCCACTTCCAGAACAAATTCAATTCCTTTTTTATTTCAGTACTAAGAGTATTCATTTCTTACTTATTCCTCCTGAATCTAAGACCGATAACAATTTCGCACTTTTAATCTGTTTAAAAACTATACTTAACAATAACCCATGGAAGCCAAAGGACTGGTTCAGCACCTACATCGTCCCGATTTGTGTATTCAGCCAATTTTTTCGCTTCATCTATCGTCGATATAAACCCACTTCTATTTAACCTGAAACCATATTCCTTATCATAATCATCTTCAAGTCTATTGCATATGTAAGAATGAAATGTTCCCATATCATAACCTAAGATTTCAAAACCTAAAACTGAACCATTACTCTCCATTTGGCATCTATTGAATATCTTTTTCTCTACACCGTAATATGTTTCTTTTGTTATTCCTGTGTCCTCTACAAATTCATTATTGTATTCCTCTGGCAAACCTATTCCCACAAGGTTCAATCCTTGTACGTTATAAAGAAAATTAAAATAGAAATCTCTTGCCGATTCTAAATTATTAAAAACATGAGGAAAGCCAAAATTCTCAGAGTTATTCTTATCATCTATCCATTCTATTAGATTATTAAAAGTACTGCTTGGAATGTTTAAGTTCTGCCTATATTTATCTTTTTCTTTTTCTGAAGTGCTCCAAACAGAAGATATATCAGGATAAACATCACATATGCAGTTACTTACTGATAGAATAGTCTCAGGCATTATTTGACTATTCATATATTCTGCCCTCTGCGTGGGTTTAACAATATAATATCCACCTAAATGATACTTATTAATATTCACCTCTGCCTCACCTACTCTTTTCTACATGTTTAGACCTCATCCTATTTATAATTTATAAATACTTTTGTAAAAATACGTTAAATTCCTTTACCAAGTTACTAAAACTTGATGTATCTAGTTCAAATCCACCTTTTATTGATGAATATAATAGGTCTGGACAATACATAGTTTTTGAGAGTTTATATTTAAGCATAAGATGTCCTGCCAAATCATATGCTTCTATTGTCAAAATCAAATCTTCTGGACTCATACTTCCTAAAGTAGCAATTCCTTTTCTATTCATATCAAGTCTTTCAAGTTCGCATATAAAGCCCTTTAACACATTTAATTCAACCCACACCATATCATTTCGACCGCAAAAATCATTATTCTTAACAGAGACTGATACACAAATACTTGGAATACGCTCCAATTCATCTTCAACAAAATCTATACTTATATATGATTTCTTATCTTCAGATTCTATTATCATATTTCCTCCATGTTTCGCATGTAAAATCTCGTTGATGAAGAGTTGCTCTTAAATCCAAGTTCTCATACTTATGTTTTTTCTTATTTAAAAAACTCCCAATAGTCCTTTTACAGAAACAACCCCAATTATTTATATTCTAGACCTTGACCTCTCTTCATTAATTATACAGCAAAATTTGGTTATTTACTAAGTTAATTTGGAAATACCACTTACTACTTTAATACTGGTACTTCCCCAAGATGTTTACAAATTGAACCACATTGCAACATTCTGAACTATTTGATATTCTTTGCTTCAATTTGGTGCAAAAAGCAGGAATTGCATTTATAAAACCTCCCTAATAGATACCTTTAGGTATATTTTATCAGGCCATATTTACCAAAAACACACCTTGAAATAAATGTTTACAAATCCGCTACATTAACTACAACTTTTTTAATAAATTTAATAAAAAAATAGAAAAAGGACTATTTTCATAGCCCTTAGAAGTATACTTTAAACTTTCAACTTATTCCGTACCACTTATATCACCTATCTCTTGCTCGCCAAAGTACTGTATATCATCTTTATGTCGGTCATAAAAAGCCTTTATTTCGCCAATTCCTTGGAATTCTAATATATAACCTTGCTTCCTATAGTGCTTGATGTTTCCATGGAGAGTATACGGTTTTCCTTTCTCATCAAATCGCTCTATGAAATCTACGCCTTCACATGTGATGCTTTTTATACGCCATATTGCCCTCTGTACTGTTTCTATTATTGTATCAACATTTATATTAAAACCCTCAATTGCTTTTTTGTCCTCGTCACAAATAGTAATCTTATATTCTTTCAAAACTATCACCACTTTTTATCATAAAATATTATACTTATTCCTTTTCCCTTCTAATACTCCTATTCTTCATTAGTATAACACATCCTAAAATTGTATCTAATATTTACTGTGCTCCACTTACAAATTGCTCCTTAGACTTATTTAATCATTTTAAATACATTCTCAAGCCTCTTTTTAAACTTCTCAAATGCTATCAAATCTTTTTCGTTATATAAATTCATGTCACTAAAGCAAAATGAATTGTTTTTCACCGTCCCCAGTAGAATATAAAACTCCCGCAGAGGCATTTCAACCTTTTCACTGGTAGTTACCAGTAATCTGTAAAATAAATCTTCAGCAGTAACTGCATCTCCAAAGACATCATTATCAGATGTAACCTCATACACAAATTTCAGCACCTCAACAAAAGTCTCTATTTCTTTCATTATTAACAATTTGATTCTGGAATTAAAACGGACTGTTATATACTGCCCTTTAATAGAAATTTTCTTCTTAGTTTTACCCATTATAATATGCCTCCTTGAATTTTAGTTTATATTACCAAGTTTGAAGGTAATCTTAGTAATAGATAAAGCCGCAATTCAAGTTTTTAGACAGATAAAAACTCTGCATATCATGTTGCAAAAATGCAGAGTTTAAAAGTATATCCTAGTCAATTAGAGCCTTCTTATATCTCCTACTTAATCCTTTTCTCTCACATTATATACTCTTCAGAATGACTTTTATCAAGCATTTTAAATATTTCCTCAATGCTCTTGTACAACTCACTATATTCATAATTCAATTCTCTAAAACTCTCCATTAATGTACTACTACAGTATAACATACTCTCAAAAACCAAAAATTGAGGTACAGTCATTTTGATATTCTCATTGTCATTTGTTAAGATTAGGCTAAACAAATTTCTTGCAACTCTGATATCTTCGGCCACTTCAATGCTGCCGCCGAAAAACTCATATTCTAACTCTAATGCTTCAATATATTTTCTCATTTCCTTCACAACCAATTTCTTTATACTCTTCTGAATTAATATTGTCACATTTTCACCATTAAACATTCTGTATACCTCTTCCTTTAACTCACTCATACAAAGTGCCTCCTTGTTTCTCATAAGTTCTAAGTTTTTCAGTACAAAGTATAAAGAAAGATTTAAATAAGGTTCAAATCTTTTTAGGAGTAAAAAATAGTAAACGCTTATAATTTACATATACTGGCACACCAGATAATAGACAACAAGATATATATATGTTTTATATTGTCTTATAGATGTTTAATTACATCCTTATTCCTATAAATATAACAATACATATATATTTGAATTATCTTACTCTCACATGATAATATATTAATATGAATAGCATAATTTAGTAAAACATTAGGTAATATATGAGTTTTAAAGACTAATTGACTGCTATTAACTGGAGGTAACAATGAATGAATCAATCAATTAAATTAAGAGGTCGGTACTATGAGTTACCCATCATAAATCAACCTGTTTCTTCTATAACATACGAATACTCAATTACCTTGGGTATAGGCGGCTTCTACATAAGGATAAATAATGATTTTATTTGGGCTCAATACTCTTATCAGACTGATTTGAATATCTCTTCCAGAGAAGCATGGAAAAAACTTTATGATATCTTTGGTAAAATAGTAATAGATGCAACTACTGATAAATCAGGTAGCCTGCATCTGAAATTTGAAAACGGTATTGAAATCAATGTAGATTGCCGTGAGGATATTAATTGCCATAGTGAATGCTGGCATTTTGGGGATATTAATGGACTTATAATATATAGCCGCCCAGGTGAAACAGTGATTTTAGGTTAATAACCTTTGGAGGAAATATGATTTGGGATAAAGCATTTGAAAAAGAATATAGTAAAAATCCTGCTACAACTCAGCAAGAATTCCAGGTATTTTTGAATACTTGGAATGATGATATAACGGATAAAGAACTTGCAGAGATTGACGAAAGACTTCAAAGCAACGCTTGTAATTGGAGATTCCCCAAGAGAAACTTTCCAGAAAGTTATATTAGTTTTCTTCAATACTCAAATGGTGGGGAATTTGAAAATGGCGATAAGTACTTCCAGTTTTTTAATATTTTTGAGATACGAGACATAAATATAGCCTATCATATCCCTAAGTACATGGAATTTGCTGTTTCATTTGCTATGGATGGTAACGGAAACCACTATTTATTTGATATGAGGCATCCCCCCCAGAGCGGTGAATATCCAATACTTGCTGCAAGTTCAGGTAACTTGGGATATGATGATTGCAGATTAATCGGCAACTCATTTTTGCAAGTATGCTCGGAGAAGATATCAATTGATGAAATATTGTTTGGGGAATAGCACATTTAATCAAAAAATGATATTTGGAAGGTAAAATATGTGGCAGATAAATAAATCATTTATATCGAGAATAAATAAGCATTTTGATTCTCGTGGTGGAAAAGGAAATTTTACAATGCTTTTTGATAATTTCCCTCCTCACATTCAGACTGAAATATTAACCCTATTAGGGGTATCAACTGAAGAAAAACCGCTAATTGCTTCATATAGAAAGGGTTATTATTGCTTACTGCTTACAACACATAAGTTATGGTGGAACAATCCCAACAATAATACTTTATTTGTTAAACTGGAAAACATTATTGAGACAAGAACACAAATTAAATACATGAATCCAAAGTGTGATATATTCAGGTTAGGTATTATAACAAAAGATGCTAAAGAATTGGAATTTCAGATGGAAGCAGGAAGACCATTTAGTGGTGTATGGAATGTAATTACAATGATTATAGGCTTGCGAAAGGAATAAATATCCCAAAGTCCTGCGAAAAAAATATATCCCTATTAGATAATATTAAATGGGTTAAATAGGTGCACCAAATAAATACAACTTGTGAGGTATCTGCAATGTACAATCAAAAGGTTAATATTGCTGGGTTTATTGGTGATGTTCATGCGGAGGATGCTCTATTTGAATCTTCAATTAACTTTTTTAAACATCATGGCATCAAGGATATTTACTGCTTTGGAGATTTCTGCGATGGATATGGAAATGTTGATAAGATTATTTCAATTGTTCAGGATGAAGGAATCATATCAGTTCAAGGAAATCATGACGTTTGGTGCTTGGAAGGAATTATGCGGGACAACCCCACTGCTAACCTTTTAAGCCAGTTATCACAGAAAACAATTGATTATTTAAAAAGGTTACCGAAAACATATAGAATCATGACTTATGCAGGTGAAGTTCTGCTCTGTCACGGAATTTTGGACAATGAGATGGCTAAAATAAATCCTGATGATTATGGATACGCAATCGAATCAAATACCGATTTACAAACCTTTATTACTGGTCCATACCCCACCATCATGATTAACGGCCATTCTCATAGGAGAATGGTAAAACAAATACAGGGTAAAACAATTATTAACGTCGGCACATTATATCGTGAGCATAATCCGTGTATTACAGTTGTTGACTTTATAAACAAAAATGTATATTTCTATGATATCATTGATAGTGTAGTAAAAGGTGAACCTGAAGTTGTCAGTTTTATTAATAAACCAGTATGATAATTTGAATTATCCGATAAACATAGTATTGTTGAAAGTAAGGTGAGCCCCTTTGGCAAAAAAAATTGTAAGCACAAAAGATATTTGTGGTGGTTCCCCAAGGATAGATGGAACCAGATTAACTTGTGCCAATATTGTATCTACTCTGTATTTCGGGGATATGTCATTAGATAATTTTTTTTCAGTTTATGACTATCTCACTTTTGATGATATAATTCAATGTCTTAAATACTGTATGTGTCAAACCTGTTTAAAAAACAATGTTCTGGCATTCTGTCAGCATTGCAAATTATTTAAAGAAACAGATGACGATGAAATTATCAATGAGCAAAAAGAAATGTGGAACTATGCCGAATTATTGTTAAATAAATTTTTCAGTGATAACAGCCCAAATTCAAAAGTAGTAGGATTAAGAAAAATTACTGGTCATGGAATGATGTTTTGTTATAGGGCACTTAAAGAAGTAGAATGGGATTTCGTAAAAGCAGTAAAGTATTTAGAAGACAATCCTCCTGTCTACCTTACTAGCAAGGACTCAGGAGAAAATACCGTATTGACGAAAGAAGAGATTTTCAGATACATAAACGTTGGTAGCGGTTCTATTTCGGTTGATAGACGATTATTGGAAAAATATCCAGGTATAATAAGAGATATTGTTATTACTGGAGATGCATCAGTTCGAATCGAATTTCATAATAAACACACTATAACGAGTGACGAGGGTGAAGTTTCATTTTGTTTTCAATATGAAAATTATGATATTCTATTTGATGAATTGGAGAAATTCCTTGGTCTTAAAATGGATGAATGGCAGAATAATAATAAGACTGGGTGGTATCCTGAACCTCACGATGAGTATTTGAAAAAATCATGGGATATGCTGGCTACTGATTTTATTAATAGTAATTTACCATTCCCGTCAAACTTTAAAAGTTTTAGACCAAACATGTATTGGGAAGCATTATATAATGGCGAATTAAAGATTGATTCATCTCCTGAAGAGATAAGTGATTGGCTTAGAAAAAAGGCAGCGGATTACGATTCAGATGATGATTAACACCTTTAATCCTGAACTTAATTAGGTTCTGAAAAGACTTATATCCTCCTGAAAGAAGTGATTAAATGGATAAAACTGGAAAAGAGTTGAAAAGACAAAAAGAATTTGAAGAAATAAATCTAAAGGTCAAGAAATGGTTAAATGGAGAATTTATAAATTCTCCATATGGTATATTTGTTCGTGAAACAATTTCTAATATAATTAATGAAAATATCAAATCTACAATAAGTTGGTAGTTCAGGATTTATATTGAAATTCGAAAATAAGCATCTCATAGCCACTATGAATAAAGAAATTGTAGATTTGTCTATTAATTGTAATGAAATTTCCGAAGATGATATTCAAAAAATTAATCTTATTGATGAAAATGACATTTTTGATTCAAAAAAATACAGGAAGCGTGTTAAAGAGCAAGGTCAGAACTATGCTGAGATTTTAAATAATTTACATGGCAAATATATAATTGGGGTTACTCCTGGCGAAAACGGTTTTACTCTCTATTTCCCTGAAAACTTCAGGTTAAGTGTAGACATCACAAGTAACAAATACTTGGGAAGAAAGGTTCTTTTGTTGTTCTGGGCAAAGTATGCTGTAATCCAATAACAGTGGTAAGTATGAATTATATTCAACAATGTCAAAACGATTATATAAAATGGTTTATTATAGAATACGCCATAACCGTTTAATGAGGAAACGACAATGTTTGAGAAAGAAATACTTTTTGATTATAAACAGTTTATTATCGAAAAATTTCAGACAAGTAATATGTCTGCCTCAGAATTATGTGAATACATAGCCATAAATGTTGAACTTAAAAAAGAGTATTCTGATTTTTTAAGCAATTTAAATAAGATGTTAAAAAATAGCAGCCTAAAATCATTAGTATCTGAAGATGATTCTATTCAGTTTTGTTTTGAATCAGCGAAAGATAAACCCCAGATTGATTTGATTTTTAACGGTTTTACTCTCTTACAAATGGAAAACCTTGATTTTAATAGTATTACTAAAATTGACATTTCATATGGGTATTCTGTTGCAATTTCTTATTCTAGGAAAAAAAGTAAGTAAGTGCTTCAAAAGATGACGTCTAGCTATATCACGATCATTGCGATAAGCTAATGGTGTCATTTTTTGAAGCACTTTTTATGTTTATGATTCAGCCTGCATTCTTCCGGTAAATCCTTTGACCAAGGCAGGTACTTGTCCAGAAGTTCTGGGTGGTTTTTAAAATCTGTATTAGGCATTGCTTCAAGGATATATTTTAGATACTCATACACGTCCAAAATATTTGCTTTGGCAGATTCCACCAATGTATAAAGGATCGCATTAGCAGTTGCTCCCCTTGGAGTGTCAGCAAAAAGCCAGGCTCTTCTTGCCACGGCATATGGTTTGATATTTGCCTCACAAAGATTGTTTGAGATGGGAAGTCTTCCGTCTTCTAGAAATGTTTCGAGATACTTTTTCTGATTCTTAGCATAATTTAGAGCTTTTGTCAGGTTCTCATTTGTAGTAGAAATTGCAGAGGTCTCTTCAACCCATGACCAAAAGGCATCAAGAATGGCGCGTGACGCCTCCTGACGCTTCTCTTTCTTTTCGTCATATGACAGTTCCTTTATCTCATCTTCCACTTTGAAGAGAAGATTGATGAATTCCCTTCCTTCAGCTCCTTTGGAACCCGAGATCTCTTTTCCTTTATTGTCCAGCGGAATACTTTCTATGAAATAGCGTCGACAATGAGCCCAACAAAGATTTCTTTTAATGTTCTCCGCTTTCTCATAAGCACTATACGCATCCGTGGTTAGATATCCATGAAACCCTTGTAATAGTTGCTTTGCAACATCACCGCTTCGGCTTCTGGAATAGTGGAAGAAAGCTGCCTTGATCTCTTCACAAGCTGCACTTCGCATGACCCACATGAAAGAATCACTGCTAGCTTGTTTGCCTTCTTCCTTATTACACTGGATTCTTGTTTCATCCATGTGAAGGACTTCGCATTTTAAAAGCTCCTCATGAATCCGGTTGTAAATCGGAGCCAGCCATTCTTCACTACACCGAATCGTCCAGTTTGCCATATTAGATCTTGGTAGCACCAGACCTATACGGTACCAATCGTTCTCTTGACGGTTGAAAGGAATCCCCATTGCAAACTTCTGATACATGACTTGTGCCACAAGGGATGCAGTTGCTATGAAGTGTGGCAGAACTGAAGTTGGAACCGCAGCTTTCTGGAAATGGTCTTTGGGATTTTCGCTACCTTCATTTCCACAGTTGGTACACTTAGCAACTTCCTGGAGAACCTGTACTACTTTCAGTTTTGACGGAATAAATTCCACTTCTGTGCGTACAAGCTTTTTACCAATGACTTTCAGTTCTGCTCCGCACTCGGAACAGTTTTCTTCCGGAGGAATGATATATTCCTCCACCTCTTTCGGAATATTTACAAGCATTTCAACTCTGACACCAGGCTGTCTGGCAGTTCTTTGGTGGCTTGGAACGGTTATTTTTTTCTGTTCCTTAAATAATTCCGCTGCCAGTTCCTGCGTTGTTTCAAACAGATTTATTTGTTCGCCTGTCTGTCTGGTAATCTCAGAAGGGCTACCAAATAGTTTCTTGCGAGCGTGCAGGAGAGCCTGAATCATGTTCTCAAGCTGGATATTTTGTTTTTGAATGATCTTATCTTTTGCTTCAAGTTCCTGCTTTTGTTTTTCAACTAAAGCCCGAAGCATTTCCAGTTCTTCATGTTCTGTCAATGGTATACACGTCCTTTTTTATCTGGTTTAAGTATACCACTTTTTAATGCCTTTTTCTATATTTTAGGAGATATTAATGGGCAAAAAAATGCTGATTTTATGCGGGTTTTTAGCCGTTTTTTCGGCATATTCACCAACCCTAATAACAGGTTTTTTCGGCACTCATTTCAACAGAATAATGTGCCTTTTTCTGTTCTATATTAAGTCCCTGAAAGAGCCATTCCATCTGCTGTAATGTAATCTCTTTTACTTCCGACGGGCTCTTGGGCCATTGAAACTTCATTCCTTCCAAAAGCTTCTTGCTGGCAAGGATAAACCCATTTTTATCATATCTCAAAACTTTAATAGCTGTTTTTCTTTTATTGCAGAAGATGAAAGCGCAGCTGTCTGAAAATGGATCGAGTTTAAACTGTAGATTCACAATCGCCACCAATCCATCAATCTGCTTCCGAAAATCTGTGGAATTACAGGCTATGTAGATATGTTCAGCTCCCTGGGTAAATCCGCCTAACATATTGAACGCAGTGTTTTTAACACTGTTGCTAGCAACTGAAGATCAGTCTTTTCGTGTATATCCAATACAAAATTGTCATACCGTATTGTGATGGAAGCAGAACCCGGATGCCTTATCACTTCTTCTGGAATTTTCATTTCTGCCCAGCATATATCTGTTGCTGAGTTCTTTTGCTTATTGAGTCTTGTAAGCCAATATTTGTAGGTTGACAATTTTATATTATTTTTTTCACACCATTGCCTAGCAGATAAGCCACTGGCTTTACAATCTAAAATTGTCTGCTTCCATATTGTCTCGGATTTTCTTTGTGCCATTTTAAAATGCCTCCTGACTTCATGAGTTTTATATCAGAAAGCATAACAGAAGTAGTTGTTAATTACACTACGGTATGTTTTGAAGCACTTACAAAAAGTAAGGCATTATTTAGTAATGTTGTGGGACAAATATGATAAAATTATGCCAAAGTGTACTATTGTGGCTGAAAAATTAATAATTAAAATCAAATAATTTTTTGTAATGGAAATCCGCTACTCCTAATCTTAGTAAACAGTAATAATCTCTTCAGGGTTTTCTCCTATGAATTTATTCATCTTTTCAACAATCCTTTTACCAGAGCCACAGGCAACATTATGATGATTTTCACATAATATCCATTCATACTTTTTTGAAACAAGATAATATTCTTTTAAATTCAAGCATTCAGGAATAACTTTTCTTATGATTGCGTCTTTAGTTCCTTCATATAGCCACATTTTATTCTTGTAATCCTCAACTACAAACCAAATAACATCATCTTCTATTAAATTAGAAAAGTATGAAAAAGCAGGGTCGGTAAATGTTACAGAAAATTGCGGTTCTTTAAACACCTCCCATCCCCAGCGTAAATCATCTGTATAATAATTTATTTTTAAAAATCTATTCTCAATATTTTTCTTAATGCTTGCCCATTGTGTTTTTCCAATTTCATGTAGGTCTTCATATGATAGAGGTAAACTCTTTATTAACTTTTCAATTTCACCTCTAATTGATAATGTATCCATATAATCTTCTCCAAGCACCTCATCCGAAGGCATTATGTATAAACAAGTAATCTTTTGCCTAATCATCTTTTCTGCTTCATTTTGGCTATTCATACCTGATATGTGTTGCAGGTATGTTTTAATTAACTTTCTATTCTAATATAAATTCATCTTCATAATAACGTTTAGATTTCTTTTTACCATTTACAATAAGGGTGTAAAATGGTTCTGACCTGACTGAATGCCACCTTATATCATCAACTTCGCATATAGCATCTGGATATTTCTTTAATTTTAAACGCTCTCCATATGAATATATAGGCAGTTTAACCCTTTTATATAAATTTGGTTTAACTCTGAATAACTCTTCTTTATATTTGAAAGTAATATAATCTTTATCTTCACCGACGCAGAAAAATAGGCAGTTTCCATGACATCGAAACCTTTCCTTAAATCGTTCCAAGTTATCAGGATGGATTAAATCTTCACCATCTTCGTAAAACCAATTATATATAAACCATGTATTTCTATATTGTTCCATAAACCACCTTACCTATTACTTAATTCAAATTTCTTTACCGTAACTTATTGAATAATGCCAATTAATTTTATTTACATCTAAAGCATACATCTGCTTATTCCATCGGTTAGAATTGCAAGGTATCTTTATTATTCCGTTTTCTCCGTATTCGGCTAATTTACAGTCCATCCATTCAATTTCATCCATTGAATCTGAAATTCTAGTTTGAATATAAACAGGTATAAAACTTTGGTCTGATATCAACACACACATGCCAACAATACTGATTTGGTTCTTGCCTGTCATTGTAATTCGGCCTTCATATAATCCATCTAAACTTTCATATTCCCATTCGCTATTTTTTTCCTGAGTTCCACCGAAATAAAAGTTTCTAAAAGACTAAGGGCATCTCTTAATTCCTCAGAATCATAAATATCAACTCCAGATTCTAATTTTTTAATTATTAAGCCGATTAATTTACTTAATGGTTTTTCAATCTTTTGAGTCACTAAACAGCATCTCCTTAACCTGAATAATCTACTTCCTCCTAATTTCCTTCTTCTTCACTAAGCATATATTCTGAGTGGTCTGGAATCATACAGTTATTAACCCAATCGTTCAAATCTTTAAATAATTTCGTTATCGGAAAACTTGCATCCTGCTCCTTCGTTCTTGAATAGGTTAGATGTACTACTGCATAATTGAACTCCGAGTAATGAACCTTAAATAAAAAGTCATCACAATCATATCTTCTGCCGATTGCCGTAACTTTTTTCCCATATAAAACATGTCGCTCTCCTATTTCAAAATAGAGTTCCTGTTCAAAATGATTTGGCTCAGTACATAAAGAATCCCATGGCTCCAACCAATTTATATTTTTATTCATATTACAAATACCTTTCACCGCCTATATTCTCTGCTGTAATTTGAATCTATCAATAGAAGTACCTTTACTCCCTCTTTATAATAATATCCCCTGATGATAAAAATACTTTTTTACCCTCGAATTTCAACTCTCTCCAAAACTCCTTGTCCTCTGTTTCGCAATCATCAACTATTCTATAATCAGAAAAATAGCCCGTACCCTCTGGCAAAGGCAACTCTAACACACTGTACTTTTCTTTATTATCACTAAACAAATCATGCTCCATGCAAAATTCTAAGCATGATATTGCCCTATCCAACTCTAATTTTGTTTTCAGGAATTCATTCTTACCTTGTTTTAATTCCTTAATTGCACAGTCTCTCAATTCTTGAAGTTTATTGATAGCGTAATACATGTAGACTCCTCCAAAATCAGTTTTAAAATTTATAACCATTACTGTATTTTTTAACAACAGCCTCTAACTTTGAAAGAACATGCTCTTTAAAACTTGCAACGCCCTCACCGCTATAAAATAAACTTCTATATTCATTATCACCTATCTCATGGTGTTCATATAAATGAATATCAAACAGAAAGTCTTTAGGATGCCTGTCTTTAGGAACTATATAGCAATGATATGTTATACCTTCGTCCTTAATAATTGCTATTAACTCTTCCCATATATCAGGGCTGTACCAATGGATTCTTCTTAATTCTTTTCTATTAGATGGACCACACTCTCCCTCGGTAATAAACAAAGGCTCTTTACCAGTTAAAGCAAATTCCTTATATTCAACTATAATTCCATACTTTTTACTCTTTTCTTCCAACTTTTTAATATCTCCCTCACTAGGCTCAATCCAAGTGAATAAAATCAACTGATTATTGTTTCTAAAGCATTCTATTAGTTCTGCCTGGATTTCTGGTAACATGGGAACATCTACAACACAGTTCTCTAAGAGATACATACACAGTTCTCCTTTCTCTTATTTTACGTATCCTTTTTCAAGAACCTTTAATCTGCTCTAATAGTTCATAATCGCATTGTAACTCCATCTTCATATATCCATTCCATCCTCTATCAAGCCCCAAAAGTATTAGTTTACGTGCCCATTGAGGCAAATTAAGGTTTATACCTTTTGTACCTATATTCAAAGTATTTCCAATGATGTAATCTGCTTCTGTTTTTATCGTAATTACAAGAGGAGTATTTTTATTCTTCTCTATATATGCTTTAAAGCATGAGATACATGCTAAATCGTACTCAGACTCTCGTTGATATTTATAGGTAAATCTATAATAGTATGTTTCGTTATTAATTGTTATTCTACGCAATTTATTTTTCAAAATGATTACCTCATTAACTCCCAAAAACTTACTATCATCAACAATAGTATCAAGATTTCTCCATACCATCAAATAGTTAATGTAGATGGGTTTATATAGACTCTTCCATTATATGAGCGTACAGAATAGACAATAAGTCAGATTTATAAAACAAATCCGAGTAAATCAAACTTACTACTTATATCTTCTTTCTTTAAACTACCCTTTAAAATATTAATCAAATTCCTCATGTAATAACTTTAAATCAAGTTTATCAACATTCTGACACACACGGATAAGTTCATCCCGTACTTCCATCAAGGCAAATCCCAAAAGATTTAACCCCTGCCACTCCAAAGGGTTTTCTATATGCTCATCATCAGCCGACATTCCTATTCCCCAAATCTTATCATAAGGACTGGCTTCAACAAGTACCCGATTTTGAGTCTGTATTAAAAATTGCCTCAACTCTTCATTCTGTAAAAACTTAGCATAGTTACCGTTTAGAATGATGGAATAACGTTTTTTCTTCCATACCTCTTCATCAAAATTTCTAACCTTCCTGCCCAATTCCTTTATCTGTTTCGGATGCTTACTCTTCATTATCTCTTCCAGAATTTCTTTATCTTCAAACAGCCTTGCTTTTTCAGCCATCATATACTGTTCCATACAGCAGTAGTCTTCTATATCAATAGTAAAATCAGACTTCCACCACTGGCTAAAGCAGGTTTTTGTAATACTGCCATCGACTGACGGCTGATGGCCCCAGAAAAACAAATACTTAATCTTCTTACCTGCACGGAAATCATTTTGTAAAGTGTCCATTGAATACTTCATATTACCACCTTCACTCCATTGAAGATAGCCGTCATCATCATAAAAATCACCTTCATGACATTCCTCTTTAAACCAATCGAGCCAACCTTTTGGTGCAGGAAACATCTGCTGGAATTGTTTTTGTTCATCTACAGAAATAGCATCATACCAATCAATAAATTCAAATTTATATTCTTCTCCAGACCCCATTCTCCATCCAATGCTTCCGCTGCTTATATGTGGATACATTAGCCACAACGGAGCCATAGGATTGCTCATATCATATTTTTTCTTCATAATTTTTCTCCTAATCAATTTCCCTATTTTGAAAAAGGAACAATTCTTATGTTTCTTTCATACTCAATTATATCAAAAATCAAGGCTCTGTTTCTATGATATGCTCAATTCCTTCTGATTTAGTTGTAAGGGTTCTTTTCAAGAATGTCGGATATAGTACCAAGTCATCAAGCCTATCAATAGGCTGCCATTTAAAAATTAACTTTATTCCCTGTTCATCTCCTTGAAACTCTCCCTTCTGCTCAAACAAAGGGCAATTTTCAGGTAATTTCATCTGATAATAAAACCCTAATTCATGAAACACTTTATTTTCGTATTCAAAGAAGTTTTCAGAAACCCATAATAACCGTTCTACCTCAATATCTATACCCAATTCCTCTTTCATTTCCCTTATAAGTGTATCTTCAGACGATTCGAGCATTTCAACCCGACCGCCAAGTAAAGACCAGAAGTCATCTTTCTCTGCTCTATGTATAAGAATCTTATTATCTTTAACTGCAACACCAACAGCCCTTAATTGGAACCTTCCACTATCACTATCGAACATTATCATTTTGCCAGACATTCTATAATCACCACCAAATTAAAAAATATTTTAATGCTTTTAACATCCACTTATATTGGCACTAAAGCATCGTCCTCTGACTATTCACTTTATTAAGTCCTTCAATGCTTTTAATTTATTACATCCAGATGAAACCCCAACTAATTTACCATCAAATGGTGATTCTCTATTACTACAAATCCCAAACTCCCAAAAATGGAAGTATCCATTAATTGTACGAAAATAAAAGCAATTATCACAAACCTTATTATTATTATTATTGCTTTTAGGAACTATTGAATTCCATCTGTTGCAACAATCTTCTGAAAGGTCACTTAATACAGAATCTATTTCGCTCACTTTTCTAAATAATTCATTTGGGTCTATTTTCCTCCATCCATCCATACACAACTCATATGCGACTGTAGGATAAGAGGTTATGGTCAATTGAGGCTCTTCTAATATATTGCAAATAAAGTCGACACTTATACCGCAGTCGAACATGAACGTAATATCAAAATCTGTTTTCTGTATAATGTCTACTAAACTTCCTAATTCAAGAGAACTAAATATACCTTTATTAAATTCAACTTCATTTCCATATCCACAAAGAATTTTATTGTTTTGTATTATCCGCCATGTGCTTTGCCGAGATGATATATCGCATTGACAGTGAAATTTTCCTTTACGTCCAGTTTCATCATAATATACTTTTTCTCCCAATCCTATCTTTAGGTATCCACCATATTTTTCCCCCAGATAACATACTTTTAAGCCGATAAGCGTTCCCTTTATTTCTTTTAATAATTCAGCCTTTTTATCCATTTTTACTACCTTCCCTTCATTACTTTAGCCCCACATGCAGCACACAACTTTGCTCTCGGTGTCCTTAAGGGCTTTCTATAGAATTTACAGGGCTGACCATATATTGAAATTCTGCTCAAAGATAATCTGCTACTATACAGTTAATCACACCTTCTTCTTCCTTTTATAGAACAATTTATGTCCGTAGCCACCTAATCACATTCTCTGCCCTGCTCTCCAACTCTGGCAGGTGATTAACATTAAAGTATTTCAGTTCCTTGCTTTCATTATCATTTATATGCAATTCTCCTTTTACTTCAATTGCTTCATAAAGAACAATAACAGTATGTATTTGGTCTCCATTAGGATATGTAAAGAAGTACTCTGGTCCTGACAGAACATTTAACAACTTTAGTTTTGTCACTTCAAGTCCTGTCTCTTCAAACAATTCCCTTCTTGCGGTTTCTTCAATATTTTCTCCTGCTTCCATACTCCCACCTGGCAATCCCCATGTGTTAGTATCCGTTCGGTGCTGGAGGAGTATCTCTCCGTCTTGATTATATACAATAATAGTTGCTCCAATGGCAATAATTGGCCTGTTTCCGATAAGTTTTCGCAAGTCTTTAATGTATCCCATAAATACTCTTAATTTCCTCCGTTATACTCTCATTTATTTGTTTTTTTAAGAGTAAGTTTTCTGCTTTCAATATTTTTTGTCAGTATTTCTCGTATTAAGTAAATATCATCGGCTGTTAAAAACCTTTTTGGAATAACCTGCCCAGAGGTTTTATTTAAATAAATTGCAAAACCGCTTTTAAATTCTTTCGCACAAAAAATATCCTTCCACTCAATATTAATATTTGATGTATCAAAACTTGTAGACATACCACTGTCATCTAATATGATACAAATTTCTTTTTGCATTAATTTATCACTTTTCATTGTTTTATTAGCATATATAGCCAACTTTATTGGATTAGAACTTCCAAAGTACAAGAATAATGCAAAGCCCAAAAATAAAAGGCCATCTATAAAAATTATATTATCAAATGCAATCAAAGCCCAAAGACAAGAAATTAAAAAAAGCATACCTAAAACTCCTATAATTATCCACCATCCGTAAAAACCAATTTTGTTTGGTATGTTATCATAACGTTCTTCTATTAAATGCTTTCGTAAATCTTGTACATCTAATTTGACATTAACTGAAACTGAGTTTTTCATAATATGTTCTCCTTTGACTCCAAAACAATATTCCCTTTCCTGCATTAGACAAAACTATTATATAATGCTACTATACATCCTTTATGATAACACAAAATTAAATTCCCTTTAACTATTTTCAAATATACTCGCCCAGTCATCATAATGAAGCGGGTCACATTCTTTAATCTTAGCAAAAAACCACTTAGCGGCCCCATCAGCAAGAAATAATTTATCATCTTCATCAATTATCGGCTCATCAATATCAAATCCACTTAACGCATGATGAAGATATGCTGTACAAAGTAAAAATTGTGGTATTGAACTTGATATCTCATAAAAATTCCATTCTCCTGCTCCATGCATTGCCTGTAATACTGGGCATTTATCACTATTACTTTCCTCTTGTCCTAAATCAACAATTATCGGGTCGCCACCTTCATCTCCTATAAGAAACCAGTCTTGGTTCCAATCATCGATATTTTCCTTTATAACTGGGTTATAACTGTAGCCATCAATCCGATTGGAAAGCATTCCGTAGTTATAAATGCATATAGCATTGCCCACTGTTCTAAAATAAAATTCTTTATTCGGAGCCATTTCCTTGATGTAATTTTCTAATTCTATTGGCATTACAGTATTAAATAAATTTTGTATCCTTTTAAACTCAGTGTCTCCGCCTCCGCAAAAAACTGGATTATCTGAATTCGAAAATTCATCCCTTTTGTTCCAAAAACTCTTTATCTCATCTTTCACATTTTGAAAATCCATCATTTGGCCTCCTTGACAAACCTTTTATATACCTTTGAAACAATAAGTTGGTCTCATTAACATCTACCTGCATTACTATCCACTGTAAAGTCCCATATTTCTGCTATAGATACATTATTTCTGCTTCGATTAGAAACAGGTTCGTCTCCAGACCAAAGCGGCGGGTAAAATAAGACTCCCTGGTCATACCCTATATTTTTTATTTCATTATCCCATCCATACCATCGGAACATTTCATAAAATAATTGCACATTGCCTGTAATCGACCAGTGCAAAAACTCTGGGTAAGTTTTATTTAGTGATTCCCATTCCAAAGAATCAGGAGCAAAATAAAATATATCTCCGACCTTACCTTCAAAGGCTCCTCCATTCATAGCAAAGAAGCCCCCAAGAACATCATCTGCCACCAAAATAGAGCCTGGCAACCTTGTACACTTACCGCCCTGATTCATATCAATTCCATTCCAAGAAACCAGGTTCCTTCTAAAAGAGGCATTACCTGAGCCCAAGAAACGAAGCCACCCATTATCAACTATTATACCACCCGTTTGATAGGCAACTGCTCCAAGTATCGACCGAGTAGATATTTGTAAACTGTATAATATCTCTTCACTCTTTTTCTTATATGATTCAAGTACTCTTATTGGCTTATTTGCTTCTAACAACCATTCTTCAACAACTCGCCATCCTGGGTCAGAATTATTTTTAAGTTCACTCAGTTCTTTCATATCTTTTTCTTCTTTCATTTTTGATTATCATATGAAGTATAAAAAAACACAATCATTTAGGCCTTAAATCATGAACTCTGTGTTTATTGTCAAACCACTCAATGATTAATTTACTGTCTATCAATCTTTCATTATCAGACTTATTAATCTGTTTGCAAATCCATGTGTAAATAAACGGTAAGATAACTTCTCTAAGCTCAATAAATGCACTTTCAGGATACTCAGTTACTTTTATCGGATATAGATAAATTGAACAATCAGTTAAATAGGTTTTGAACTCATCGCCCATCCTGCTCTTTCTACTACTTCCAATAACATTCGCTTTAATAATAACATTCCCTTGTATATCAGGTACATTTGAATAGCAGTACCTGTCTTTTGAATCAAAACAAAATTTATGGCTCAAGCCAAATAGTACCTCTAATGAATCAATTTCAATAAATCTATTCTCTTTAAAGTCTTTGGGTTTGCAGGAAAATGTCTCTGCTTTCGAAAGATTACGGTACACTTTTATTTTCATATTGCCCCCTTACAAACAGCATCCTATCGCTAGAATTTTGCTTATAAGACTCCCTTCTTCTTAATTTGGATCATAAATAATTTCAGACAAATCTACAATCTAATATAGCCGCCATACAAGTTTTCAAATGCTACTTTTTCTATAATAGAATCAATTGTATCAAAACATGATATTCTCCCATCGCCATACTTTCACCAAATTTCATTTCTATGTATAAATATTTAAATCTCTATTGTTAGATATGGTAAACATTGTACGAACCAACATAAGTATATCCAAGTTTTTTTGCTAATCCAATAGATTTTGGGTTTGCAGCATCCCAATGTGGTACAAGGCCATTATCCAAACAATTCAGAATAAACTTTGCTGCTGTAAGTGTTGCTAAATCCTTTTCTCTATAATCAGGATGTGTAATAATGCATATCTCTGCTCCAACTTTGCATATAAGCCCAGAACTGCACGCTGACACTATCTTATTATCTATTTTAACACAATACCCAAAACCAGTATTTATGAAATGTTCAGGTGAATTGTAATTCATAAAATGATACTTATTCAATTCATCTTCAGCCATTTTGTTAGCCATTTCCATATCAATTTTACACAGCATTTCTTTAAATGGATTATTTTCAATAAGGTCTATAAGGTGGCTTTTTTCTATACTTTCCCCAGAAAAAGAATACCTCTCACTTTGGACTAATTTATCTCCATGAACATCTTTTATAAGATTCAACCACTCCTCCGAACATGGCATAATCCAATATAGATGAGATAAGTTCCTGACCAATTCAAATGCAACCTCATTTTTTGTATCACCTGCAAACATTGTAAAAGTTCCTTGCGAAAGTTGCACAACCTTAGGATTTAGTAGGTTATCAACTATTATACTAATATTTCTTCCTGTTTGCCCTTCTGCAATAATACTGTCGATTGATAAATCAACCTTTTGATTTCTTTCAAAAAGTTCTATAAGTTTAGACCTTATATTTGGGTTTAGTTCACCTAACACAACCATTCCAATTCTCCTAAATTAAACTTCTTTGTTTACCACTTTGTTTTCTTTTAAACGAGCCAACAATTTACTGTTAACCGCTATAATTCCTTTGGTGCTATAATCCCATTCTGAAAAATCATAATTAACTGCAATACCCCCAGCATTCTTTAGTATAAATGCGGCTCCTGCCTGACCTTCCATATTGCTTCCAAAATCAATAAAACAATCGGTCCTTCCTCTTGCTACATTACAGATATTTAATGCAGGAGATAAAACTCCTAATCCCTTCCTACACTCTTTAAACAGCACCGACCACTCACTATAATATTTGTTTATATTGGCAATATTGGCACTAAACCCAAAGGTAACCAAGGAGCGGTTTATTTCACATGAGTCTGAAACCGTTATTTGTTTTCCATTAAGAAATGCCTTCCCGTTCTTTTCGCTTGAAAAGTATAATTCATCTGTTAATGGATTATAAACATAAGCCTCTATTATACGATTTTTACATTCTAAACTTAAAGATATATTAACGTATGGAATTCCAAAGATAAAGTTTGCTGTTCCATCAACTGGGTCAATAATCCATCTCATTTCATTCTGACTGCCTGATATATCACCGCACTCCTCTGAGTAAAAAAAATATCTGGATTGATTGATTTTAAACCATTTATCAGCATTTCTTCTATTTCTAAATCTACTTCTGATACCAAGTCAAATCTTCCTTTATCATTATAGGAAAATGAGTCAAAGTACCGCTCTTTTAATATTTTGCCCGCTCCAAAAATAATATCTTTAATAGTATCCATATGCCCTCACAATTTTTACATATTACATAAACCAGTTATAATAATCTTATAATCTTTTTTGTCCCCATGGGAGCCCCAAAAATCCTTAAGTATACTTTTATCTTCTATTGTTACCTTCATTCCATCAACCCTATTTTTCATAGCCATAAATTTAACTTCTACCATATTTCCCTCATCAGATATAATTTTTGCTGTGACCTCTAAATTAGGGTGTTTGTTAAAGTCTATAATTTTAAATATTTCAGGTGCATTATTCAGTGGAGTAAAATATTTCAGCCATAACACTGCATCAACATTTTTATATGAATAAATCAACGATTTTAAGTCTATTTCAGTATCTTCTAGAATTTCAATCTCATCACTATTCACTTTACTTCCTGAAGTTTTATAATATTTTTCCTTAATTTCCTTAATTGGAATTGCAATTTGCCCCTCATCTGGGTCTCCAATAAAATTAGCATCTTCCTTCCAAACTGTCAAAGCGGTATATGCTGCAACAATTGCATCCAATTTATCAGCAGTTTCATGTTTATTTCCCAATACCGCTTGTCTAAGATTCTTAAACCCTAAATTCTCCAGAACCTTAATCCTTTCCTCTACTCCTGCATCGGTACTCTTAGTTTCAAGGAGTCTTTCTGCAAGTACTGTAAAAGATGCATGTGGAAATACTTCAACAAAACCTTTACTTTTAGAGTTACCTGAACTTATCGCCTGATAACCTAATGCTTTTAATTCTTCATACAATTTAAATCCTGTACCCATCCAACTCTTCCAGCCAGATATTTCTTCCACCTTACTAGGAGTAAAATATAAGAAAATACCTCTTCGTGTCAGTTCATACTCACTCACTTTTTTATTGTAGTGTATACCTGAATTAACTCCAAGTCTGTTTCTATAGTTTTCATCATTCATTAATCCTTTGTTTAATCCATATGGAGCATCAACAGCAATTATCTCAACTGAAATACCATTTAACTTCTCAATCAGTTCGTCAAGAGTGGAGTCCTTTATAAATATTAAGTCCAAATTTTTATCCATACAAGCGACAGTAAACCTCTCAAGATGAACATCAACTCCTATAAAGTAATTAACATTATTTTGAGACAGTATATGCTCATTATCCGCAGAATCTAGGAAAACCATGTTATCAAACCCTTCTCCTGCTAATTTCTTCTCCTGCTTTATTTTTAACAATGCGTGCAATAAAGACCTTTTGCCCTCACTAAGCACTCTACCACTTCCCATCTATATACTAACATAGGAGATTTCCCTAGTTTTATTATACATTTACTTTTATTATAATCTAGGAAACCTAACTTTTCCATAATAACTGTCGAATTGTTGATGATATAGAAATAAACCTACATAAACACCTATCGTTTTTTATTGACGAGGATTTGCCAGTATAATACTATTAATTATCTAAATGCGTAGGAAATAATTGAACAACCATTAAACCATTAGATAGTACATGTTAATGATAAACCTGACTTGTGGACTGAAAATAAAAGCGTACACACGCAAAAACACCTGCCTTAAAAGCAGGTGTTCCTGATAATTGTATTGAGTAAGTCTGTAAGCCGGGTTCTGTATTTGATAGTCATCTATCTAGACCTTACATTTCTGCAAAGTTCAAGCCACCTACCCGGGACTGGCGGGCCACCATAACGTCCCTCTTTGCGGTGTTGCTCCAGGTGGGGTTTACATAGCCGACAAGTCACCATGCCGCTGGTGAGCTCTTACCTCACCTTTCCACCCTTGCGTTCTAAAGCACTAGGCTTAAGACCGCGGTATATCTCTGTTGCACTTTCCTTGAAGTCGCCTTCACCGGGAGTTACCCGGCACCCTGCCCTCTGGAGCCCGGACTTTCCTCGTGTACAACCTTTCGGTATTATACACGCGACTATCTGGCTTACTCAAATTTTCAATGTAAATAAGATTATAACCTCAAATTTTCACTAAGTCAAATATATTTAAATGGATCTTCTTCCACATTGTTACTCATAACCTCAACACCACTAAATTTCTTCTTTAAAATCTCAACAAGTCTTGGTACTATAATCCTTTCAGTACTAAAGTGTCCGGCATCAATAACACACATACCCATCTGCAGCATATCTAAAGCATCATGGTACTTCACATCCCCTGTAACCAAAACATCAGCTTTAGACTTTGCCAGCCCCATAATATCATTATCAAAACTTCCGCAAAAAACAGCAGCCTTTTTAATTTCTCTGTCAAGATTTCCAATTACACGCACGTTCCCGGCATTCAACTTGTTTTTGACAACCTCGGCAAAGCTATCTAGCTGCATTGCGCTGCCCATTTCTCCCACACAGCCCATTCCATACTCTTTGCCCGGAATTTCAAGCGGATATATGTCATAAGCCACCTCTTCATATGGATGAGCGCTTATCATAGCACTTACGACTCTATCAATGATCCTCTCACTGGCTACAGTTTCAACCCTATATTCCTCTAATTTTTCAAGATTTCCTTGCGTGCCTATATATGGGTTTGTTCCTTCTTGCGGCCTGAACGTTCCAATTCCTTCTGTAGTAAAAGAACAATCGCTGTAATTTCCAATCCAACCGGCTCCTGCTTTGCTCATAGCATCCCTTACTGTATCAAGACTTTCCTTCGGAACAAACACCACCAGCTTTAGTAAACGCTCGATTTTATACTCTTTCAGGTTCTTGATATTCTTTAATCCAAGAACTTGAGATAAATATTGATTTATTCCTCCATCCGTTACATCAAGATTGGTATGAGCGCTGTATACGTTTATACCCTTTTGGATTAAGTCCATTACAATCTTTCCCTTGAAGTCTTCCCTGTTGATCCTCTTTAGTCCCTTGAAAATAAGAGGGTGATGAGATATTATAAGATCTACATTTTCTTCCGATGCAGCTTCAATAACCTTCGGAGTAACATCAAGACATACCATTACCTTCTTAACTTCATCTTCACGACTTCCCACCATAAGTCCTACATTATCCCAATCTTCCGCCAGCCTTGGTGGCGCAAATTCTTCCATAAACCTGATTATATCACCGCATTTAACAGCCATCAAACCACTCCTTAGTCTATTCTCTGTAAAAGTGCATAAAGTTCGTTCCTGATATTTATATAATCTCTCAAAAGCATAGAATCCTTATCCTTCATAGCTGACATCTCTTTAATAATTCTATCTATGATATCAATCCTGTTAGCCATATACTTTTTTAATAAAGGATCCTTCTTTTGAATCAGCTTTTCACCTATGTAATAATAGACCGCATCCTTTGATAATACTTCTCCGGTCCACCTTGCTGCAATAACATTATATATCCTGAATCCCTCTTTTATCAACCCTTCGTCATATATATAAAATCCGTTGCCATACAGCCATTCTCTTACAAGTTCAATGTAATTCATGGGCTGTATAATTAAAGCCTTTGCCTTCTTCGCCTTTTCAAGGTCATCATTCAGAATTTCCCGGATAAGCATTCCACCCATGCCTGCAATAACACATGCATCCATCTCATCCTCGGAAATTGGTTTTAGACCGCTTCCAAGCCTTGTTTCGACTCTATCTTCCACGCCATGCTGCTGTACGTTTCTATTTGCAACTGCAACAGGACCTTTACCAATATCAGAACCAATAGCTCTTTGACATCTTTTATTCATAACCATGTATATAGGAATATACGCATGATCTGTACCAATATCACTAAGAATTGTGCATTCAGGTATCATATCGGTAATAAATTTGATTCTTCCCTTTAATATCATTCCATCACCTGTTATAATATGTATGTATAAAACATTTTTTCCATATTTATTTAACTACTATTGCATATATATATAATTGAGAATAACTAATTTTCTCATAAATTATACAAGAAAAATAGAGCATAATAAATACATTACTAAATTTATTTGTGGGAGTTGTTATTATGAATCTAAATTTTAGGCTTTCTAATCAGGTAAAAGACATTGAAAGTGCTTCCGAGACAATACTGCTTGCCGAAAGTCTTAACAATTGCATTGCCAGTAAAAACGCTATTAAACCGAATATAAACACCAGGTCCCAGGATAATACCGAAAACTTCGATACATTTATAGAAAAAATAAAATAAGGAGTATATATACTCCTTATTTTTCCATTAAGAATCCTCCAACAAACATATTAATTAAAATCCATTTTCACTATCGTCCAATCAATTACTATTTTGCCTTTAGTATCTTTTCAAGATCAGCTTCCGGTGTACTAATTGGAGAGATATTGTAATTCTCCACCAAAAAGTTCAGAACATTTGGAGAAACAAACGCTGGAAGTGTTGGTCCAAGGAAAATATTCTTGATACCTAAGTGCAAAAGTGTAAGCAAAATACATACTGCTTTTTGTTCATACCATGACAACACCATAGAGAGCGGCAACTCATTTACTCCACAACCAAAGGCGTCTGCTAAAGCCACTGCAACCTTAATTGCACTATAGGCATCATTACACTGCCCAACATCCATTATACGAGGCAAACCTCCAATTTGACCCAAATCCAAATCATTAAAGCGGTATTTTCCGCATGCAAGGGTAAGGATAACTGAATCTTCTGGAGTTTGTCTTACAAACTCAGTATAATAATTTCTCCCTGTTTTGGCACCATCACAGCCGCCAACTAAGAAAAAGTGTTTGATTGCTCCTGCTTTTACAGCCTCTATTACCACATCAGCGGCTGAAAGAATAGTACCGTGTCCAAAACCGGTAATTACCTGTGTTCCTCCATTAATGCCTGTAAACTCTGTATCCTCTGCATATCCACCAAGGGCCAGCGCTTTTTCTATCACCGGCGTAAAGTCCTTATCTTCACCTATGTGTACCATTTCAGGATAAGACACTACCTCTGTTGTGAAAACTCTGTCTGCATAACTTTCTTTAACAGGCATAAGGCAATTTGTTGTAAACAAAACCGGTGCAGGAATATTGGCAAACTCTTTTTGCTGGTTTTGCCATGCCGTACCGAAATTGCCTTTCAAATGCGGATATGCGTTCAACTTAGGATAGCCATGCGCCGGGAGCATTTCACCATGGGTATAGATATTGATACCCTTATCCTTTGTCTGCTCCAAAAGAAGGTACAGGTCGTACAAATCATGACCGCTTATGACAATAAACGGACCTTTTTCAACTGTTAAAGGCACCTTTGCCGGAACAGGTGTGCCATATGTTTCTGTATTTGCACGATCAAGCAATTCCATGCACTTTAGGTTGATCTCTCCAACCTTTAAGACGATAGGCAACAGCTGATTCATATCCAGGTCTTCTCCTACAGCAAGCAAACCTTTATAGAAAAAGTCATTTACCTCTTCATCTGTATACCCTAGCACCATTGCATGATAGGCATAAGCGGCAACACCACGCAAACCAAATAAAATGAGAGATTTTAACGACCTAATATCTTCATTGTCGTTCCAAAGGTCTTTCATATCATAATCATCTGTTTTCGCGCAAGTTGAACTACAGCATGCACACTGCCCGGCAAGCGCATCCTTTTCACGCTTTACTGCGGCAATTTGCTCATTAATTGTCTCATTGTTAAAGTTCACATTGGTGATGGTAGTAAATAAACCTTCGATCATCACTCTGTGAGTAGTTTTTCCCAGCTTGCTATTATTTGCGGCAGCTGATCTGGCAAGGCCAATCAGTGCACCTGTCAATTCGTCCTGTAAATTTGCAGTATCGGCCTTCTTACCACAAACGCCGGCATTTCCGGTGCATCCTGCACAACCTGCAGTTTGTTCACATTGAAAACAAAACATTTTATTCATAACATAATCTCTCCTAGCTATTTATATTTTAATGTAGAATCTTTACCCTTATTTATCCTCATTTAATCTATAATTTTTCCATCGGTAGAAATAGTGATTACCTGCCATGGAATAAACTTTCCACTATTCTGAAGTGCCGTTTTAGCAGCATTTTCAATTCCACCACAGCAAGGAACCTGCATACGGACAACAGTTACGCTTTTGATATTATTGTTCTTAATAATAGCTGTAAGCTTTTCTGAATAATCGCCGTCATCCAGCTTGGGACATCCAATCAGTGTAATTCTGTTCTTAATGAATTTGTTGTGAAAATCACCATAGGCAAAAGCAGTACAATCAGCTGCAATAAGCAGGTTTGCATTTTCAAAATACGGTGCCATAACCGGAACCAATTTTATTTGTACAGGCCACTGTAAAAGCTGACTCTCTGCTGCAGGTAATTCATTAGAACATGTTTGTTGTGCCTCTCTGATAATTTGCCTGGACTGTGTACCAGGGCATCCGCAAGGCAAATTTCCGGCATGTTTTTTCATTTGATTCTGTTTAACAGCTTCTTCATTGTAAGCAGCTGCCTCACGATTTTCAAAAGTAATAGCTTCTGTAGGGCAAGCCGGCAAACAATCTCCAAGTCCGTCACAGTAGTCATCCCTTAAGAGTTTTGCCTTACCATCTATCATTCCAATTGCGCCCTCATGGCATGCTTCTGCACAAAGACCGCATCCAATACATTTTTCTTCATCAATTTTAATAATTTTTCTAATCATCTATTTTCCCTCCATAATTCAATTGTTTGTCTTGAACTTACAATGTTATTGTACTATAATCAAATCAGTAATTCGGTTGTATTTACAACAGAAATGAGGTAATTATGGAAAAAACTTTAGATATTTTAAAAAAATCGCCACTATTTTCGGGTATTGCCGAAAACAATCTATCTCCAATGCTAAACTGCCTTTCCATCAGAAAAGCTGTTTACGCAAAGGACGCATATATTTTGTCTGCAGAAAGCCCTGTCACAGATGTCGGAATAGTGCTCTCTGGAAGTGTCAATGTAATTAAAGAAGACTTTTGGGGCAATCGTGCCATACTCGCTAAAATGAAATCAGGAGAAATATTCGCAGAAGCCTTCTCCTTTGCATTGGTACGAAAATTACCGGTAAGTGTGGTTGCTGCTGAAAAAGTTGAAATACTTTTTGTTGATTTTAAGAAAATCACTACAACTTGTCCATCGGCCTGCGATTTCCACACCCAACTTATTCAAAACATACTTAAATTACTGGCACAGAAAAACATTATGCTGACACAAAAATTGGAGCATATAGTAAAGAGGACAACAAGGGAGAAGCTGCTTTCCTATTTATCTGAACAGGCCAAACAAGCCGGTGGAAACTCCTTCAGTATTCCGTTTAATCGTCAGGAACTTGCAGATTACCTTTCCGTTGATAGAAGTGCCATGTCAAATGAACTATGCAAATTACGCGATGAAGGCATTTTAGAGTTCTCAAAAAATCATTTTGTACTAACTAAGGTATAAACGCAAAAGAACCACTCTTTTCAGAGTGGTTCTTTTCTATTAACCTAACGGTTTTGGTGGGCCTTCAGGGACTCGAACCCCGGACCAACCGGTTATGAGCCGGTTGCTCTAACCAACTGAGCTAAAGGCCCGTTTGGCTCCTCAAGTAGGACTCGAACCTACGACCCTGCGGTTAACAGCCGCATGCTCTACCGACTGAGCTATTGAGGAATGTTTATTGTGCCTTGCAATTACTGATCACCAAGCACAAATAATATTATACTGATGCTTTACCATCAGGTCAAGAAGAATTTTCTCCTTTTTATAAATTTTTTATCACTTTTCTCTCAAATTCACCGTATATCTAGCCAATTCACTATTATGCTACTTTTTTATTTAACTTTTTTAGATTACATAAACCAGATAAAGTCTTGAAAACCTTTAATACTCCCCGATTTCAGGACATTTTCTTTCCAAACGCCTTAACCAGCGCTTCAAAAAACTTATAATTAGTTTTTTGAAACGCTCTTCTCTAGTGTTTTTGGTCCCTATAGTCCAATAACAATTCCCTCAACCTACTTGCATGCATCCCTTCATCTTCTGCAAACTGTTTAAAAACTTCTTTTACCTTCTGATCTTCAATTCTTTTTGAATACATTTCAAAATCCCTAACCATTTCCATTGAATTTTCCCATGCAATTAGTAGTCTATCATATGTTGTAAATTCAACTTCATTTCTGTTTGTTTGATCCATAAAAGCATCTCCTTTAAGTTAATTAAATATTCCTCTTTACCAGTCTTTAGCTAGTTCTTCCTTGCATTATTTTGCTGCATATTTTAAGTATTTATTCAAATTCAATTAACAAAATGTTAAACCATGTTAAACACAAATTTTGTGGTGTTCAGTAAATAGAACGTAAATACTATTGATTTTTGGAAGCTTTTCTATTATTATACTAAATGAATCAGTTATACTCCCCTAAATCCCGTAACAAAAAAGGTCTACGGTATGTTGATACTAATTGTGCGGGTATTTTTTTATGACAGATTCTCCCGTAATCAAAACAAAAAAAGTGCGGTTCATAAATTACTTATGAATCGCACTTTTTTTGCTTATGAATGCTTAAAATATAATTTTACGGTCTAGACTTATTCGACCCACTAATTATTCTCTAAAACTTTAATCAAGGTAATCCTTTAATTTCTTGCTTCTGCTAGGGTGTCTCAGCTTTCTCAATGCTTTAGCTTCTATCTGCCTGATTCTCTCCCTAGTAACATTAAATTCCTTGCCAACCTCTTCTAAAGTCCTTGCTCTTCCATCATCAAGGCCAAATCTGAGCCTTAAAACCTTTTCTTCCCTAGGTGTCAAAGTATCTAAAACGTCAATCAGCTGCTCTTTAAGTAAAGTAAACGCAGCCGCTTCAGATGGAGCTGGAGCGTCGTCGTCAGGTATGAAATCTCCAAGATGGCTGTCTTCCTCTTCACCTATAGGTGTTTCAAGGGAAACAGGCTCCTGCGAAATCTTCATTATTTCTCTGACCTTTTCAACAGGCATATTCATTTCTTTTGCTATTTCTTCAGGCTGCGGTTCCTTACCAAGCTCCTGAAGCAATTGTCTTGATACCCTTATAAGCTTGTTTATTGTCTCAACCATATGAACAGGAATTCTTATAGTTCTGGCCTGATCAGCTATTGCCCGGGTAATAGCCTGTCTAATCCACCATGTAGCATAGGTACTAAACTTATACCCCTTACGGTAGTCAAATTTTTCAACAGCCTTGATCAAACCAAGATTACCTTCCTGTATTAAATCAAGGAACAACATTCCTCTTCCTACATACCTTTTAGCTATACTTACAACAAGCCTTAAGTTCGCTTCAGCCAGTCTTCTCTTTGATTCGGAATCGCCCTTTTCCATCTTCTGCGCAAGCTGGATTTCCTCATCTGCGCTGAGCAAAGGCACCTTTCCGATTTCTTTAAGATACATCCTGACAGGGTCATCAATACTGATCCCTTCAGGAATAGAAATATCAAGGTCTTCCTCTGTGAGCTGGATTTCCTCCATCTCTGCCTCGATATCACCTACAATATCTATCCCCATGTTCTCCAGGGTTTCATAAACTTTTTCTATGTGTTCAGGCTCAATCTCAATCTCCTCAAAGGCATCCATTATTTCCTTATAGGTAAGCATGCCTTTTTGCTTGCCTTTATCAATCAATTCCAATAAAATTGCTTTTCTAGTATCATTGTTGGGTTTCACTACTGCCCCTCCGATCATTCATTAAAATGTATCTCTACATACTCTTCTTCTGAATCAAAATGCTTTTTAACTCTTCTTTAAGTCTGTCAACGTCTTCTTTGTTACCCGAAGAAGATATCATGTTAAGTATCTCTTTTTGTCTTTTGTCAAGCTTAATTACCTCTATTTTCTTAATTATATCCAAAATAGCTCTTAAGTTATCCTCAAAATTACATTCCCCCTGTATCATACTTGCAAAATTATTCGCCGATTCATTACTCACAAGGTTTAGAAGTTCGGCTGGCACTATGCCTTTTTTATCTTTTATTTTTGTAAAAATAATTTCTGCAGCTTTCCTATTTTCCTCTAGAGTAAAAAACTCCAGATTAATCCTGTCCTCAATTTTTCTATATAATGAGTTATCTATACTTAAAAGCGACAAAATAATTCTTTCATAGTGAACCAGATTATTTTCATCACTTTTTGTTTTATTTCCAACCGGTTTAATCTTAGTGCTATCAATTTTTATAGCAGGTTTATAATTACCTTTAGGCTTAACTCGCTTTATTACTTCCGCAAACATAGATTCCTGACTTATATCATATTCTTGCGATATCTTTTTTATATACATCTCCTGCTCCACACTGTTGTCTATCTTAGAAAGAATATCTGCGGCTTTGTTCAAAAAGCTAATTTTGCCGTCAATAGCAGTTGTATCAATCTGTGACTTTAATACCTTAATCTTATACTCAACTAATGACAACGCATTATCCACTAATTTTTTAAAGGCATCTGCTCCATTAGCTTTAATAAATTCGTCGGGGTCCTTACCCTTCGGAATCAACAATACTTTTACATTGCAACCTATATCATCAAGTAGGTTCAGCCCTCTCATAGTAGCTGCCTGGCCTGCAGTATCAGCATCATATGAAATAATTATCTCTTCGGCATACTTTTTTAGTATTCTTCCCTGGCTTTCAGTTAATGCTGTTCCAAGAGAAGCTACAGTATTTATTATGCCAAACTGGTAAAGGGATATTACATCCATATAACCTTCAACAACAATTATTCTTTTTTCACCCGAATTTTTGGCAAAATTCAGTGCATATAAATTCCTTCTTTTATTGTAGACAAGAGTCTCAGGTGAATTCATATACTTTGGAAGAGAATCATCTAAAACCCTGCCTCCAAATCCTATAACGTTTCCCCTTAAGTCAAATATGGGAAACATAACTCTTCCCCTGAACCTGTCAAAATAACCATCACCGCTTTTTTTTGCAAGTATTAAGCCACTGCTTATCAGGTCCTCATCACTATAGTTCTTACTTTTCAAAAAACTGTATAATAAATTCCATTCATTTGAAGAATAACCCAATCCAAACTTTTTAATAACACCTTCGCTAACTTTTCTTTTTTGAAGATAATCCCTTGCATCTAAATTCTTTTTATCATTTAACTGCTCGTAATAAAATCTTGCAGCATCAGTATTTATTTTTATAATCTCCTGAGTCTTAAGAGCTCTCTTTTTTTCTTCCTCACTCTCGCCCTCAGGTAATGTAATTCTGGCTTTTTCAGCCAGTAGTTTTATAGCTTCTATGTAATCGAGGTTCTCCGCATCCATAACAAACTGGATTACGCTCCCTCCCTTGCCACATCCAAAACAGTGATACATCTGCTTTGTATTATCTACACTAAACGATGGTGTTTTCTCCCGGTGAAACGGGCAAAGCCCAAAATAGTTCTTTCCCTTCTTTTCGAGCTTTACATATTCTCCGACAACATCCAATATATCGTTATTCATTCTAATTTCTTCTATTAATTCTTCCGGATATTTCACAAACATTCTAATCTCTTCTTTCAGCTACATCTCCTTTTTTAAGCAAAACTGCACTGGCTCTATAGCAAATCAATGTTTCTCTTAATAATTCTTCGACATTATTATTAATAATCCTTCTTTTTATTGTCAATTTTAAATTATTTAGTATTGTGGTATTTTATTATACCATCAATAATAAAAATCCTTCTTCAACAACTTCCAACAGTTGCCACCCTTTCTATTTGTTTTTCCATGGCTTCTAAGCTTTTTTAATTGCCACCAAGGAAAAAAAGGCAAATTATTTCCCACTCCCTAACAAACTCAATTATTATTCTACACAAAAATAAATTATCCTTCTTTTAAAAAATAAATATTTTTAGATATTTTTTCAATATTACTGCCAAATTATACGTATAAGCACTTCAAACGCAAAATTTAATTACTATTTGGTCTTTTTTCTTTGTAAAAAAAACAAACGTCTCCAAATTCTCCTTACCCATATTTTTATCATAGGCAAAAAGAAAAAGAGACGCTCATGAATGCTGAAAAAATAGCTTCAGCCCCGAAGTAATACTTTCAGCTATTCCTTACTTGTTATCAATAATATTAATTCCATGACTCAGGAATAAAAATCTCACGGAATTTCTTAACTGCATACCTATCGGTCATTCCTGCTATATAGTCACATACAACTCTGTCCAGACCATCTTTATGAAGTAATCCTTTTGCGTCCGTTGGCAACAACTCTGGAGCAGCTTTTATATACATATATAGCTCCTTGACTATATTTTGCGCTTTTATTTCTTCCTTTTTAGCCTTTGAACCAATATATACGTTTTTAAACATATATTCTCTAAGTTCATTCATTGCTTGCTGAATTTGCGGACTCATTCTTATCTCATTTACATGCTTGCTTTGTTCAACGATGTTTACTATCATGTTGTTTATTCTTTCACTTGATCTATACCCAAGAACTTTCGAGCACTCCTTAGGAAGATCTTCATTTGATATTATTCCCCCTCGTATGGCATCGTCAATATCATGGTTTATATAAGCTATCCTGTCAGCAAATCTTACAATCTGTCCTTCCAAAGTGGCAGGAATTTCGTCACCAGTGTGGTTTTTAATACCGTCTCTCACTTCCCATGTAAGGTTTAACCCGTTCTCCCTCTCAATTACATCTACCACCCTTAAACTCTGTTCATTGTGTCGAAATCCGTGAGGACATATGGAATTAAGCACAATTTCGCCAGTATGTCCAAAAGGCGTATGTCCTAGATCATGCCCTAAAGCAATAGCCTCAGTAAGATCTTCATTCAATCTAAGGCTTCTTGCTATTGTTCTTGCTATTTGAGATACTTCCAGTGTATGTGTAAGTCTTGTCCTATAATGATCACCTTCCGGAGATATAAACACCTGTGTCTTATGCTTCAATCTTCTGAAAGACTTCGAATAAACTATTCTATCCTTATCCCTTTGAAATTTAGTTCGAATGTCACATTCTATTTCTTCTCCCTGCCTTCCTCTAGATTGACAACTCAGCTGAGCAAATGGAGAAAGCGTCTTTTTTTCAAGTTCTTCAAGTTCTTCACGGATAAGCAATATCCTCACATCCTTTATATGCAAAAGAAATATAATACTTATTATATCATTTTTTGTATTCGTCTAAAACTAATAATTAATGGCTAAGGAATAGCTGAAAATATAACTTCAGCTAGAATTTCACGATCTAGCCTTTTTTGACCCAACTTAAAAACATAAAAAAAAAGAGCCTTTTGCTCTTTAAGAACTTGACAATTTGTATATTCTTTATAGCGCCATAAGATCGTCCAATACAAATGAAAGTCCAATTGGTGTTACTGTATTCTTAGCTAATATGCTCAATATCCCCTTGGTGTTTTCTTTGCTGTTGGAAAGGTTTCTAACTATTTCGCTTTCTGCATGGTTGTCGCTTTCTTTCTTGATGATCTCAATCCCATATACTTTGTCTCCGCAACAATCGTAATTCTGACTATGTTCACTTTCAATCAGATAGTATTCAAGTTGAATCTTGCTATTAGTTGACGTTCCTTCAGCCAAATCCAATTCAACTCTACTCTCTAAATACTTGCTTAACATACTTGTCCTCCTCTCCAAACTTAAAAAATGTAACTACCTAAATATTATATATTATTGCCAAAACAATTTACATATTAAGTTTTCGATAGCAAATACTGTATTTTGATAATATATGACTATTTTCATTCTTATATTGATAAATTCTACAGCATACACCAAATTATATGTCACATAATGATATCAATTGTCTCAATTTCTTTTTCTTTTGTATTTAAATTTTCAGGATCAGAAATTAACAGTGAAAAAAATACAACTTCCACTACTACTTTTTCTTAAAGCTTATTTGATGCAAAATAGACATTTAAAAAGGGTGGAAGCGACTTCCACCCTTTTGCTAAATAATTTCCTTTATTTTAACATCTTTTTCCGTAAGCATATCTATATACTTATCATCTACTTTCACTATAGGCTTTGATACACATCTCGGATTGATATATACAATTTCTCCAATTTCTCCACTGGCAAGTTTGACTTTGTCTCCAATATAATAAGCTGCTATATTGCTCAAGAAAGCATTGACTACTATTGGGTTTAGTGTTCCAATTGAATTTTCCTCAATTAATTGAAATACTTCAAATGGGCTTTCCTTATCCTTGTATACTCTGTTTGAAGTCATTGCATCATAAATATCAGCAACAGATACTATCTTTGCAAGCATATTTATTTTATCTCCACCTAGCCCTGTAGGATAACCAGTTCCATCTTCTTTCTCGTGATGCATTAAAACCGCTGCCAAAACATCCTTACTTATAGAGGGAACCTTCTCTAAAATCCTATAACCGTAAACAGTATGCTTTTTCATTTCCGCAAACTCTAATTGGGTTAGCTTACCTGGCTTATTTAAAATCTCTAAAGGCACCAAGGTTTTTCCAATATCATGCAATAAACCAGCTTGAACCAGCAACTTGATTCTTTCAGGTTCAAATTTCATCCATTTACCAATAAGCATTGAAATAAGAGATACATTTACACTGTGCGTATAAGTATACTCATCAGCACTTTTGATTTGATTGAGACAACTAACTATATCTCTTTTTTCTTCAACTCTTTGCAGTACTGAATTAACTACGTTATCTATTTTTGTAGGATTTAAGTCTACTCCATTGGCAATATCGCTGATTATCTTTTTATAATCACTTACGCTTTCATTATAACTTTCCGTAAATGAATCAGGATTTTCAACTTTAACATCATCCCCAACAAAAATTTGCAGCCTGTATAAACCTAAATTCCCAAGTTTATTTATTAAGTGATCATCAAGAATGGTGCCTTCAGAAATAACAATTGCACCATAATCATTTAGTATTGTTTCTGCGATTTTCATACCTGGAACTAACTCGAAAGGATTGATAAATAATTTTTTCACTATTTTCACCCTATTTATCAGTTAATATGACAGCTTTATATAAAATTATACCATATTTTTTGTACAAGTACATTAATTTTTTGCGTAATAACTACTTCTTTATACTCCCAAATAACACTGGTAATCTTTTTGTATTGAAATCAAAACAAATTTATGTTAACCTTCTATAGTAGCGTGCTTGAAAAAGTAACGCCTCTTTTTCTCTTATGACTAAACTAAAAACAGTCTTATAGGGAATCGGCTTTATACTTAGAAGTATCAAAATTAGTTACAAATCAGTTTCACGAGGTCAAAATTTTATAGAAGGGGGTACAGAACTATGCAAACTAATAATTCAAGAAAGCTGCATTCTGAAAGAATAGAAAAGATTTTTGAAGAATTCACAAAGGTTAACAGTTTTTCCAAATCACTTATCAAATATGGTACTCTGGCTGCTCTAGTATTGCTTGGAATAGGTACAATACTACTAATACTTAATCAGACTGTACTTGACTTTGACAGTTATATAAAGTTTATTGGAACTTCTATTGTAAAAAATAGCATTGTTGTTCTGGCAGAGTTTATTATCGGAGGACTTGTAATCGATTATTTTACTAAAAGATAGCTAGGAATTATTTATAAATAATTCCTAGCTATAAATTTCTCCATGCTGTTCTTTATCTTTTATTTCAACCACCTTATTATTTTCATCTACAAAAACTATTTTAGGATTATATTCCTTTGCTTCATTCTTCTCAAACAATCCATAGGAAATAATAATTATTACATCTCCAGGATGCACAAGTCTTGCTGCTGCACCATTTAAGCAGATCATCCCGCTGCCTCTCTCTCCTGGAATTACATAAGTTTCAAATCTATTTCCATTGTTATTGTTTACAATTTGAACCTTTTCATTCTTCATTAGATCGGCAATGTCCATCAAATCCTCATCAATGGTTATACTCCCAACATAATTAAGATTAGCCTCTGTTACTCTTGCTCTATGGATTTTAGATTTCATTATATTTACAAACATAATCAGACCTCCACTATGATATTATCTATAAGCCTTGTTTTCCCGAATCTAACGGCTAAAGCTATTAATATGGTTCCTTCTAGTTTTTCTACTTGACCCAACCCATCAGTGCTCACAACCTCAATATAGTCAATGTCTGCAAGCTTTTCCGATTTTATTCTGTCTTTTATATATTCAACAATCTTTTCTCTATTTTTTTCGCCCTGCTTTATCAGCACTTCAGTCTCAGACAATGATTTGGAAAGAATAAGTGCTGCTGCTCTTTCTTCATTGCTTAAATAAACATTTCTAGAACTCATCGCCAGACCATCTGATTCACGAACTATAGGACATGCAATGATTTCAAGGTTCATATTTAGGTCTCTTACCATCTTCTTAATCACAATAACCTGTTGGGCATCCTTTTGACCAAAATACGCCTTATTAGGTTCCACAATATTGAATAGTTTACTCACAACCGTAGTAACGCCTTTAAAATGTCCCGGTCTCGACAGTCCACAAAGTACATTGGTTATATCTTCTACATCAACATATGTCTTGTATTTAGCCGGATACATTTCTTCTACGCTTGGTGCAAATACAACATCGACACCTGCTGACTCTGCCAACCGTAAATCCCTTTCCATATCCCTTGGATACTTCTCAAAATCCTCATTTGGTCCAAACTGAGTCGGATTAACGAAAATACTCATCACAGTAAAGTCATTATCATGTACTGACCTCCTTACAAGCGACAAATGACCTTCATGCAAATACCCCATAGTTGGAACAAAACCAACTGTTTTTCCCAAACTTTTATTTGACCTATTAACTGCTTTCAAGTCGTTGATTGTCTCAATTACTCTCATATATTATTACTCCCTCTCTAATGTCCCCATACTTTAATATTGTATAGTTCCAAACATTTATCAACTATAATCCAAGCTTGTCTAAAGCGTCAATTACTTCATCTTCAACAGTAAATGAATTCTTTTCTGTTGGGAAACTACCTTCCACAACATCACTTACATAGCTTCTAACGGAGTTTTCCAGGGCATTACCCATATCAACATATTTCTTTGTATGCTTAGGAGTAAACTCCCTGAACATTCCAATAATATCATGTACTACAAGCACCTGTCCATCACACATTGCACCCGACCCTATCCCTATTGCCGGTATATCCAGCTTACTAGAAATGTATTTTGCTACCTTATGCGGAACGCATTCAAGTACAACGGCAAATGCTCCGGCATCTTGAAGCATTAGAGCATCCTTATATATCTTCTTCGCAGTTTCTATAGTTTTGCCCTGCGCCTTATGCCCACCAAAAATATTTACTGACTGTGGAGTATAGCCGAGGTGTCCCATAACGGGTATTCCTGCGCGAGTTATTGCTTTCACATCTTCTATAACATCTTCGCCGCCCTCAAGCTTAACTGCTTTACATCCACCTTCACAAACAAGCCTTCCTGCATTGCTTACACTTTCATAAATGCCCTTATGATAAGATAAAAAAGGCAAGTCTGTAACAACCATAGCTTTTTTAGTTCCTCTAACAACAGCCTTTGTATGGTGAACCATGTCATCCATAGTAACTCTTGTAGTATCTTCATATCCCAAAACAACCATACCGAGCGAGTCCCCAACAAGAATTGCATCAATACCAGATTCGTCCATTATTTTTGCTGTCGGGTAATCATATGCTGTAAGCATCGTAATCTTTTTCCCATTTCTTTTGCAATCCTGAAAGTTTGAAACAGTAAACTTATCCTTCATCACATCATCACTCCCCCATCATAATCTGTCTAAACTTGCATATCCTCTATTATTTTACAATACTTCAGATCCCAATATAACAATAAAAGCCAGTTCGACAAGAACTGACTTTAATCAATCAATATAAATATTGAAAGCCCTTAAATTAATCAATCCTGTCCCTGTCCAATTAGGATCAAAGCAGTGTTAATAGCAATTAAATTAGTAGTTTCCACTTCTGTGCAGTTCATAAATGATACTGCCAGATTATGAAAAAATAGTACCACAAAAAAAAGAAAAAATCAACCAGTATAATTATAAATATTATAGCCAGGGGTATTCCTCTGCCGCAAACGGCCCTTCGGTAGACTTTTTGATGCAAGAAAGAAATACACTTTCTTAACATCAAAAAAACTCGAGGACTAAATGCCCCCGAGTTTCTCATTAACAATTCTTTTAAGCTTTTGCAGGTTTTGCAGCAAGTTTTCTCTTTGCTTGCCATTCCTTACACATTACCCATACAGGACTTGCAATAAATATAGTTGAGTATACACCGCTTATCATACCAACTAAAAGAGGTAATATAAATTCCATTATAGAATCTATCTTATTGTACCAAGCAAAAATAAATATTATTATAACACACATACCAGTAGTTGCGGCAGTACATAAAGTACGGCTCATTGTCTGCCAGATACTCTTGTTTGTAAGAGAAGCAAGACTTTCCTTCCTGAGGAGAGAACTGTTTTCTCTTATTCTATCGAAAATAACAATAGTATCATTCAAAGAATAACCGAGTATAGTCAAAATTGCTGCTATAAATGATTCGTTACACGGAATATCCAATACGGCATATAGAGTAAGCATAACTCCAACGTCATGAACTAAAGCAACTATAGAAGCAAATCCGGCAAGAAGACCATTCATTGCATTGAATCTAATCCATACATAAATCAGCATCAAAATACATGCAAGTATAACAGCCCACATACTTTTGCCAGCAAGTTCTTTACTCATTGAAGCTCCAACGGATCTTTCTTCTATCCGAGCGCCTTCCTTAACTTTAAACTCCTTGCTAATGGCATTAACAAGCTCATCACGCTCTCCATCAGAAAGCTTATCCTTAGATGAAACACTCAGAACAAGAAGGTCAATTCTTGTATTTTTGTTGCTTGCATCTAATGTATAGGAGTGCTGAGCTGATACAACCTTGCCTGTAGCAGTTTTTGCAACATCAGCAGCTTTTGCTATATCAAAATTTGAGTCAGCCATTTGAATTTCAAGTATTGTACCGCCCTGAAACTGAATATCAAGATTAAAACCACCATGAATTATTAAAGCTATTATACCTACTAGGAAGATTAATCCTGAAAAACAAAAGAAATATTTTTTATTGGCAATAAAATCAAACATTTGATTTGCCTCCCTTCACTCCATATAACCATTTACTCTTAGCAAATTTGAAACCTGCCACAGCTTGAAGCATAGTCCTTGACATGGATACGCAGGTTACAAAGTTTAACAATACTCCAAGAGCCAAAGTAAAGGCGAATGATTGTATTGCTCCAGAACCCAAAGTATAAAGTACAACGGCCGCAATCAATATAGTAATATTACCATCAAATATAGCTGTAAATGCTCTCTTAAATCCTACTTCAATAGCAGCCTGTATGGTCTTACCAGCTCTTATTTCCTCTTTGATTCTTTCATATATTATAACATTTCCGTCAAGACTCATACCTATCGTCAGGATAATACCTGCAATACCTGGTAATGTCAGTGACATATGCGAATATGATATAATCATTATCTGTGCTACAATCGAGAATAAAAGAGCTAAAACTGCTACAATTCCAGGGAGTCTATAGCGTATAAGCATGAACAGACCAACCAGAATCATTGAAACCAAACCTGCAAGCAAAATTACATTAAGCGCACTCTTACCAAGTGTAGGACTTATAGAATTTAAATCTTCTGATACAAGCTTGAACGGAAGTGCACCGGCATTTATTGTATTGGCAAGATCAGTTGCTTCCTTTGTAAGTGCATCTGAATCCTTACCACCTGCTTTACCCATTCTAATTATTGCACTGTTTCCAGATATCTTCTCGTCAACAGTCGGAGCTTGGATCATTTGTTCATCCATAAATATAGCTAATGGCTGACCAACGAGTCTTGCTGTAGCCGCTTCAAACTTCTTTGCACCTTCATCGCTTAAAGTCAGGGCTACATATACCTCACCAGTATTGGCATTAGCCTCAGGTGTCGCTTTTTTTATATCCGCTCCCTTAAGTATGATCTTATCACCATCTAAAGGAAGGTAATCGCCAGTTTCTTTATTAATCTGTGTCTTGTCTACTTCCCTGAATGTAAGCAACGCTGTCATACCTATTTCATTTATTGCTTTTCTTGGATCCTGATCTATCGATTGTCCTGCCTGATAAGGAATTTCAAGTATAATTCTCTTATTCGCCTTTTCCAATAAAAGTGTTTTATCGTAGATTTTCTTATAATTCAACCTGTTTTCGATTATCTGCCTTGCAGATTCCATCTGATCATCAGTAGGATTTACACCTTCCGGAGCTGTTAATACTGCCCGGACGCCTCCTCTGATATCTATACCATACCTGATGCTTTCTTCTACATTCTCAATATTAACTCCTGTCCCTGGAATTGTGAGCCCTGCAATTGCAATATAGGTCAATAAACCTATAATGATAATTAGCACAATGGACTTTATTCCGTAGTTGCCTTTCATCTGTATAATTCCCCCTTTTCATCTTGTCCACATGAAAATATTATATATCTATAAAATTTGCACGTCAATAAAAATCAACTACTCTAGTATGTTATTTTTAGGTTCTTATAGTAAATGAGTACCATTTATAATAAGTTGAAACTTAAGACCCAAAAACTCTGCAGCTCTTCTATTCATTGTCATTCTTATCAGAAATATCTCAAAGTAGTCCATTACAGGGCAGATATCGGTATCTATATGGAGTTCGAGGACTGCAATCTTCTTATCCTTGTCCACATAAATCTTTGAGCTGTCAACAGCGTAATTCACCCTGTCATGAATATCAAATGTAGCTATATCAGTATTTCTTACCCTCGTACGGTGAACATCAGATTTATCTGCAAGTATCAATGCTGCTGAAATTGCACTTACTGCACCTCCGCTGCCTTCATCATGATGACCTATTGCAAGCATAATTTCTGCTGCTTCCTTACTTCCCATTCCAATCTTCGTAAGTATCTGATAAGCTAAAATTGCACCTGAGTGGGCATGGTCAACTCTATTTACCGAATTACCTATGTCATGGAGATATCCGGCCATTCGTGTAAGCTCTATTTCACGCTCTCCAAACCCCAATGTCTCCATTATGTCACCTGCGACCTTCGACACCAGTCCTACATGCCTGAAAGAATGTTCTGTATAGCCTAATTCGGCAAGCTGCTTGTCCGCTATTTCAAATAGAGTCTTAACTTCCTCGTTGTTTTTCAAATCCTCCAAAGTGATAATGCCCATATAACCATCCTTCCCATAAATAGTATTGTCAAAAGGTTATACTGTTTCCTACATCCCTTGAGATTTTATCCAAAGAGCACACTCTACTCTCTTCCTTTCAAGCTCACATCCAACCTTATAAGGAATATTTATGTCGTTATTGAACTGATGTGCATTTGCTGCACAGCCTCCGCTGCAGTAAAATTTTGCCCAGCATTTGCTGCACTCTTCCTTGGTATAAACATTACATCCCTTAAAATGTTCCTGAATCTCAGTATTGAGTTTGCCTTCTGTAACATTGCCCATTTTAAATTCACTGTTGCCGACAAACTGATGGCATGGGTATATATCACCTTCAGGCGTTATTGCAACATATTCATGTCCTGAACCGCACCCTCTGAGCCTTTTAGCAATACATGGCCCCTGAGACAGATCTATCATGAAGTGAAAGAAGTTAAATCCGTTTCCTTCTTTCTTGCGCTTAACGAACTCTAAAGCTAACTTCTCATATTCATCAGAGAGCTTAGGAAGATCTTCTTCCCTCAAATCATAGCCTGAATCCTTTCCTGCAACTACAGGCTCAACTGATATTTGCTTAAAGCCCTCGTCAGCCAAATGAAGTACGTCTTTGGAAAAATCAAGGTTTTCTCTTGTGAATGTCCCTCTTACATAGTACCTATCCTGTCCCCTTGAATCCGCCATGTCCTTTATTTTAGGCATTATATCACTGTAACATCCTGTACCGTCTACCCTGTACCTCATTTTATCATTTACTTCCTTACGACCGTCAATGCTTAAAACTACATTTTGCATATTTTCATTTACATAATTTTTGATGTCTTCATTCAAAAGTATTGCATTTGTAGTTAATGTAAACCTGAAATTCTTGCCTGCCTCTTTCTCCTTGGATTTTGCATAGGCTACAATCTCCTTAACAACTTCAAAGTTCATTAAGGGTTCTCCGCCAAAAAGGTCAACCTCAAGGTTCTTTCTGCTGCCCGATTCCTTTATTATAAAATCAATAGCCTTCTTTCCCACTTCCGAAGACATCATAGACCTTTGTCCACCAAAATCACCGGTTGAGGCAAAGCAGTATTTACATCTGAGATTACAATCGTGGCTTATATGAAGGCAAAGTGCTTTTACAACCGGCTTTTTATCCCATAAGGAAACAGTATCTTTATAGATATCTTCAGAATAGAGCATTCCTTCTGCCTTAAGACTATCTATATCCTTAATCGCTTCACCGATATCTTCACTTTTATATTTTGATGAAAGCAGCTCAATGATTCTCTCAGATGAGTTATTTTCATAATAATCCAGGACCTCATAGGCAACATCGTCAAAGATATGAACTGAACCGCTATTCACATCAACAACAATATTTGTTCCAAATAACGAAAACTTGTGGATCATAAATCAATCTCCTTAACACTACAATAACTAAAAAGTGAAAGGCTTAACCTTCCTTTCACTCTTTGTTATTACTATTAATTAACAGCCTAACTATTGTATTATTTCTTTTCGCAACTCTGATTAGCAACAGTACATGAAGTTTTGCAAGCTGACTGGCATGAAGTCTGGCATTCGCCGCAACCGCCTTTTTTAAGACTGTCTTTTAATGTTGAACCATTTATAGTCTTAACATGTTTCATCGTTTTTCCCCCCATTGTTAAATTTACAGCCCATATTATAGCACATAAAATCTATCTTGGAAAGATAAATCTTGCCAAATAGGTATTTTTATAGGTATTTTATAAGTAGGTATTTGATTTTAACTTGCTATTTATCCCATCTTAACTCTTCCAATAATTTTTTAAAGTATTCAGGGAGCTCCGCTTCAAACTCCATGTATTCATTTTTCACAGGATGAACAAAACCTAAAGTTTTGGCATGGAGCGCTTGTCCGCCTATATCATACTTATCCTTTTTCTTTCCGTAAACTGTGTCCCCAATAATAGGATAGCCTATATAGGACATATGAACCCTTATCTGATGTGTTCTGCCTGTTTCTAACTTTACCTCAACCAAGGTAGCATCCTTGAATCTTTCAAGTACCTTAAAATACGTTACTGCTCTTCTACCGTTATTTGTATTTACGGCCATCTTCTTTCTATCAACCGGATGTCTTCCTATAGGAGCGTCTATCTTTCCTGACTCTTCCCTTATAATGCCATGTACCAGTGCAACATAAACCCGGTTTATATCATGGTCTTTAAGTTTTAAAGACAGTTTTTCGTGTGCTTCATTGCTCTTTGCAACCACCAACACCCCTGAAGTATCCTTATCAATCCTGTGAACTATACCTGGCCTTATTACGCCGTTTATACTTGATAAACTGTCTCCGCAGTAATCCATCAATGCATTCACCAAAGTACCTGAGTAGTTGCCTGCAGCCGGGTGAACTACCATACCCTTAGGCTTATTAACCACCAACACATGTTCATCCTCATAAAGAACAGGAATTTCAATATTCTCAGGTACTATATCAAGTACTTCAGGTTCTGGAATTTGAACTGTTATTTCATCACTTGATTTGATCTTGTAATTGGATTTAACTAAAGAACCATTTACCAAAACATGCCCATCATTTAAAAGTTTTTGTATGTATGAACGAGAATACTCCTTAAGCCTGCTTGAAATCCAGGCATCTATTCTCACTCCACTTTCTTCAGATACCAGCTTTATTTCTTCCATATCTATACCCATCTTCCTAATTTATTCCTCACAAATCTTATTCCTTAGATAAAACCTTTTCATCCTTCATAACAAATAAAATATAAATAGATAAAAGTATTGTGCCTATAACTATAAATGAATCTGCAACATTAAAAGTTGGAAAATTGTATGTTCCAAAATGGAAATCCAAAAAATCTACAACTCCGCCTTTTCTAAAAGCCCTGTCTATTAAATTCCCCAATGCTCCGCCTAATATCATTGAAATTGATGCCTTAAACATCTTATTTTTTGACTTAGACATGAAATATACCAGTGCAATTGACACAATTACTGTAACAGGAATTAAAAAAACTTTTCCATTTTGCATAATCCCCCATGCAGCGCCTGTATTTTGCCAATGGGCTAAATAGAAAAATCCATCGATTATAGGTATCCTTTCACCAAAACCTATACTGTTAATAACCATATACTTGGTAAATTGATCAAAGCCGATTATTGCAATAATTATAGCTGCCCAAATCATAATTATCATTACCTTTCCATTAATTCTCTCCACAATATTTACGATTATATATACTTTCCAAATGATTGTAAAGTATATATAAATACTTTTAGTTTTCATATAATCTATTTTAGAAAATTTCAGTGCTTATGTTCTTTGAAATTTTCATATCTATTTGTTTACTGGAATATACCATCTCGTCACATCGAAATATCGATTCCATAAATACGGCGAAAACTCCCCATGTATTCTCTTGCTATATATCATGGCATCATTATAAAAGTATAACCCCAGACATGGTACATCCTGGTTGATTAATTCCTTCATGTTGAAGAAATAAGCTTTTTTACTGTACTCGTTGGACTCTTTAAGTATCATTTTTAAATAATTATCAACTTGTTCATTCTTATAGCCGGAAATATTCAGCGCTGCTCCTTCAGATGAATACATAAAAGACAAATCCGTAGTAGATGGTATTGTACAGCCAATAAACACCATATCAAATTTCTTTTTATCAATCTTTTTGAACTCGTCTTCCCAGGACAATTCCTTAATTGTAAGCTCTATACCTATTTCCTTTAACTGATTTTTTATCTCTTCTGCGACCTTAAGTCTCAATTTATTATCCTCGTTAACAAGCATCTCTAATTTAAGCGAAGTGTTCACCCCGTTAATTTTCTTGTAGAGTACACCGTTATTATCCTTCCAGCCGCTATCCGCCAACAATTTCTTTGCCTTTTCCTTATCAGCGCTATAGTAAACAACCTTTGTGTCATTGAGCCAAGTATCCGGCATAACCGGCAAATCGGAAGCAACAGCCTCACCAGGCAATAAATCATTAATAATTTTCGTTTTATCAACGGAATATGCAATAGCCTGTCGCACTTCCTTCAATTTTAAAATTTTATTTGACAGGTTAAATGCAATATACTCAAACTCGTTGCTTATATATCTTTTAAGAGTTACATCCGATCTTCCGTTGTATTTTGACCACCAGCTCCTGTCTATAGTCAAAAGGTCAACGTCTCCTCCCTGAAAAGCACTTGTGCTACTTTTGGTCTTATCGTGCACACGGATATCTATCTCTTCAATGTACGGTATACTCAATGCGCTTTCATCTTTCTTTTCAAGCTTCCACCATTTTTCATTGTTTATAAGCTTAATGTAACCCCCTTGCTTATATTCCGCAAATTTATATGGACCTGTACCAACTGGGCTGTTATTCTTTGCAGAAGTTGCAAGGTCCTGCCCAACAAAACAATGCTTTGGAATTATGGGGAAAGTCATTAATTCTGCTGTAAAAGAGTTGGGATTTTTCAACACAATTCTAAAAGTTTTTGAATCAACAGCAGCAAATGTAGTTATATTGTCTACATTTTTCTTGTACGAACTGTTTGGGCTGCTGATTATCGCATTCATTGTAAATTCAACATCTCCAGCTGAAAATGGCATATTATCGTGCCAAGATATATTTTCCCTCAGATGAAATGTCCAGGTTAATCCGTCGTTCGAAGTTTCCCACCTTTCAGCCAGTACAGGTGTAGCCTTTTGGCTCTTATCAAGGACAACAAGGCTTTCATATATAAAGCTTGAATAATCCCTAACGTATAAATTGTTAGTCAATATCGGATTCAAGGTATCAGGGGTTGTAGAATAAAGCTTCAATACCCCACCTTTTACAGGCCCTGTATCAATCACATCATCCTGGCTGTCTATAAAATTGTATTTATTTTCCTCTTCAGCATTTTCTTTTCCACTGCTTAAAGCTGAACAGGAAGTAATGCAAATACTCATAATAATAGTTATTATTATTAATAATGATTTCTTTTCCAACTCTTTTCGCTCCCTTTAAGGATGTATATTTTATTTACCGTTTAAGCTGCATAATCGCTGAAAGTGTGCCTGTCTTTCCATTATCGCCTCTATGTGAGAAGAAGACATCATTGTTACACTTTGTACATATGCTGCTAAGTGTTATTTTACTCCTTTGTATTCCCTCTGATTCTAAAGACCTCACAATTATCGGCGGAAGATCAATGAACCATTTTTCATTTATCTTTTTACAAAATTCACCACACCATGCAAAAGTATTAATAAATTCGAGATATACCTCTTCTCCAACCTCAAAACAGCACTGTCCTATTGACGGGCCAATAGCCACTTCAATATCATATGGATCACAGCCATAAACCTCTTTCATTTTTATAACAGCTTCTTTGGATATTTCCTTCACTGTACTGCGCCAACCCGAGTGAACAAGAGATATTACCTTTTTTACCGGATCAAACAAAAATACCGGAACACAATCTGCATAAAATGTTACAAGCGCTACATCAGCAACATTGGTCATTAAACCGTCAAAACCAATTATATCACTTTTTTTATAAATCCCTTTGCCTCTGTCATTTTCTGTAACAACTCTAATTTTATTATCATGGACCTGATTTGAAAGAACCATATTCTCTGTATCTATACCTAATACTCCGGCTATTCTTCTATAGTTTTCTTCGACATTTTCCCTCTTATCGTTTTTATTAAACGCCATGTTAAGGGATTTGTATTCACCTTCACTAACCCCGCCCCGCCTGGTTGTAAAGCCATGAATAAGCACATCTGAATATTTATTTAAATTGTTAAACTGAATGTATTCAACTCCATTTTTCTCGATGTATGCTATTCTTGGGTTTGTTAGGAATCTTTCCTCCAAAATCTGTCCCTCCTGATTGCGTTGTTATTGAATTAATATAAAAAATAATATCATACATTATTATTATTCACAAGATAAGTCATACTTTACCAACACAGCAAAACGCCCTATGGTTTACTATTCCATAGTGGCGTTTGTTATTATTTGAGAAACTTTATTGGTTAAACTTTACAAACCTTCACCAATATATCCCCTGATCAACTTTTCAGAGATTTTTCTATTCTTTTCCTTAAGCTCTGTCACCATTGATCTCATCAAAATCTTTTCATCATATCCTAAATCAACGATATACAAACCATAATTAAAACTGCCGCCTTGACCACTCTTCCTCGCTACCCTTGCTTTAACAGAAACGTTACGACTGTCAAGTTTTATGCCCATCTCCACCATATGGTTAACACTTAAATCCACATGAGTATTGACCATAAAACCTCTAAGGCTCATATTTCTAATTACTCCGTCAAAAGTTTCCAAAGGCTCTCCGGCAGCAATATCTACCTTAAAAAATGCCGGATACCTTGTTGAAAATCTTCTGTTTATTACAGAAAATGTTTTGCTTATACGAAGCTTTATTACGCCAGCTTCGTCAGCTTTTTCCAGGACATCACAATATACTGCATAAATACTGCTATATGATTCATACCCAAGCAGTATTCTTCCATCCGGAACGTCTTCTGAGGCAACGTGCTCATCAATAATTTTTATATCAACCATTTCATCGTCTCTATAAAGAATCAAAGCCGTACCTACGTATTCTTCAAGCTTATTTGATACTGTAACAATATCTCCCTTTTTAAAACTCATATAAATCCCTGTCTTTATCTTATTTTTCTATTTTTATTTTCGATATAAACGTTTGTAATTAAAAAAACACTACCTTGCCAATACTTTATGACATTCCTTGAGCTGTTCTCTTATCTTTAACTTCTGAGGACACTTTGTTTCACAAACACCACATTCTACACAGGCATCCGCTCTCTTTCCAGGTACCCACTCATTTGTCCCAATTTCAGCATATCCATTCTTTGAATACTCATCTATCCCGTAGACCTTATGGTAATTCATCATCTCGAATATTTTTGGGATATTAACCCCAGCCGGACAAGGCATACAATATGAACATCCTGTACAGTAAAGGTCAGCAAGTTTTCTATTTTCTTCCATCATTTTATTTATCGCAATAACTTCGTTTTCCGAAAGTGGCTCTATATTTGATGCGGTCACACTGTTTTCTTCTACCATCTCCATGCTGCCCATACCTGAAAGAGCACAATCAACATCAGGATTTGAAAACACGAACCTTAACGCCATTTCCGCACTGCTTTTTACATTAATTCCAAGTTTGGCTGCAACCTCTTTTGGAAGTCCCGAAACTCTACCTCCTCCAACAGGCCCCATTATGACAACTCCAAGCCCTTTTGACTTTGCATAAGCTATAGCATCCTCATTACTTCTATCTATGGCATTGTACTGGCACAAAACCGATTCGAATATCCCAAGATCAACAAGCCTCTTGAGATTTTCCGGAGCATCATGGAATGAAAAACTAATATGCTTTATTAATCCTTCTTCCTTTGCTTTATATGCCTCATCCAACCATTTGGTTTTTTCGTTTATGCTGAGAAAACCATCATATCCTATACCATGAAAGTGATAAACATCAATATAATCAATATCAAGCTTTTTAAGCTGCTCTTCTAATATTTTTCTATAATCACCGTGCTTTTTGATAAGATGTCCTGGACTTTTAGTAGAAACGTACACCTTATCTCTTATACCTTTTAAAGCCTTACCAAGGACAATTTCACTTTGTCCATCATGATAGAAATATGCCGTATCATAATAGTTGACACCTAATTCATAAGCTCTATGGATCATCTTAATTGTCTTATCTTCGTCCACTACCTCAACGTCATTAAGCTTTATTGTTGGAAGTCTCATGCAGCCAAAACCTAAACGTGATATTTCTATCCCCGTATTACCGAACTTTCTGTACTTCATCCTGCTTCCCCCTTATTTTTGCATCATACTTCTTCTAGCATTATTTTATCACTTAGCAACTCACCCGTCCATTTTTTTATGACTTTTTTATTTCTATAAGTTCATTTTTGTGGTAAACTCTACTATAGCTCCAATAAATATTTACATATTGCTTTAATATGTATTATTTCCGAGGTTTAAAGCCTCAAATTTAGTATGTTAATATTTAACGAGCTATGTATAACTAAGGGAGAAGATAAATTATGTCTAATAATATGCAATCTTTAAAAATAACAGGCAAAAGACTCGAAGTTGAAATTGCCTACCCCGGCACTTTTTATAGTGGCTCACGTTTTGATTGGACTGGTTTTATAACAAAAGTAACACTAGACGGAAAACATTCATTTTGTGCACCTGAATCTCCAATCCCAGGTGAGGGCTCTGGAGGCTTTGGTTTTTGCAACGAATTTGGAATTCATACGCCTATTGGTTATGATGAGGCAATACCTGGCGAGAAGTTCCACAAATTAGGTACCGGCCTACTGACACGCCCTGATGAGTCAAACTACTTCTTTTTTGACAAGTATGAAGTAGCTCCGTTCCCGGTAACAATTGAATCTGCCTCAGACCATGTTATCTTTGAATTGGAGTCGCTCGAATGTAAAGGCTACGCAGTTCGCATGATTAAAGAAGTCAGTGTGGATCAAAACAAAATGATAATTAAATATAACCTTAAAAATGTTGGTTCCAAGCCAATTCAAACAGAGGAATACTGCCATAATTTCATATCAATAGATAACAATCCAACCGGTCCTGACTATGTACTTAGGTTTCCTTATTCTGCAGAAGCTGAAGAGACACCTGATGTTCTTGATGTCTCAGGCAATGAAATAAGGTGGAACAAACAGCCAAATAATGATTTCTATATAGTTCCTGGAGGTTTAAAACCTGTTGAGAATCATTTCTGGGAACTTCTTCATGAGCCATCAGGAGTTGGAGTAAGGGAAATCAGTACCTTCCCCATCCAAAAGGTCGCTGTTTGGGGAAAAGGTCATGTAATTAGCCCCGAAGTTTTTATAAACATTAATATCGAACCAGGTAAGACCCAAAGCTGGGAAAGAGTATATGAATTCTTTACAAAATAAAGATATAGATATTTAAAAAAGCCTGTAGTGATAAATTAAACTCTAAATCACTACAGGCTTTATTATAGCTAAAAATATGGAACTGTCTATTATTTAATTGTGTTTTATTCCTTATTGGAAATCTTCGCCCAGCTGTCCTTCAGTGAAACAGTCCTGTTAAATACAGGTGTCCCTGGCTTTGAGTCTACACTGTCAACACAGAAGTAACCAAGCCTTAGGAACTGAAACATATCCCCCGGCTTTGCATTTTTGAGCCCCGGCTCCATCTTGCAATTTGTTAACACTTCCAGTGAATCAGGGTTAATCTGATCTAGAAAATTAATATTTTCATCAGCACCAGGGTTCGGATCATTAAATAGATTGTCATATAACCGAACTTCAGCATCAAATGCATGTTCTGCCGATACCCAGTGGATAGTTCCTTTTACTTTTCTTCCATCAGGTGCATTTCCGCCTCTTGAGCCAGGATCGTATGAACAATGGACTTCAATTACTTCACCTGTCTTTTCATCTTTTATCAGGCTTTCGCATTTTATAATATATGCACTCTTGAGCCTTACTTCCTGGCCTGGTGCCAAACGGAAGTACTTCTTAGGAGGATTTTCACAAAAATCTTCCTGGTCAATATATATTGTACGGGTAAACGGTACTTTACGGTTACCTGCATCAGGATCTTCCGGATTATTCGGCACTTCGAATTCTTCTACCAACCCTTCAGCATAATTGTCTATCACTACCTTTAACGGACGAAGTACCCCCATAACCCTTGTAGCTTTAGCATTTAGTTCTTCTCTAATGCAGTGTTCAAGTAAAGCAAGATCAACGATACTATTACCCTTTGCAACTCCTATACGTGAACAGAATTCCCTTATGGATTCAGGTGTGTAACCACGTCTTCTAAGACCTGAGATTGTAGGCATTCTAGGGTCATCCCAGCCCCTTACATGCCCCTCTTTAACAAGTTGTAAAAGCTTCCTCTTACTCATAACTGTATAACTCAAATTCAAACGTGCAAACTCAACCTGCCTTGATTTGCACTCTACGTCAAGGGTTTCCAGAAGCCAGTTGTACAAAGGCCTATGAGCCTCAAACTCGAGCGTACAAATTGAGTGGGTAATTTCCTCCTTCGAATCGGACAGCGGATGTGCAAAATCATACATTGGATATATGCACCAATTGTCACCAGTCCTGTGGTGCGTAGCTCTCATTATTCTATAAATTACCGGATCACGCATATTTAAGTTTGGAGATGCCATATCAATTTTTGCTCTTAGTACCCTTGAACCGTCTTCAAATTCTCCGTTCCTCATTCTTTTAAACAAATCCAGATTTTCTTCAGTTGATCTGCTCCTGTAAGGACTTTCCTTACCCGGTTGTATAAGTGTACCTCTATATTCACGGATTTGATCGGCACTAAGGTCACAAACATAAGCTTTGCCTATTTCAATCAGTTTAACTGCATATTGATAAAGATCCTCAAAGTAATCTGATGCATAGAATAATCTATCTTCCCAGTCAAAGCCAAGCCATCTTACATCCGTCTTTATAGACTCAACATACTCATCCTCTTCCTTGCTTGGATTAGTATCATCAAACCTTAAATTAGTTAATCCTCTATTTTGAGCAGCAATTCCAAAATTCAAGCATATTGACTTGGCATGACCGATATGCAAGTAACCATTAGGTTCAGGTGGAAATCTTGTATGTACCCTGTTTCCAAATCTATCACTTCTAAGGTCATCATCAATGATATCCTGAATAAAATTGGAATACATTACTTCGTTTTCTGCATCATCATTTTTTTCAATTTCATTTATATTCTGATCTTCCATGTGCTATCCTCCTTGTAAATATCAGGTAAAATTATATTTACATTATGTAATAATATTCTCATGTTTCTACAATATATTAAGAATTATACCCAAACTACACACATTCGATAAAAATTCCGCATAAAGTTCCTTAAGTTTACGGTCAGAGAAATCAAACTATCAGACACAGCCAATAAGCCCAATCCGATTTTAGGGCATTTGCTCATTAAATTCCTCAAAGAAAGATAAGGCACGTCTTATGCGTACCTTATTTTTTAAAAACCCAAAGTTTATATCCAAAGTAATTAATGAATTGAGATATTACTATTGTCGGAAATTGTGCGAGGTTCGTATCCATTCCCACGTTTTCAATCAAATAATTCAATCCCAAGGTTGTTCCTGCAAGTGATACAAGGTTTACTACAATAAACTGCAGCAATTCCGTCGTCGCCTTCTCCTTGCTCCCACCTTTACTTTCAAAAGTCCACAACTTATTCATAATGTAACTGTTGGTCACACCGGCTGCATAAGCAATAACCCAACTGACATTATGGTGAATATTAAATACATTATTGCAAATAGTATTTACAATTATTGTAACTAACGTATTTATTACACCTACAATAGCAAATCTGATAAAACTCTTATATTTAACTAGCAACTCTTTAATCTTGGATATCAAACCATTACCCACAAAAAGACCCCCAAACAACTAATATTAGTAGTCATTCTCCTTTAAAATTACGTCGTGTGCTCCACCTTCCATAATACTTACAGAAGATACCAATGTTATTCTGGCAGTTTTTTGTAGTTCAGGAATTGAAGCGGAGCCGCAGCTTGACATAGTAGACTTAACCTTACTAAGCGTAACATCAAGATTGTCTTTCAGTTTACCCGCATAAGGAACATAACTGTCTACTCCCTCTTCAAACTTAAGGCTGTTGCTCTCTCCAAGGTCGTATCTCTGCCAGTTTCTTGCTCTATTTGAACCTTCACCCCAGTATTCTTTAACATAGCTGTTACCACGTTTTACTTTCTTTGTAGGGCTCTCGTCAAACCTTGCGAAGTAACGTCCCATCATTACAAAGTCAGCTCCCATCGCCAGAGCCAGTACAATATGGTAATCGTGTACTGTTCCGCCATCCGAACAAATAGGTATATATATACCTGTCTTTTCAAAGTACTCGTCTCTTGCTTTTGCCACTTCAATGATAGCAGTAGCCTGTCCTCTTCCTATACCTTTTTGCTCTCTGGTTATACAAATAGAACCACCACCGATTCCGACTTTTACGAAATCAGCGCCTGCCTCTGCAAGGTACAAAAATCCTTCCTTGTCTACAACATTTCCTCCACCGATTTTCATACCTTCAAAATTGTTCTTTACATACTCAATGGTATTCTTCTGCCAAACAGAAAATCCATCGGAGGAATCTATACAAAGAATGTCAACACCGCCTTCTACAAGCGCCGGAACTCTTTCTGCATAGTCTCGTGTATTTATACCAGCTCCTATAACAAGCCTTTTGTTTTTATCCAAAAGCTCATACGGATTTTGCTTATGTTCATCATAGTCTTTTCTAAATACAAAATAATGAAGTTTTTGATCTTTGTCAACTATAGGAAGACAGTTTAACTTGTTCTCCCATATAATATCATTAGCTTCGCTTAAAGATATTCCGAGGTTTCCAACAATAAGCTTTGAGAATGGAGTCATAAAGTCTCCAACCTTTTTCTCCAAAGAAGTACGACTAACCCTGTAGTCTCTGCTTGTTATAATACCTAAAAGCTTTCCTGTGGAAGTGCCATCTTCAGTTACGGCAACAGTAGAATGTCCCATTCTGTTCTTTAATTCCAGCACATCTTTTAATGAATTGTCCACCCTTAGGTTGGAATCGCTAATTACAAATCCTGACTTATATTTCTTTACTTTCTTCACCATCTCAACCTGACTCTCAATAGATTGAGAACCATATATGAAAGATATTCCTCCGGATCTTGCCAATGCAATGGCAAGTGTATCATTTGATACTGATTGCATTATTGCCGATGCGATAGGAACATTAAGCTTTAACTCACATTCCTCGCCTTTTTTGAATTTTACAACAGGAGTACTCAGATCAACTTTATCAGGTATACATCTTTCTGTTGTCAAATTTGGTATGAGAAGATATTCACTAAATGTTCTGGATACATCATTATATATATATGCCATTTTTATCCTCCTAAATCGATTTACTATTAAATTTTAACTATTTTATATCATATTGCGCCCTTTGTCAAAGAACATTTTGACAGTTTTTTATGTTTTTTACTATAGTTCTTTTATATCATATATCATTCCTGTCTTTGTCTCATTATTATGTATAAGTTCCAAAAGTTTTTTTGCGACAAAATCAGGGGACTTTAAATTACCATTTTCTTTAAACTTGATAAACCTTTCAACCTGTTCAAAATCTTCTTCGCTGCATTCCCTTATGTCTGCTTGCATGTCAGTATCTATAATTCCCGGTACAAAAGAAATTATTTTAACAGGATTAGTAATATTCTTTTGTTCTACACCAACACAGCCCGTGAACATATCCATTGCGGCTTTAGCGCTGCAGTAGCAACCCCATCCGTAATACGGTTTTTTACCCGCTCCTGAAGATATATTTACAATTTTCCTCTCGCAAGTGACCTCTTCTGTGCGTTTTATAAATTCTGATACCAAAATCATTGGTGCAATTAAATTTACATTCATATTGCTAATTATTTCAAAACTTGGAAAGTTTCCAACCGGCTTTATCGGTTTTGCTACTCCTGCGTTGTTAATTAAACAAACGGAATCTGCCTTTTTAAAATTGATTCTTTCAAATATCGTTTCAGCTAACATATCAATCTCTTCCAGAAAATTGAAGTCATATTCAAAGAAATCGATTCTGCAATCTTTAAGTCCTGCCCTCACAACAAGATCTTCGTTACCTTTCCTTGATATACAGAACAAATGGTTGTCCTTTGATATCAAGTTTTCTGCTATCGCTTCACCTAACCCCCTTGAAGCACCGGTTATTATGTAATAATTCATACCTAATACTCCTCCCAATTAAAATTAAATCTTAATAGCCTTAGGAATACTTAAAAATATAACTTCGGCTATATTCTCTTTATATTTACATGCAACAATTGTACCACACTTTACCTTAGAAGCAAATTATTCATAATGCATTACCATAAATTTCAACTCAACAATTTAAATTACATTTAATTCCTTAAGCACACTAATTATGTCTTCGTATCCGCAAACCCTATAAGCTGTCATTCCTACCTTCTGTGCAGCTTCTACATTAATTGAGTTATCATCAAAGAAAAGTATTCTGCTTGCTTGTGTATCGAGCACTTTGACAACATTTAGAAAGGCTTCTTTATCCGGCTTATTTATCCCAGTTTTATATGAAAGGAAATTATGTGTAATCAAGCCGTCCATATCATACTGCTTGCATAGTTTATCCCAATGCAGTTCATTGGTATTTGACAGGCAGGCTAATGTATATTCTTTCGATAATTTTTTCAGGAGATCCTCCATACCATCAAAAAATCCCTTTGTAAAATTTACAAACTCACTTATAAATTCTTGCTCATCTACAGGTAAATTGAATTCCTCAATTATTGACCTTGCAAACTCTGAGGAATTGATTAAACCACTTTCAAAAGCCCTTACCGATTTTGACAAAAGCCACATTTTATTAAACTCGTCAAGGCTGATTTTATGTTCCATCCAATCTAACATTTTATCCTGCAAGGTAAGCTCAATCAGAACTCCACCCAAATCAAAAAGTATGTACTCAAACTTATTATCCATTCTTTCCTCCAATACTTGTCCAGCTTTATTGATAGCATTATTGGCAAATTCCCCTTTTTACAACTATATACATTATATAACTTCCATAGCCACATCTCAATCATAAAAACAATTATACAACTCAATTCTATTAGCCTATATAAAACTCTAATAAATTACCTTCATCCTATTAAAACATGACATATTACAAATACGAGGAAGGGCGCAGGCCCTTCCTCGTATTTGTAGTATGCCTCCTGCTATTTAACTGTTCGATAAAATAACAGGAGGCATATTTTTTTAATATTTACTTACAATCTTAGCATATAGTTGATATCCACCCCCTGAATTTGCAGGTAATATAAATCTTAGTTCTCTTTCAGTTTTTCCCGGCCCCACCTCAACAGTACCTACATCTAAAGTGGTTGATGATAGATACCTCTGAGCATCAAGATTAGGAGTTAATTCCTTATAGTTTCCAAAACTTTTATTACCAAAATTATGTGAGTAGTATATATCTGGATTATTAGCAACTCCTTTCATATAAACCTGAATTTTATATGTACTGCTACTGTTGTTTACAAAAGTAAAATGGTCTTTATAGACAACACCCCAGTTTGCCCAATTTTCATTATATCCTTCAACTGGATTTCTTAATGGTTCTTTTAAGTTAATTGTATCATTAGTTAAATGTAACATATCATCAGCATAAGCTGATCCCTCACTTGCAAGTGGTATGTTTGTTGTTAAACAATTAAATATTTTACCGCTATTAGATTTTGGATCGGGAGTATTTGAATCCTTAGCATGTTTACATTTATACTTAAACTTAATGTACGAACCTACATCTGTGTTACCTAAGTAAGTTGTAATATCTGCTTTAATTACTGGGGATGAGTCTCTATAGTATCCTGAATAACTTAATCCACCATCCCATCCAGGATATGTGTTAGCAGCTATTATTGTACTCATATTTGTACTAGAGGCTTTATATGCAACAACTTTTACGTCTAATATCAAATCGTTTAGAATTTCGAATTTTGCCATTCCATTTACAAATGACCTTTCCCAGCCACCGTCATTGTAAAATACTTCACTTGTTGATGGTCCACCCATTAACCAGATACTCTTACCACTTGGTATTGTTATACTTGTTGTGCCGTTATAATTTGAAGCGACTGAGTAACTACCACTATATATATTAATTGGATTATTGATTGTACCCCCAAAATATTTCTTATAATCTTCTGTTCTTTTTTTATTATAAAAATCTACTTCATTGGTATCTATATTTTTTATACCGCCAAACATATGATTTGATATTTTAATATATACAGGATTAGGATTTGAGTTATGCAGTAGAACACCAAACTTAAGTTTTTCTGTTCCAGCGTTCGCCAGATGTTGCATAAATACTGTAACATATTTTTGACCGTGTGTTTGCGTTTTGTAAATGACTTTTCCTTCATCAGCTAAACGATCAGATACTCTTTCAGGATTATTGCTATATATATATTCACCATTTGCGCCATCATTTTCATATGTCACGTCAGCCGTTTGATTTGCATATGTTGGATAATCCTCAGGAAATTTAATAAAATTGGTAGCTATTATTACTACGTCTGCCATATTAATGGCATCATCTTTATTCAAATCACATACCGAACTATATCTAGTATCACCAATAGATGCATTAAATCCTTTTGCTATTTGAATAACGTCCTGCATGTTTATAACTGCGTCATTATTTATATCTCCTATAAACAACCCTAATGGATATTGTCTACTTCCCAATACATTATCTCGATCAACAACCAAGTCATATATTATTCTAGTAATATGATACGCATTACTTATTTTAACGTTATAATTTCCAGGTGGAATACCTGAAATTTCAAAGTACCCGCTGTCTATATCAGTTGTTCCCGATTTAATTAATGCGTTTGTTGTTGGATTAATGAACTGTATATTAAATTGGGATTTATCTTTAATTTCCTTTTTTATATATCCACTAATTTTATAAGTAGATTCAGAGTAAGTTGTCATCACGGATTCACTTGACAAAGATGAAATTTCTTCAACTGAGCTGCTTCCAACAGCTTGTGAATTCGCTGGTAAGCTGCTATTTACAATCTGTGGCTGCTGTACAGTAAATCCTCCGATTATCTTACTTCCATCCCAATCAATAAGGTTAACACCTGTATTACTTTCAGGTATTGCATCAGAAACACTGAATTTTATTTGTACCTGCTTGCTATTAATAACCTTAAATTTAATTACCGCCAAAATACCACTGGTTTGGGCAATGCCACTCTGTTTATAAGATAACAAATTCATGTAACCTGCACCAAAATTCAAAATACCACTATACAAATTATTTGAAGCAATCGACATTGGTGAATACTTACTATTATTTAGTATAGTTGCACCTGTAGGAACAGTATCCTCACAATAAGGCTGAAGATCATCATCAACTGGCTGTATCACTTGAGGGTCATATTTTATATTTACCTGATAAGCTGATAAATTGGTAATTTGGTTAACTCTTAAAGTAGCAGTCACTATATCTCCAACTTCTGCATATGTCTTATCAAAATCCATCTTGACTATTCCTGCGTTTTCATCAGTAACGCTTAGCTTGTAACTCTGGGTTTCCGAACTACCTGAGTACGAATATATCTTTATGTAATAAGATCCTGCTGCCAGCTGGCTTATTAATGTTTCATCGGAATTACCGCCTAAGTTTGAAGAGCCTACCTCAACAAAACCATTACTCGAGTTGTAAGAATAAACAACCATATCATAATCCGAGCCGGAAGGTATATTCTGAACCCTTACTCCAACATTCGTACTGTTGCCTATATTGAATTTGAAGCAGTCAGTATCGTCAGAATTGTCTAAAGTTGCGCTGAAGCAATTACCAATACTTATTGATGGTTGATTGTTCAATATGGAATATAAATCATCATTAACTTCATAACTATCTGGTGTGTATACGCCGGCTTTTAGCTCGTAGGTATAACTAGAATTTGATCCTGAATATGAATATATCCTTATATAGTAATTACCTATAGCAGTAATAGATCCTACATATTTTTCATCCAAAGCACCACTTGCGTATGAGCCTCCTACATAAGCGCCTGTGCTGTCATAGATTTCCATCTCATAGTCGCAGCCAGACGGCAAGTTCTTCATAGTGACATTTAACTTCCCTGTCTTTGTTGTATTAAGTACAAACCAGTCTTCATCTGAACTAGTATCCAGAGTAGGATAAATAGCAGTATCGTTTGTTATCACTGTCGCAGCGTTTCTACTGTTGTTAGGTTCAAAGCTGTCAGCAGAATAGGTAGCATTATTAGCTGCCTCATCTATTATAAGATTGCTGTCTTCTATAATAGGCTTTACAACCTTGTTATTGCCGCTTGCAGAAGTGTCATAAACTGATCCTGCTTCCTTTGATTTTGGACTTTCAGTTGGTATTGGCTCTGCTGTTGGTTGAACCGGAATGGAAGGAGCATTATTTAACAATGCAGCTAATGCATTAAGCCTTCCGGATGTTGACACTTTACCGTTCAGGGCCTGTCCTTTAGTTGAATTATTCAATATTCTTGTTTTTATATCGGTAGCAGACATAGTCGGGTATTTGCTTTTCAAAAGTGCTGCAACCCCTGCAACAAAAGGTGCGGCCATTGAGGTACCGCTCATTAATCCATATTTGCTTTCGGGAAGCGTGCTGAGTATTCCAACTCCAGGTGCAGCGATCTGTACTTTTGAACCAAAGTTTGAAAATGACGCAAGTTCACCTTTGTTGTCTATAGCCCCTACGGAAATAACATTTGAAAGGTCATAGCATGCAGGATACACTGGATTCACGTCTACATTCTGTCCTTGATTACCAGCAGCACAAATAAAAAGAGCATTGCTGTTTGCAATTATATCCTTTAAGGCCTCATTTTGCTGACTTCCGCCCCATGAACAGTTGAAAACGCTTACTCCCATGCTTATTCCGTATTCAATTGCAGATATCGCATCACTTGTATAGCCAGTATTGCCACTAATAAATTTTAAAGGTAAGAGCTTTACATTGGGAGATACCCCTGTAATACCGACATTATTCATTCCAGCTGCTATTATTCCAGCGATATGCGTAGCATGTTTGTCTTGGCTTGCAGAATCAAAGACACTACTGTCATTATTTGCAAAATCAAATCCATTTACGTCATCAACAAAACCATTTCCATCATTGTCTTTTCCATCTATTTTCTCTTTCTTATTCACATATATGTTATCTGAAATATCGGGATGACTAATATCTACACCCGAATCAACTATTCCTACCACTACTTTGTTCGTACCGGTTGTTATATCCCATGCATTTGCTGCAGCTATATCTACCCCAGATATGCCATTCTGGCCGTTTACTGCTTGTCCATTGTTCAAAAGCCCCCATTGTTCTGAATAGCGAGCGTCTGATGGGGTTAAATATGTATCAAGAACATAGTCTGGTTGAGCGTATTCAACATTCGGATCATTTTGCAGTTCATTTATTATGTCAGTTACATCTTCGTCGCTTGAAATTTGGAGTGCTTCCATCTCAAAACGATTTATTAACTTTTTAGAAGTTACTTTTGATTTCTTTTTTTTAGCTATAAATCTATCCTTTGAGTCTTTAGCTTTATTTACATCCTTGTATTTTACTATGATATTGCTTTTTTTATTTCCAATACCCCCTAAAGTTGTACTGCTATTAGTTGATTCAGAACTACTAAATGCCATACCAGAGCTCAAAAAAATCTGGGTAAGCATTATTCCTGTCATCAATAGCGTAATAACCTTTTTGTTTTTTTTCATTTCTTGACTCCCCCTCATTTTGGTTAGTGTAATAATAACGATAGATTTAATCACTTGTGCCATTTATAGCACAACTATAAAAACGGAAAGCTTCTTTATGTCGACTTATTTACAAAGTTTCCGATTAAATTTTACACTATAGAGAGGTAAATAAAAAGATTACCAAAGTAATAACATTTTTTGGCAAAACATTACTTTGGTAATACTTTTGTTTGAAGAATTGTTTCAAATCTTTTTCAAATCTTTTTTTCTTGATCTTCGTTATCCATAATACTTTGCAGGTTATCAAGCAAATATTTTTTCCCGTCATCATTAAATAAAATCATTTCATAAGAGCGGTTTTTATATACCCTGGTTTCCGTTTCAATTCCAAAATTCGCTGACTTTTCATTTATAACAGTTCTGGTATTACCCTTTTCTGTAGTTTCTTCGCTTAAAATCCCAAGTTTTTTTAACTGTGAATTCAAGCTGACTGCAGTGAGCTTTTTGCTCTTCTTTAAATCAATACATTCATTAACACACTTAACAAACTGCATAACTCCAATCTTTCCATCTGGCAAAACTATTTTGGCAAGTTCATCATCTGTTATTATAAATTTCATGTTATCATTTCCTACTTCTTTTGAACCTTCCAAAATTTCAGCCACATAAATAAAACACCGCTTAATTCTTCCATCTTGCAAAAAATCTGCCGACTCAATACTTTTACCACTAGTCGGATCTATCCCTTCTGCAATCATCAAAAGCACATCTCTTGCTTTAGATCTTTTTACATAATCTTCTTTCATACTTCTATATCCCCTTAAGATATTTTCTCTATATTTTTAGCCCCACACTATGCTTTTTAGAAAAGGTCTTTTACTTTATCAACCGCACTTTGAATAGTATGCTTCAAGAGTACAGACGTCGTAACTGTCCCAACTCCGCCCGGCACAGGTGTTATCGCACTAACCAAATTGGCAACATGTTCATAATCTACATCTCCGCATAACTTGCCGTTATCAACATTTATTCCAACATCAATTACAATTTGATCCTGATTTACAAAACTCTCTTTCACCATTTTTGCAACACCTGCACAAGCAATCAATATATCCGCTTTTTTGCATTCATCCGCTAGATTTTCTGTTTTCGTATGGCAGATTGTCACTGTTGCATTTTTCCCAAGCAGGAGCATTGAAAGCGGTTTGCCGACAACCAAACTTCGACCGACAATTGTAACCCTTTTACCGGTAACATCAATTTTGTAAAAATCCAGAATCTCAATAACAGCTTGCGGCGTACAAGGAGGATAACAATTCTTTTCCCCTGAAAAAACCTGCACCATATTATTCAGACCCATACAGTCTACATCTTTTTCCTTTTTAATTATGGACTTGATATTATCTTCGGAAAGGTGTTTCGGTAATGGTCTAAACAGCAAAATTCCATGTACATTGTTATCTTCGTTTAAAGCAATTATTGTTTCTTCAAGCTTCTCCTGTGGACAATCAAGCGGGAGCGCAATTACCTCTGCAATTGCTTGAACCGCAGAAAATCTTTTTATAATTCCCCTCTCATATGCCAAATCATCTTCCCTCTCACCAATCCTAACAATCGATAATTTAGGTACTATATCTTTTTGCTTTAATTGTTGAATAACACTGCTAAATCTTTCGGTTAACTCATTTACAACTGGTAATCCTCTCAATTCCAGCATATTTTCACCTCAATTCTTCCGTAATCTGCCTATATATTTTACTGCATCTGTCTATGCCATCTTCAAGAATTTTTTCAGCATCAGCGTTAATTTTCAAAGCATATTCACGGTTTTTCATCAATTTAGTGTTTATATACACATTCATAACAGCACCTTCCATTGCACACTTACATGCAGAAGCAGCAACTCCGACATCACTAACAGCAAGCTTTGTGCCTTTTTCCAAAAGCTGTTCGACAACATCTAAAACATTTGCAACTTCATTAAGTATTTCCAATGGAACAGAACAAGCCAAAACTAAAGCATTTTCTAAAATTTCATTTCTATTGGGCTCTTCTTTTGGAATTCCATAGGCCTTAGAGAGAGGCTCAAATACTTCAGCATCTCTTTGAATTAGTCCCAACAACTTGTCGATTGATGCCTGAGTTCTGACAATTATTTGTTCGATATCACTCTGATACTCGGCATACTTCTTTTTGCCCGATGTTAAATTGGCAACCATTGAACAAAGAGATACACCTATTGCACCAATTAAGGCACTTGCACCACCGCCCCCGGGCACAGGAGAGCTTGATGACAATGTTTTAATAAAATCATCCAATTGCATATTCATATAATTAGCACCACCTTATATAATAATTACAACTTACAAACATTCTATTTTGTGTAATAAAAGTATAAGTGACATTTAGTCCAGCTGAATCAAGGACATTTGCTTACCAATTCCTCAAATCATGAAAATATAATATCAAACTAAACCTTATTTACTATTAAATAACTAAAATTATAGAAACTTCGCGATGGGCAATGGTCTTACGTTGATAATAGAAGACGAATTTTACGAATTCAGTGTTATTGTGTGGTTATTTTGTTAAAAAGTCGGAAGTAATATTCAGCTATTCCTTATTGATCCTTAGCAGTATATAGATCGAGCCAGTTTTCCGCTTGCATCATATCGAAAAACTCCATTGTGTTTGCTCCCGATTCTTTAGCGTAGCACTCAAAAAGTAACTTTAAAAGGGGATTATTGTTAAATACTTCAGCAGCTCTTTTTAATCCTGAATTAACTGCAAGCTTCAAGGAATCAATATGAATACTATACAAATCCGATGACGTTCCTCCATATTGCGTAAGATCCACTAAAAGGGTAAAATCAGGCTTTAACTTGCTTATACCGAGCTTAATATCAGAAAGATAGTTTTCCAAGCTCGAGTTCTTTTCCCATTTACCTTTTAAAACCAAGTATGCACGGTTTTTTGTCTTATCCACCAAAATACTATAAAGATCGTTTTTAGCTATTGTTATACAGTTTGCCAAGTTCATATTATCCCACCTTTTGAGTATTATTTAATATCTTTTCCGTAAAAGCCTTTGCTTTATACATCTCAAGGTCTTTTTCCTGTAATTTTATATACAAAAAACAGCTGCAAGAAATTTAGTTTTCAAAATTCCATAGTTTCTTTAAACACTTTATTTCGCTATAGAAGAATTTTTACTGATTTTATTAATGCCAAATTTAATTAGTTCTGCAAATTGACTCATTAGTACGCAAAAGTAATCAATTCCTAAAGTGGCGCAAATAATAAATACTGGTATGAAATTCGAAAAATAGCGTCTGTTGGCTTCCCACGCAAGTAAGAAAAGAAGTATGCCGAAAACTGCTAACATAGGAGCTAAATTTATATAATCATTTTCCCCTTTCCCACTATTTGGAGTTAAGCTTTTTTTGTTTGCAGAATATTTTTCTTTACCAAAGATAAATTGCAGTGCAGGAAAGATCATAAAAAACATAATTGTAAAAAGAACTGCCTCACAAATGTGCCTGTACAAATCATACTTTTCCCCGTCAGAAAGAATATATTTATGTAGAAAGTTTCTATCCGGACGATCTGCCAAAAAATCATCAAAGCCGAGAGTACCGTCACCCAAACACTTTACGCCTTTTTGAGTTAAAAATTTAAACATACCATCCGCACCATAGTCTTTAACGCGATTTTTAATTTCCTCAATAGTAGCTTTTCTCCTCTCATCAGGGTCACTAAATGATCTTGTAAAATTATAATCATCAGGATTATAACCTCCCGTACCTTTTAGCCCCATCATTACCCAATGAGTGTAAGGATCATTTTGCAGTCTTGCCTGTTCTTTATCTAAATGGTAGGTATATATATATCCATTGAACCCCGCAAAACATACGAGGATAATAGCATAAATACCTACGTTGGTCAAAATAGACTTCTTCCAGCTTACATTGAAAAACATATCAATTGTGACAGCAATCACCATAACAACTACTGTAAATTTTATTTCCATTCCTATGGAAGCTGCTATACCCATCCAAAAACAAAGTAAGCACCGCCTCTTCAACTCTGAAGTATCCTTCCATATCAGATACAGATAATAAAACAACACTGGAAAAAACATTGACAGCGCATCAGTATAAAAAACCGGTGCAATAAAATAAAACGGCAAGCTGACAGCAAACAGCAATAATGAGAAAACAGCCTGCTTAACACCTAAAACGCGTTTACATATTTGAAATACTACAAACATCATAGAAATTGACAACAATGAATTCAATAACATCCCTACAAGGAAAAAGTCTTTTATCCCAAAAAAAGATGCAATTTTGAAAAAGAAATGCAAAAAGCCCATTGATCCAAGATTATTAGGAAAGTAATAATAATAATTATAATAGTTTGTGAAGGATCCTGTTTGAACCCAATCAATAGCACCTTGATAAACTGAATCCATATCAAAATCAGGCTTAAAACGAAGCAACAATCCAAAAGAAATCTGAAGTATAAGCATTATCGATAAAAAGGCTGCAAGTATTGGCTTATAATGCTTAATAAAAAAAGCTTCGTGCTTTGACAGTCGTGTATAGATAAATGCAAGCAAAGAAACTGAAATCACGATAAAAACCGTCAAGGTCATCTTCTTGTAGTTATACTCTGAATTTTTAAGTAAAATATTTGCAAGAAGATAAGAAAAGCAAATTGCAAAGAACGCACAAAACATGTAAACCAGAATATTTTTTACTTTATTTATCATCATAACCCCCCAGGCTCTATAAAATTGCAAAGATTTTGAAAATATAATTTCTATATCTTCAAAAACTTAAATTTCCTGTTTTAATTACATATGGAATTTACACATAAATTCTAACATAACAGCCCCTACCTGTCAAAGCCTGTTCATCTCAGCGTAATATTGTGCACCCAAATGTTTTGAACTATTTAATCTTATTCTCCATCCAATGTTCCACTCATAAAACCTTTAATTTTCGTAAGGCTTTCATCAAGTATCCTGTTCTGTTCAATAATTGCATTTACAAACACAGCTTTAATATCTTTATACTCTGCCAACACCCTTGTTGCCCTATCTACTTCAGCTTTTATCAAAAAGAACTCAATTTCGATCAAGTTTTTCAAAAGAGATGGATAAATAGGCGAATCAATAACCTTCTTAGATAGTTCATTTATTGATGTAACTACTCTCTCATATTCCCGTTTATTTTTTTTCGGATCACAAATATCATTTTCAATTAGTTTTACAAGTTCAAGCTGTTCTTTCGACAGCATTTCAAGCTTGTCTATCTCTACTTCAACATATTTTAAATAAGCTTGAACATTTTCATGGACCTTGTCATTGAATTTACCTTTTTCAAATATTTGTTTGATATACCCTTCAATATCCCGTGATTTAAATTCATTCTTCTCAATTACATTACTAAGTGTATCATTTCTCACAAATTCTATATTAAGGCCGCCTTCTGTTGCATTTATTATTTCTACCTTGTCCGAAACCTTCTCAAAGTATCCTTCAAACCAGTTTTTAATAGCCAGATAGGTCGGTATAGTATATACATCTTTACCATAAATATCTTTTAGCAAGACATATCCACTTTTATTTTCATCTATCATCTTTGAAACTGTACCATTCTCCTCATTTGCATAGTTGCTTCCATCAGTATATGCCAAATCCTGCCCAATAAGTATTATTGGATTACAGCCCATTTTATAAAGCATGTCAAAACAGGTATTTGCAACCGATGGACCGCTAAAAAAGAAATCCGATTTTATCCTTGCAAATTTGAAAAATTCATAGGTATATAAGTCCATGGGATAATTCATAAGAAACTTTGGTCCTTCATAATTCTCTATTGAATACGTAGAAACCTGGTTTGAATATAGAAAATAAATATCCTTGTTTAAAACCTTTTCATGCATTTTTCCTTCACCCTCGGCTGCATCTATACCCATCATAAAATGGGGAGTCACCCCAAAATCCTGAAGTATAGTCACAGCAGTACCGGCAGCCATAATTACACACTTTTGCCCGAGTTCTTTGAGAAGATGCGCATTTTTCTTCAGTGAAGGTCCTGCCGATACAAGAATTCCAGGCACCCCTTTAAACTTTCCACTGAGCTCATCCGCATTAGAAGCCTCTTTGATAGAATTAAGATTTTTTATGTTGTTATGAACCCATAGTTCACCGAATTTCCTTTTAGTTGCTATATCAACTGTAAAACTTTGAGCCATCTTTATAAACCTGTTTTTTAAATCATCCCATAGTTGGGGAAACAACTCAGCATATACTTCAAAAGGCTGTAGTTGAATGCCACCTTCCCTTGTATCCCAGAAAAAGGTGCTGATCTTATTAAGAATTGTATCGAAATCTTCATCAACTAAAATCTCAGTATTTTCAATTAAAAAATCAAGATTCCTTACACAAAGTATCTGATAAAACAATTCAAAATTGGGTTCTATGATTAATATTCTCTTGTTGCAAAAACTGGTAATCAGAACTTCCAGATGAAATGCCATTCCTATGCCAAATACAATATCAATCTTATTGGCCGGGTCTACATACCTGTCAATCCAGGCATAAGCCTCACTTATAGGATCTTCATGGTCGCAGAGTACATAATCCTTTCCCCCGGACCTGACCAAAATATTAATAATCAAATCTTCCTGATTTGCAAGAAGTATTCGCTCCACAGATTTATTCTTTGGTGCATAATTGCCTTTTATGAAACTATCCAATTTTTTATAGAGTTGAGGCTGGTACTTTGCTAGAAGTCGGACATTCTTTTCAAAAACTTCATTCATTTAATGATATCACTCATTTCAGATGTTATTTTTGTTCAGCCTAACGGCTCCACCTATTTAGGCAGAGCAAATATTCCTATACATGAAAAACATTAAATAAAATCTAAAGGATAAAATTTTCACTATACTATTTATCTTTTAACAATTTATGCAGCTCATCCATAAAGGTATTTATGTCTTTAAATTGCCTGTACACAGATGCAAATCTCACGTATGAAACCTCATCCATACCCTTTAGCCTTTCCATAACCATTTCACCTATAGCCTGGGATGTGACCTCCCTTTGAAGTGAGTTATGCAGTTGGGATTCAACACTTTCTACAAGGTATTCCAAATCGTTAATTGATACTGGTCTTTTCTCACAAGCTCTAAGAAGACCATTTAATAATTTATCCCTGTCAAAAGTTTCTCTCGTTTTATCCTTTTTTACAACCATTAACGGCAAGCTCTCTACCTTCTCATAAGTTGTAAACCTTCTAAGGCATTTGGAGCATTCTCTCCTTCTTCTAATAGCAGATGCCTCATCAGTTGGTCTGGAATCGATAACCTTGTCCTCAACAAAGCCACAATACGGACATTTCATATAGTACCTCCAGTTCCCTTTAATTTTAGCGGGATTCTCTTTTGCACTTTTAATAAAGTCAACCACCATAAGTTGATTTCGTTTTATATTATAATATAATTTTTTTAAATATTAAACAAAAATCTCAGAGCATTTAGTTATGCTAGTGCTTTTTAATATTTCCAATCTCTAACTTTTCATGATATTAAAAAGCACTTCCTTAAAATTGTGCCTTGCACGCTAGAGAAATTCCAGCTAACCACTTATTCAAAATGTCTTCTTACATTTCGTTCGTCAAACTCTACCAATATGATATCTTCACCTATCTTCTTTATTTTGCTCCATGGTATTACATACTCGTCAGCTTTTCCAAATAGTCCAAAAAATCTTCCCTCTCCAGGAATAACAATTGCATCCAGCCTTCCGCTTTCAAGATTAATCTCAACATCACATACAAATCCAAGTCTTTTCCCATCAGAAATATTTATAACTTCCTTCTGTCTGAAATCCGATGACCTATTCATAACATAGCACCCCGTAGCCATTTCTTCAATACTATAATATATGAATTGTGTGCAAACCATATGAAAAAACCAGGTATCAACTATTTAGGTCTGCCCTTTGCTTTAGTTGAATACCTGGCATTTCGTAAGTTTAAAAATGATTTTACGGGAGGCACCAAACACTATATATACTTCCGCATATGCATAAGTGCTGTCTTTTCAAGTCTTGAAACCTGTGCCTGTGAAATTCCGATTTCCTCAGCTACCTCCATCTGTGTCCTTCCATCGAAAAACCTTAAGTTGAGTATCAGTTTTTCTCTGTCATTCAGCTTTCTCATGGCTTCATTTAATGCAATACCCTCAAGCCAGTTCTCATCATGATTTTTCTCATCTTTTACCTGGTCCATAACGTATATTGCATCGCCGCCATCATGATAAACCGATTCGAACAGCGATATAGGATCCTGTATTGCATCTAGGGCAAATACAATATCCTCCTTAGGTATCCCTAACTCCTTGGATATATCATCAACTGTAGGTTCCTTGGAGTTCTTGTTGGTCAACCTTTCTTTTGCCTGGAGAGCCTTATATGCAATATCTCTCAATGAACGGCTTACACGGATTGAGTTATTGTCACGCAAATATCTCCGTATCTCACCAATTATCATCGGAACTGCATAAGTAGAAAACTTTACATTCTGTGACACATCAAAATTGTCTATTGCTTTGATAAGTCCTATGCATCCAACCTGAAAAAGGTCATCAACATATTCACCTCTATTGTTAAATCTTTGAATAACACTAAGTACAAGTCTTAAATTACCTTTTATAAATTCTTCTCTTGCCGAAGTATCACCTTTATGCATCCGCTCAAAGAGTACTTTCTTTTGGTCATTGGTTAGTACTGGTAACTTTGATGTGTTCACACCGCATATTTCAACTTTATTGATTAGCATAGAAAAACCTCCCGGCAGTAAATTGAAGTCAGTATCATTATTGCCATGGAGGTTATTTTTATACTGCTAAAAAGCTCACAAAATTTTCACAAAATACCTTGACAAGATTCTTAATTATTGGGAAAACTAGCCTCATTTTTTATTGTTAATTTATTACATCACCATATAACTAACAGTTTATACAAACAATAGTTCACTTCTTACATATGAATACCTTTATATCATTCTGCTGATTTCTTTTTTAAGCCTGCATATAATTTTTTTCTCTAGTCTGGATATATATGACTGGGAAATCCCAAGCATATCAGCTACTTCTTTCTGTGTTTTCTCCATTCCCCCGTTAGAAAGCCCAAACCTCAATTCCATAATCTTTTTTTCTCTCATAGATAGTTTCTTCATTGCAGTATTAAGCAGTTCCTTATCTACCTCATCTTCGATACTTCTATGAATCAAATCATTTTCTGTACCTAAAATATCTGAAAGAAGCAATTCATTTCCATCCCAATCGATATTTAGCGGCTCATCAATAGATATTTCTGTCTTCATCCTATTATTTCTTCTAAGATACATAAGTATTTCATTTTCTATACATCGTGAGGCATATGTTGCAAGCTTAATATTCTTGCTAGGATTAAAGGTATTTATAGCCTTAATTAACCCAATTGTCCCTATTGAAATCAGATCCTCAACTCCTACACCCGTATTTTCAAACTTGCGGGCTATATACACTACCAATCTTAAGTTTCTTTCAATCAAAATTGTTTTAACCCCATAATCATTCTTTTCGAGCTTGTTTAGCAAATAGCTTTCCTCATCATTGCTTAGCGGGGGGGGTAATGCTTCACTTCCGCCAATATAATATACTGGGAAATTTTTATGAATCTTGAACTTCTCCAAAAGATTAATATACTTGATCCAGAAAAAAAGTCTTACCTTCTTAAAAAGAAACATTATACTTTCTCCTTTCAATACATTTTTGGGTACATTTTTTACACCAATTCTGGACCTAGAAGTGCATTATAGTTCTCACTTTTAGAAAGAGCCCTATTATAGATGCCGATAATCACGTCAGTTACCCCCTTCTTTTCAGTATTTTCTCCAACCTCTATATAATCTGGTTTAAAGCCTATCAACATACCGTTATCTTTTCCAAGTGATGTAAATGGAATAAGCCTGAACCTTGAAAACCAGCTGGAATCCGAGACAATCCTAGTTACACATACCAGGTCATTCTCTTTTGACTCTTCAAAGATATTCTGTATCTCTTGAGGCAAAATACTTTTTATTGCATTAAATTCAACTACAACTACAGGCACATGCGTCAGCGGATCATACAAAGCATTACCGGTATCCACTAATGCAGACAGGTCTATTGCTCCATTCTCAAATGCAACTTTTAGAGGTATAAGCAGCCTATCCCTCACCAATCTGCCCTGTATGATATCCCAGAATATTTTAACTATGATTCCCGCTGTAGCAATTCCTAAAAGCATCACAGTCCACTTCGAATTCCAGTAAACATAGAAAAACCCATTTCTCACAAAACCTCCGCTCTGGTTAAAATAGAGGAAGGCAAAACCTGCTCCTGCAAAAATGAATGTAGATATATAAAAAATCGCCAGCGTCTTGAAAAATGCACCAAACCGTTCGAATGAAAAGGCAATTGCAACAATTGCAAATGATAGAGCAATTTTAGCAATTGTAGTATAATACCCCTTCAAGCTTGGAAAAACAACCAGGATTGCAACATAAAGAGCTCCAACTGTGGCACCTAGAAATAGCCTCAAATGGGATATTTTATTTTTAGAAAATTTAGCAGTCATTAGAAGAATCAAATAGTTCATTACTATGTTTTCAAGTAAAAGTACATCAAGAAATATCTCCACTCTTTTCCCCCCTGTAAGTAAGAAATGGCTTACCCTTTGTTAACCTGCTTCAAGTAACATAAAACCTCAACTAATTGCATACCTTATTAACTTATATGCATAAGCATGTATTTTTATTATTAATTATACAAATTAATTAACATATAATTTGTCAAAACCTCACTGCAGAAAAATTTTTCGTATGACAAAAATCTAGTGCTTTTTAACGTTAAAAAATAAAAACCTCGGGGCAGCGAGTCCCTCAGTTTTTCACTCTTTCATTTCACTTAAAGAGGCTAAATGGAAAAAGCCCTAAAGCATATCAAATATGCTCTAGGGCCTTTGTAATAAAACCTATTTAGGTATTATACACAACACTTATTTAAATCTATTCCTTCTAAGGAAAGTTGGAATTTCCAGTTCATCTGAAACAGGCTGAGGCTCTGGAATTTTCTCTGTAGTTCTAGTACTTGTCACAGCAACTTTCTCAACAACTTTTTCAGTTTTTCTTAAAACCGGAACCTTGTCAAATCCGGTCGCTATAACGGTAATTAAAAGTTCATCCTTCAAATTCTCGTCAATAACCGCACCAAAGATAATATTTGCATCAGGATCTGCTGATTTTTGCACAAGTTCTGCAGCAGTATTAACTTCAAAAAGTCCAAGGTCAGGTCCACCAGTAATATTTAAAAGAACCCCGCGAGCACCTTCAATTGAAGTTTCAAGCAAAGGACTTAGGATAGCCTGTTTTGCAGCCTCTTCCGCTCTATTTTCCCCTGATGCTCTTCCAATACCCATATGTGCCAAACCAGTATCCAGCATAATAGTCTTAACATCTGCAAAGTCAAGATTTACAAGTCCTGGTACTGCAATCAGGTCGGATATACCCTGTACACCCTGTCTTAATATGTCATCTGCAATTCTGAAGGCATCCACTATAGAAGTCTTCTTTTCTGCAACCTGAAGTAGCCTGTCGTTTGGTATTGTAACTAATGTATCAACTACTCCTTTGAGAGTCTCAACGCCTCTCTCCGCATGCTGCATTCTTTTTCTTCCTTCAAACATAAACGGCTTAGTTACAACGCCAACTGTAAGTATTCCCATTTCCTTTGCTACCGAAGCAACTACAGGAGCTGCTCCTGTTCCTGTTCCGCCACCCATACCGGCAGTAACGAAAACCATATCAGCACCCTTTATAGACTGTGCTATTTCATCCTTGCTTTCATTTGCAGCTTTTTCTCCAATTTCAGGGTTTGCACCTGCTCCAAGACCTTTTGTAAGCTTGTCCCCTATCTGGATTTTAGTATTTGCCTTTGACAAAAATAAAGCCTGTTTATCAGTATTTACAGCTACAAATTCAACCCCACGAAGTCCTGCAGTTATCATTCTATTTACAGCATTGTTACCGCCACCGCCAACACCTATAACCCTTATCTGGGCAAATTGTTCAAGATCAATATCAAATTCCAACAATGTAAGTCCCCCTCCTTATTCTTTTGTAATAACACAACACTAATAGACAAAATCTGTTCCCGAAATATCCTGTATAACATTTATAGTAATTTTCATCAGTTACAGTTATATTTACATTTGTCAATCCTATTCTCTCAATATTTAATAATATATTAATATTTGGATTTGTGCAAGGATGTTTTTAATAAGTTTAAAACCTTTAGCAAAACTTGCAGGCTAAAGATTTATACGTCAATTATAAACTAAGTCCATACCATTGTACAACGAAAAAAAGAACTAAAATGTTAAAACAAACCATTAAAAAGATTTGCTAATTTTCTAAAGAATCCACCAGTATTTTTTCCCTTATTCTTTTTTTGCTTTTTGACTTCACAACCTGTATTGCTTGCACCAAACCTATTTACAATATATTTTGCAGTCCCAACCGATATTAAAAATTCAGGCTTTGTTACATTTGAAACATTATATGATGCCACTCTAACAGGCAAATCAAACACTTCATACGCAAGCTGCATATTTCCATCAATATAGGAAATACCTCCGCCCGACAAGACAATGCCCTTGCCAAAGCCTTCCAAAACATTAGCCTCTTTAAGTTGTTCCCTGCAAATTGAAAAAATCTCATGCACTCTTGCTTCGATTATTTCAATTACTTCTGAAACCTTTATGTTTATCTTTCTATTCTCATTTATCTCATTTACAGTAATCTCATGGTCATTCTTAATCAAAGATGTAAGAGCAAGCTCATATTCCCGCTTAAGCTTTTCCGCCTCCTGATGAGGAATTCTCAGCCCTATGGAAATATCATTGGAAATATGGTCTCCACCGACAGGAATTGCATCATAAAAGACCAAACGCTTATTCTTGATAACAGATACATTGGTAATACTGCCGCCAATGTCAATAAGTATAACTCCCATCTCTTTTTCTTCCGGAGTAAGCACAATTTCTGCAGAAGCCAAAGCTTCCACAACAAAACCGTTTACTCTTAAGCCAGCCTTTTCCATACTCTTTAATATATTCTGAACAAAAGTAATCTTTCCTGCAATTACATCTGCCTCGACTTCCAGCTTAACACCTGACATGCCTACAGGGTCGACTATTTCATCATAACCGTCTACGATATACTGTATCGGTATAACATCTATAACCTGACGGTCTTCAGGCAACTTTACCTTCTCCGCACTTTGTAAAACGTTCTCAACGTCATCTAAGGAAATTTCCTTGTCTTCACTGGAAATATTCACGCTGCTCCTATTATGTATGATACTGGCGTGCATTCCCATTATATTCACATATGCAGAATCGATTTCCATATTTGCAAGTGCCTGAGCTCTTTCAATACAATTCCTAATCGAAACTGCTGTACTTTCTATATCAACAATTATACCTTTCTTTACGCCATTACATGGCTCCATAGCCTTTCCCAAAACTTCCATCTCACCAGTTTTGCTGGCTCTGGCAATCAATGTGCATATTTTTGAAGATCCTATATCGACGCAACCAATTATATTTCCCACTTATGTGAACCTCCCGTAATTAAAAACATGAACCCGCAGGGTACAGCTTTATATCACCAGTAAAATTTTCATTTAAATTAACTCACAATAAAGATAATTTTTTACTTAACTTTCAGTATTATTTATTATATTATCTTTTTTTGAAAGTTTATTCAATAGTATTCTACGAATAATTGCAAAATTCAAGAATAATCTATTTCCAAAAGCAAATACCGCAGCAAGATATAACTGTATTCCAAGTTTATCACCTATGTAAGCCAATATCGCAGCTAATATAGCATTTCCGAAAAAGCCGGTAAGAAATACACTCAAATTGAACTTTTTTTGAAGTGTTGCTAATACGCCTCCAAATACTGAATCCAACGCTGCCAGTATTGCAATAGCTACATAATTCGAATATGCTGCGGGGATGTCATATGGGATAAAAATCCCTAAAACTATACCAATAATCAAACCAAGCAAAGGTAACATAATATGTCCTCCTATTTATCTGGAATAAAATTAGGTCTATTGCCTGTTGTAAAATCCAGATACCCTTTATCCGTTTCTTGAAGTTTATTGAAGAAAACTTCTCTTAGAAAACTCAACCTGTAGCTTCCAACCTCTTTATAATTCCCAAGGTTGACCTTAACCCTTGAGTCCAGTGAAATACATATGTTGTCCAAATCGGAAACATCAATATAATTCACATGTTTCAAAATTGCTTTGCTGCTATCATATACTTTGTCATTGTCAACCTTTTTAATCTCTTCAATAACCATCTTGAATTTGTTGAATTTCTTTTTATCTTCCGCATTTACAGCTTGTCCCAATTCACAATTATCAAGGTCTAACCCCTGTATACGGAGTAATCTGTACTTCGAAACATCTTTTTTCGAGTCCAGTATATACCCTTCTGCATCGATAAGCAAGTTTGAATCCGAATATGGGATAATAGCAATAGGCTCTCTCTCTGTAACATTTATATTAACTCCATTAGGAAAACCCAATTTAACAAAAACCTTCTTTATATAAGGACGATTTTGCTCTATACTTTTCTCCGATTGGATTGACCTAAACAGTACTATACTTTTAAAATCAAGCCCATTTGTCCTAAACCAGTTATTTCCCATTATTAAATTGGATACTTCAGTTATTTCATTATCATTATAATGATTATTGCCAGAAACTTCAATCCATTTAATATTAAATAAAGGAGACAGCGCAAGGAGCACTAAAGTTGCAGCACTTAAAACAGTTAGCAGAAGAAATCTTACGAACTTTAATGCTCTTTTTCGCTTTTTTTTAGTTTTTCTTTTGTACTTCCCTCTTATTTCCTTTTGTGAACCGCTCTCACCATCAATATATTTTTCTTTCAAAGCACTAACCCCTTTATTCTTCTCTCAAAATTAAGGCTCCGACTTTGGACAGTTTATCTTCAATATTCTCATATCCTCTGTCAATATGCTTGATGCCACTGATAACTGTCGTGCCTTCAGCTACAAGGCCGGCCAATACCAGAGCAGCTCCTCCTCTTAAGTCTCTTGCAGTTACTGTTGCTCCTGTAAGTTCCTTTACACCTTTTATCACCGCAAGACGTCCTTCAAGTTTTATATTCGCTCCCATTCTCATAAGTTCTTCAACATGCTTATATCTGTTTTCAAAAATCGTCTCAACAAAAATACTTGTTCCACGTGCTATAGAAAGCAATGAAATGAACTGTGATTGCATATCCGTTGGAAATCCCGGATAAGGCAAAGTTCTTATTATATCAATTGACCTGGGTCTTGTTGGACCCGAAATATGCATTGTAGTTTTTTTTGTGTTAATTCGGCAGCCACATTCTCTTAAGTAACTAATAACAGGTATTATATGTTCTGCCGAAACATTCTTAAGAGTAATATCTCCACCGGTAATCCCAGCGGCGACTAAATATGTACCAGCAACTATTCTGTCAGCAATTACATTATGCTCAACGTTGTTTAACCTTTTGCTGCTTCCTCTTATCCTGATAATGCTAGTACCTGCACCTGTCACATCAACGCCCATACTGTTAAGAAACTTTTGGAGATCTACAATCTCCGGCTCCCTCGCTGCATGCCGAATAATTGTATCTCCTTCAGCAAACACAGCAGCTAACATTATATTCTCAGTAGCCCCTACACTTGGAAAATCAAGCTGTATATCTGCACCTTTAAGTTTTTCCGCCTCACAGTATATAAAACCATGAAGAGCGTCGTGCACCTTGACTCCCATCTTCCTTATTGCCTTCAAATGCAAGTCTATGGGTCTTGGTCCTATTTCACACCCACCTGAGTGTGAAAACTTATTGGCACATTGTGTTTTATCTACAACATTCTATCACTTAAAAAATAACGTATCAATTATTTTTTTTAGGAAATACTTTCCTATAAAATATTTGTACATAATATAACCCTTTATGTTATAATGTAAAAATATTAAATCACAGGAATACTGAAGTTATAACTTTAGCTTTGTTTTCAGCTATTCCTTAGAATCAGGGGCTGTCATGAATCTAAGACTTACTTTTACAATACTAATAACAAAAATACTGATTTTTATCCTTAGAATATTTAAAAGCGGAGGTACAACGCTTCCAGGTAAAATCGCCAGAAAGCTCTATCCAGATGTAATTAAGGTTATTTCTAAAGATTTTAAAATTATAATGGTCACAGGAACAAATGGTAAGACAACAACTACCAGGATAATCGGTGAAATTCTTAAAGTAAATGGCAAGGATTATATTACAAACAAGTCAGGAGCGAATCTCTTTGGTGGAATTGTTACCACTTTTATTGACTCCGTTAATCTCAAAGGCAGGGGAAAGGCACCTATAGCCCTTATAGAAGTCGATGAAGCAGCTTTCAATGTCGTTGCCAACTATGTAGATCCTGACGTTCTTGTGGTTACAAACTTTTTTAGAGACCAGTTGGACCGATATGGTGAATTATATTCTACATTAAATAATGTAAGATCGGGAATTCAAAAGTCAAGTAAGACAAAGCTTATTTTAAATGCAGATGATTCTTTATGTGCTTCTTTAGGAAAGGATACTGATAAGGAAGTAACTTATTACGGGTTCGCAAGCGAAGCGTATGAGGCTAAAGAAAAACTGGTTAACTCTGATGCTATGTTCTGCATTTACTGCAAGACCAGATATGACTATGAAAGTCATGTATACGGGCACCTTGGCAGCTTTGCGTGCAGTTCGTGCGGTTACCGCCATCCTGATACCCAGATAACCTGTGTTAAAGTTGATGAACTCAACAGTTCCTATTCAAATGTATTATTCTCAGTAGTCTCTGACAAAAGTACGGATAAGAACGAAATTTTGCAGGCTAAAATCAACCTTCCTGGACTTTATAACATATATAATGCACTGGCAGCTGCCGCCTGCGGAACTGTATTGGGTTTACCTGCCGGTAACCTCGTCGAAGCTCTGGAAAACTTTGAATGCGGCTTTGGCAGAATGGAGACTATTACAACTAACGGTAAAACCATAAAGATTATATTGGTTAAAAACCCGACAGGATTTAATCAGGTTTTGAGTTTTCTTTTAACCGAAGAGAAAAATATGCAGATTGCGTTTCTTATAAATGATAAACTTGCAGACGGAACAGATATTTCCTGGCTGTGGGACGTTGATTTTGAAAAGCTTGAAGAGGCTCAAAAGATAATTGACAACTTTTATGTATCCGGAATAAGAGCCGAAGATATGGCTGTCAGGCTCAAATATGCCGGTATTTACAGCAACAAAATTCAAATAGTAAAAGACTATGAAGAGCTCCTTGAAAAAGGACTTTCGAATACTAAAAACGGGCATAGCTTTTATATTCTCCCAACTTATACAGCCATGCTTGATATGAGAAAACTTCTCAAGAAAAAATATGGATTAAAGGAGTTTTGGAAATAGTTATGTATGAGCTAAATATATGTCACCTATACCCTGATTTATTAAATCTCTACGGAGACAGGGGAAATATCATCGCCTTAAAGAGACGCGCACAATGGAGAGGAATTAACGTTACTATATCTGATATCAGTATGGGTGACGAGTTTAATGCCGAAAACTTTGATATTGTATTTCTTGGCGGCGGTCAGGACTATGAACAGGAAATAATCCAGGATGATGTGCTAAATCAAAAGGGAAATGAAATTAAAAACGCCATACAAAATAACAAGATATTCCTTGCTATTTGCGGAGGGTATCAATTACTTGGCAACTACTACAAAACCTGGGACGGAAAAGAAATTGAGTTCTTAAAAGCACTTGACCTGTGGACTATTGGCGGTAAAGAAAGAATGATAGGTAACTTTTGCTTTGAGTGCGAATTTCTTAAGTCAGAGAACTACGATGGCAAAATTGTAGGGTTTGAAAACCATTCAGGAAGAACTTATCTCGGTCCAGATGTCAAACCCCTCGGGAGAATTGTAAAAGGTAATGGAAATAATGGTGAGGACGGTTTTGAAGGAGCAACCTATAAAAATGTGTTTTGCTCATATTCACACGGAAGCTTGCTCCCTAAAAATCCGATATTTACAGATCACCTGATTTCACTTGCTTTGAAACAAAAATACAAGGATTTTGTATCTCTACAGAAGCTAAATGATGAATTTGAGGAACTTGCTCACAACACCATGATTCAAAGAATAGTAGGATAGTGCCTTATTTTACCCAAAAAGGCCCAGGTTGCATGAGCAATTAGTGCGGCAAACCCTGGGCAAAATCATGTTATGGATATAAGTATTTATATTTCCTGCCTTTTAAAAGTTACGACACTTAGAATTATAAGCACAATAACCAAAGCTGCTGTTACGATAAAAGGTATCAATGCCTCACTTGCCTGATTTACTCCTAACAGGATATTTGTACTAAGTTCGCTTAGTTTTCCGGGCGTATACTTTCCTATCTTTGGAATAAATGCAATCAGTGGGATAGCTAATAGACCTATAATACCTATTACTCCAGCCATCATATGTGTTTTGGTTATAGTGCTTGCAAAAACAGTAATTGATATAATAAATACACCGTAAAGCCAAAATATTAGAAAGCTAACCCATAAATTTTCGTGATAAAAAGTCGGAAAAAGCAGGTATGTGTAATATACGCAAGCTCCTACAGATACTATAAACGATAAAGTATAAAAAGTTACAGCTGCAGTAAACTTGCTGACAATAAACTGAGTTCTCGATACCCGTTTTGTAAGCACAAGGATCATAGATCCTCTAACTCTTTCATCAACAATCACGCCCATAAAGGATAGTACCATAACAAAAAGACACATAGAATTAAAATTTTTGAAAAACTGGGCATATGAATCTGTAAATTTGGGTTCAGGAAGCACTATATTAATATTACCTCCCGCCATCTTAAGTATCTCGTTAATATATTTTGCACTTAAGGGACTTGAAAAAGCAACTAACAAAAAAATTGAAGGAATTATAAATATCTTCTGTGTTTTAATTATTTCCTTTAATTCTTTTATAAAGAACGTAAAACCTGTCACGATTTGCTCACCACCTTTAAGAATATATCCTCAAGTGAAGGCTCGAGGATCATAAATTTCTTTAGCCTAACCTTTTTCTCTGTCAATAATGCAGTCATATTTATTTGCGCATCGCTAAGGTTATTTACCAAAACTTTAACTTTTCCTCTTTCAGGTATTTCCGTACTATCTACCCATTTTTGCTTTGAAAGCAAAGATAAAAATTCGTTAAAGTTCTCCGACTCATCTGCTTCAATCTCAATTCCCTGCCTCGAATATTTTTGCCGTAAGTTTGGTATAGTGTCTTCAATAAGCATTTTTCCTTTGTCCAGTATTACAACCCTATCACATATCCTCTCAACGTCAGAGAGGATATGCGTGGAAAAAAAGACCGTAACCCTTCCTGCCAATTTTCCAATTATGTCCATTACATCCTTTCTGCCTATAGGATCTAAAGCAGACGTGGGCTCATCAAGGAATATTACCTTTGGATCATTTATAAGCGCCTGGGCAATTCCTAACCTTTGCTTCATACCTCTTGAAAAACCCTTTATCTTTTTATTCACTTCTTCAAGCCCAACCAGTTCAATTAAATTATCAACCCTATCATTCAACACTTTTTTATCGATAGAGAAAAGATTTCCGCAAAAATACAAAAATTCTTTCGGCTTCATCCAATCATAAAACGAAGGTACATCTGGAAGGAAGCCAATATCCATACGGTTTTTAAGACTTCCGAAGGTAACATCCCTACCATAGAGCTTTATATCACCGGATGTTGGCTTTGATAGACCAAGCAGCATTTTTATAGTTGTCGTCTTTCCTGCTCCGTTAGGACCTAAGAAACCATATATCGATCCTTCCGGCACTCTTAGGTCAAGCCCGTCAACTGCACTAAAGCTATTGAATCTTTTAGTAAGTTTATTGGTCTCAACTGCAAGCATTATTCATCATCTCCTCTGGCCAAAAGGTAAATTATCGGCCCAAGCATATTGATAAAAAGTATGATTGCTCCCCATATCCATTTGTTACCAAACCTCACCTTTTTTCTCTTCACCAGATCTACCATTGCTACAATTATAAGTGTCCAGTTTATTAGCAAAAACGGAATAATAAATGGTAGCGCTTCTTTAAATTCAGTCATAAAACTATTCTCCTTTCGTTCTTTTATGAATTTTTCTTACAAAAAACAAATAGAATATTAAGGGCTCAGGAAAACGTATAAGACCAATAATTCCCCAGAACCAATGCTTCGCATTTCTCTTTCTGGCATCAATAAAAAGCCATGTTGCCTGCGTCAGTAGTATTGCTGCCACCAAAATATAAGAATACACCGGCATTCCATATATTTTCGTATTTAAAGCATTTAAAATTTCCATTAATTATTCACCCTTCCAAAATGGTGTTTAAACCATACTAAAACGCTTATTGGAATAGTTACAAATGCTGCTGCCTGTAAAGACATAAATAACGTGATATTTAAAAATAATATGCCTGATGAAACGCTCAATACAGTAACAGCAACAATCAAAAACACTAATAGCTCAATATTCTTCCAATACCTTTTCTTTTCTTCAACCTGCGAAACCAATAATTTAAAATTCCCTATTCCAGGCTTGTTTACAGGTAGATTGTCATCTACATAATTCAATGTGTCTTTCATTTCCTGAATGATTTTTTCATCCTCATTCCCCATCATATCCCAACTCCTTTCTCAGAACTTTTAACCCATTGTGAATTCTTGATTTCACAGTTCCTAGAGGTATAGACATTTTATTTGCAATTTCCTCATAGGAAAATCCATAGTAGTGCTTTAGCAATAGTGGCAGCCGTGTAATATCATCCAGCCTTGCCAAAGCGTCCAGAATACGGTTTATGGAATCATCATCACTATAAATGCCTATTTCGATTTTTTCCTCCAGTACCTTTTCACTTTGGTCCATGTACCTGTTCTCAACTTTTTTCTTCCTTAGATAGTCAACATATATATTCTGTGCAATAGTTATAAGCCACGTGGAAAACTTTGACTTCTTTTCATCATAAAATTCTATCTTTACAATAGCCCTAACCATCGTTTCCTGAACCAGATCTTCAGAAAGTGATTTGTCAAATGTAAACTTATACAGGTACTTATACACAATTTCGTAGTTGTCATATAACAACTCAGCTAAAGCATTCTGGTCTCCTTTTCGTACCTTTTTTAAAAGTTGTTCGTCCATTTGCCCTACCTCATTATTCTGTTTTATAAAACAATCTTTATTTATTTTATATTGATAATACGTTTTATATCGGCAAAAAGTTCACTATAAAAAACTAACTTTCTTACCAAACTAAAAAAGAGTACCCTGTGTTAAAATCCAGGGTACCCTTTCTTTAAGCTTAAAATGCTGAAAATATAATTAGCTGTTTATCTGCATATTATTTGTAACTTGCAGAAGTTTTATTAAAGTGTTTTCCTACGATAACTATATCTTCCATATTGACAGCACCATCTTTGTTTAAATCGCTACCAGCTCTATATTTATCGCTACCTTTTACTGTATTGTATGATTTGCAAACAAACATTATGTCAGCCATATTTATAGAATTATCTTGAACTCCATTAATTTCAACATCTCCAACCCACATCATAACTGGTGAACTTTGAGTTGAAATACTAGTATTGCCTGTAACAACAACACCTTTAATTTCTCTTGCCAAATAGTTTTGCTTTGTAATCTTCAACGTATATCCTTCTGCATTTTCAGGCACACCCGATATTTCAAAATATCCATTAACTGATTCAGCTTTCAAACCTGTTCCAACTATTTCAACTACAAAACCAGACTCTATCTCTCCAGCCTTTTCTTGCTGATAAATAAAGTCGGACTTGATATATCCTGATACAGTATTTGTATTACTGCTATCAACAAGCTTCAAGAGACCAAATGCTTCAGTATTCTTATAGCCAACTCCTGTTGCATCACTCCAGTTTGACATTCCCTCTCTTATTCCATCAGCATTTGAATCGTCATTTACCTGCAGATCAAACCCCATAATATATCCGGAATTTCCGCTAATTGTGTTAAATGGAATTGCAGCTTCTACAAGATATCCACTTACAGCATCTCCATCATAAACAGCCTTTGTCACTGTAATAAAGTCATCTTGAACACAATTGCCTCCAAAGGATTGTTTGTTGTTGAAGTTAACCCTGTATTGAGCATCATCGGATTCGTATTCTGAAGTCCTGCCATTGTTTTCATCAACGAAGAACTCAATTGAATCCTGTTCCCATGGGTTCTCGCTTACATCGCTTAATGATGTATCTGCTACTTCTGCCAAAACATACAGATAATTTTCGTCCCACATAGTCTTGACACTAGCTTTGGCAGGTGCTGTTCCCTGTGTAACAATATCTGTAGAAATCTTATTTGCACTAGCCCAGGCACTGTCAATTTCACCGTCAACTGCTGGTGTTCCTTTAATAGCTTCAGTATATTCCGGATTCACCATGCTTAATACTCCATAACCAGAAGTATCACTGTCCTGAGTATTCTTTATATCGTTCCAGCTCACAAGCTCAACTTTTTCGCCCTCACCAAAGTTTAACCTTACATCAAAGCCAACTTTATCTGATGGAGCATTTGTGAAAGGCATGTAAATTTCGAACATATAATATCCGTCTTCCTGCTTCACAACCGCATTAGTTGTGCCTGTAATTTCACCAGAACTTGTAATACTGAAGGATTTATCTTCTGCTTCATTTCTTTCATCCTTACTATTGTCTTCATCAACAAAGAACTCAGCTTTTGAAGGAGTACCTTTCACCTTTAAATAAGCATATAACCCCTTATCATCCCAGAGAGTTTTACAGTTTCCTCTTACCTGTCCGTTTAAGTCCTTAATATCAATACCCTTTGCTATATTCCATACATTCTCTTCCACTCCGTCAACAGAAGGAGTTCCTTTAAACGTCATAGCATGATTTACAAATACAGGAAGTTTGCTAGCATCTACAAATCCCCAGTATGCATATTTAGCTTTACCTTCCTTGTTAAAAAGTAACGGTGCATCTATTCTTCCGCCATCTACAAAATAGTTCAGCCATGTCATATCATCTTTTAAACCCCAGAAAGTCACACCTTTGATTTTATCAGGGTACTGTGAATCAAGTTCTTTTAACATTTCTGCAAGATCTTTAAATTTGTACGCCTGTCTGATTAACTGCTCTTCAGTTATAGGTGCATCAGCCTCAGTAAAGCTCTTATATACTGTCATATCCAATTCTGTAATTTCAACTTCAAGTCCTAAATCAAGGTAACCTTTAAGTGTTTCCCTTATACCTTCAACAGAACCAAAATCTATACCAATATGACATTGGTAGCCTACTCCATCTATCTTAGTTTTTTCCTTTAATTCTTTCACAAGTTCAAGAATTGCTTCCCTCTTAAGAGGATTCTCTTCATTGTTGTAATCATTGTAGTAAAGCTTTACTTTACCTTCAAGCCCAGCATCAACAAGCGCTCCATACGCATATTCAAACGCCTTTTCTAAATAATCATCACCTATAATCTGTCTCCATTTTGAGTCTCTAAGTCCATAGGGCTGACTATCTCCGATAGCTTCATTTACAACATCCCAAACTTCAACCTTATCACCATAATGCTTAATTAATGTTTCAATATGTGTCTTCAATCTCTCCAAAAGAACATCTCTTGTTACAGTTTCACCTTTGTCATCAACAAATATCCAATTTGGCACTGCCTGATGCCAGCACAAAGTATGGCCTCTCAGGCGCATCCCGTTTTCCTGTGTAAACTCAACAAATCGATCTCCTTTATCAAGGCTAAAGCTACCTTCTATTGGCTGCATTGAAACAGGTTTCATATCATTTTCTGCTGTAATACTGTTAAAATGCTTTTTAATAAGATCTGACTGGAGTTTATTATCAAATGCTGAAGATGGTACAGCAACCCCAATTGGGAAATAATCTGCAAAAACATCCTTCAATGAAGGAATATCTGTTTCAATACCTTTATCATCAACAGGCGAACCAGTTATCAGTACATCATCAATGCCGATATCCATTGTTGCATTACCTGACTCAACATAGATGAATAGCTGCTCAACATCTCCTGTATAATTTACAGTATACGTTCCTTTAAGCTCTACCCATGTACCAACAGGTACAGCATTATCCACAGCTAATGTGGTATAAACAGGATCTCCATCTGAATCAGAGCAAACTGACACCCTAATTTGCTGTGTTTCTTTTGTTGTCTGGTAAACCCACATGGACATATCAATTACCTGACCTTTTGTAACTTTACCCTTCAGATCAAATCTTGCTCCCTGCCATGTATCTGCCCTTCCAGTAACCAGAAGACTATTAATACCGTCATGTGCTGTAGATTCATTAATCGAAAGAGTTGCATCTTTACCTGTACCCTGAGCAGCCCATCCGTCAAAGGTTCCTTCAAATCCTGCATCACATATTATTGGAGAAGCATCATTTGACTTTACTTTTCCTGCTATAACGACATCATCTACATAAAAATCAAAACCAAGTTTAGGCGATTCCACATAGAAAGTCAGCGCCATAGGTGTACCTGTATATGTGTAGGTATAAAACCCTTCTAATCTTGTCCATTCCCCGCTTGGGACACTAAGATTTTCTGCTACTGTCTTATAGAATTTTCCATCATAAGCGTTATCGCTTGAGTCATCCCTGCTATAAGAAGTAAGTCTAAAAGTCTGGGCTTCTCCGCTATCCTGATATACCCATGCTGAAACAGTGTAAGTCTGATCTTTTATCAGCGTGTCTGTCAAGTCCGCTACCGGACCTTCCCATACATTATTTCTTCCTGCAACTTTCATGCTGTAGTCACCGCTTTTAGCAACATCAGTGCTTGCAGAGAGTGTTGCTGCTCCATTTGATGCCCAACCTTCAGTTTTTCCATCTTCAAACCCGCTGTTAACAACAGAAGGACCTGCAATAACTATATCATCAACATTAAAGTCAAAATCTATATTAGTTGCTTCGATATATATTACTGAATCTACGGCTGTTCCCTCATAATTGTATGTATATAACCCTTCAAGTCTTGTCCATACTCCACTCGGAACTGCCAAGTTTTCATCAATAGTTGTATAAAACCTGCCCTCATAAAGATTATCACTTGTATCATCACAACTGTATGCTGTTAACCTGAAAGTTTGAGTTTCTCCACTTTCCTGATATACCCATGTTGAACAGTTATAAGTCTCGCCTTTTTTCAGCTTCCCCATAAGATTAATTTGGGGACCTTCCCAGTAAAAATTTCTGTTTGCAACTTTTAGGCTCTTTGTCCCGTCATGTGCAACACTTGTGTCTATTGAATTAGTTTCTGAATTCTTTATCCTAATTCCTGATAGTGACCCATCTTCAAATCCTTTAGCAAACGGAAAAATACTTGCCTCCTCCTCAGTTGTAAAAGCTGAAACGTTGCCAAATAGCAGTGCTGAGGTCAAAAACGCCAACACCGTCACTAGTGATATAAAACCCCTAGTTTTCATTAAACTACCCCCTTAATTTTCATTTATTTATTTTCTAATATTCTAGTAAGTTCGTTAAAAGCAACTTTAATAGAATATTTAGCGTCTCTGTTTACTCATCATAAAATATAAATACACTAGAATCGTTTAGACAATGCATAGCTAGATAGAATAACTTCATAGATAGGATTGGTATTTATTAATAAAGCGAGCTAATAAAATTTTATATCTAAATCTACATTTTCGCAAGTATTTAAATAAAAAAACAGAAACAATCATATTACAATTGTTTCTGTTTTTTGGGAATGCTGACAATATAACTTCGGCTACTCCTTATCTATTGCAGATTTTTTTCTTTTTCTAGAAATACAATATTATTCAAACTCCTCTGCATACTCAAGAATTCTTGCCAGTGTTGATTCGAAACATCTTTGAATTGCCTCAAAATCCATATTAGGTATATAGTAAGCTTCCATATCATCATGAATTGCCTTAGCCTTTGCAATAGTAAGTATTGCAGTATCCATAATTGAGTCAAATTCTTTATTGTTAAATTCTAATTCATTCTTATATTTATCTAGTAAGTCCTGATCGATGTAGTTATCAAGATTGATTTCTTCAACTGCTTTAACATCATTATTATGATACTCATTTGATGTAGTTAATGAAATTCCCGGTTCAGGTATTACCAAATGCTCAAGCTTTTGAGGGTTTAATGCACAATAATAAGCTTCAACATCATATCCTTTTGCAACTGCTGTATCCATAATCTTTGAAAGAACTTTCTCCGTACCGGTTCCAGCCTTTCCTTTCACAACATAAACCTTGTTGGTATTTAATACAGTAGAAAGATAGTTTTCATACCCTTTTGGAGTTATTGCACTTGCAAAAAGACGTCTTACCTTGCCTTCCTTTGAAGCAACGTCCCTATCTCCAAATAAACTCCCTATAAGTTCTTCGGTAACTGCATTAACCTTTGCATTATCTATACCCCAGCTTATTATTTCAGCACTATCCTCATAAAATGGATATGCACCCTTTATATACTTGTATGCTCTTCTGAAAGTCCTTCCCACTTCATTATTGTCCCTAATTATTCCAGCACGGTTTTTGCGCATTCCCTCTTCATTCCAGAAGTCACCAAGGTGCACAATTTCATCTACGGCACCAGGATTTTTAGGGTCGACTACATGTGGCAGGGTTTCTTCTGCACAAAGAGATGACCATTCCTAACAACATCCTCCGCTGTTATTGTCATCTGCGCAACCACAGCTTGGTTCGGTTCCAGTCAGCCATCCCGTAATAACCGCAGCCGCACAACCTACACCAGTTTTTACTTCTATTGCTCCAAACGGACAATTCCTTGCACATGCACTGCATTCCATACAGCTATCCTTATCCATTATTACAGCTTTACTGTTTTTTAAATCAAACACCCTATGCGGACAAACCTCTGCACATCTGCCGCATCCTTTGCATTTGTCTGTATTGAGTTTTAAAGATACAACATTTTTTAAATACCGATGCTTCATAATACCCCTCCTTAAAGCTTTATAAAACTGTCAATCAAAATAAGCAACACCCCTGAACTTATTGTTATTATAATTATAGGTATAGCTATTTTCATTTCCTTCAAAACTCCTGATAACGAAGTATATGTCGATGAGCCTGTAAAATTCATTGCATAAAAGGAAGATATTGACGGCAAAATCAATAAATACCCCAACAACCTTATAAGGCTATACGAAGGTGAAAACGGCCAACCATTCAATATATTCACAGTAATAGCCCATATAAATCCCAAAAACCATCCCTTCCACGCAAAGGCCCTGCCTGGAATCCATGGGAGCAGTACCGGAGTCAGAACAGTTCCTGCTAATATAGCACCCATGTATGCATATAAGTCAATTACTCCAAAAGATCTAACAGCAATAAGATTTAGAATAAACAGCAGGCCTAAAACCATTAGGCATATCTTAAAAGTGTTGACCAGTTCCATTGGTGTCAATACCAATCGGTCATAAGTGTTAAATTTAACCGTACGCATTTCAGGCGTAGCTTTCATTCCCAAGGTAATAAACTCTTTAATATCACTCGCTCTTACAGGTCCATAAACCACTTTAAAACCGATTTTGGTTGAAACCTCATGAGCACTTACCCCTGGTGCTCCTAATTGAGGCAATATCAACGTTCTGTGCGATACAATCTCATGGAGCCTTGTCTTATTTATACGTGTTACAATTTCTCTCGTACCAAATGTACCTTTTCCTGCAGCACACCATACATTAATTCCCCTTGTATCAAGCACCAAAATCCATGCATTAATGTCTGCCAGTTCCTTTCTCAAGGCATCAAAAGTCAATTTGTAGTTGGCAGTTACCAGTACAGGAGAAGTATTATCCGGAATTCCGACAGCATAAAGTCCGGGATTTATTTTGTAATTCATCCTGTTGATTCCCCAACGGGCTTTCCATCCACCCAACCTATCGCTAAATGCCAATTGTGTCGAAACTATTGGTACTTTACCCCTGGGAGTTTTTATTTCTCCTGTTATCCAGTTATCTTTTTTATCATATTGTGTAATTGGCTCTGCCTCAGCCTGATCGCTGCCACCACAACAACAGGATCCTTTTTCAGCAGTATAAGGTAAAGAACTTGACTGGGATGACACCCTAATTTTGGGCTTATTCCCTGCAACCTTATTTTTGGAATTTATTTTATTAGAATTACAACACCTCTTATCTTCCATGCTCTTCACCTCCAGATAAACATTTACAACTTACAGTTTTATTTTTATTGTCTGATATCTTCTGAAGCAATGCTAGGTCATTATTGAATTCCGGATCATCTTTTAAGTAATCCGGTATCATTGAAATGATGCTTATCAAGTATCTGGAATAGTCATTTTCGTCAATCCTGTAGTAAGCCCATTTTCCCTCTCTTCTATCCTTTATTATTTTTGACTGCTTAAGAATCGCCAACTGTCTGGACACTCTTGGTTGCGACATATTAAGAGCAGCAAAAATTTCACATACACAAAGCTCTTTGCTTTGCAATAACAATAAAATGCGTAGTCTTGTTTTATCTGAAAGAATACTGAATAAGTTTATCAAATTGTCCATTTACATTCCTCCATATAATCATATAATTATATCTTAATATAATTAAGATGATTATACGTTATGTATGTAAATACTTAAAGTTAAAAAATGTTGCGGATGCTATAGATAAAAACTCTAAACCTAAATTTAAAGGATGTTTTTCATATAATTTATATTTTTAAGCAGAGCATCAATTTGCTCTGCTTAATTGGACTTTTCATTTAGCTTAGATTAAGTAACACTTAGGAATTTTCATAATATATTATCTATATGCTATGAAAACTTGTTGTAGAACACATTTTCATCAATAGATTTTCTTTGGTAGTGTCCAGGATTTGGTTTTGCATCTTCTGCCGGATATCCCATTGGAAGCAACGCAACCGGTACAATATTCCCAGTCAAACCAAACTCTTTTATAATCAATGCCGGATCAAAATATCCTACCCATGTAGTACCAAGCCCAAGCTCAGCAGCTTGAAACATCATATGTGTAGTAACTATACTTGCATCCACAACTCCGCTATCATCCCCGTCAAACCTACGTTTCCAACTGGCATTTTTATCATAGCAGACAAGCAAAGCAATTGGAGCGTTAAAATGGTACTGTGTGCACTTTTTCAATTTTTCAAGTGCCTCATCATTTTCAATAACCAGAATTCGCTGTGGTTGGTTATTGCAAGCCGTTGGAGAAAGCTGCCCTGCTTTTAGTACCAGGTCAAGCTTTTCTTTTTCAACAGGTTTGCTGCTAAATGATCGTAAAGAATACCTTTCTTCAGCCAGATTAATAAAACTCATGTTGATCCCTCTCTCTAAATAAATTCTACTCATGATAAATAGCAACCATTGCCATTCTTTACAAGCATATCATAACTTATTGTTATTATATGTTCCTGGAAATAAAATTACAAGTACGTACATTTTTGTGCCTTAAAATTAGAGAAATACTGTGAAAAAGGATGAATATCATATGGTTGATAGATTATGTATTGCACATCGTGTAATGAAATAATTATAATACCCCCGTTGACTAGTCAATAGTATTTTTATATATTTAATAGTGTCAAAATCACAAATTTAAAGGATGTCTTTTATGTTAAATCAGTTTTCAAGAACAGAATTATTATTTGGCAAGGAAGCTATGGAAAAGCTTGCGAATTCACGTATAGCGGTTTTTGGAATTGGCGGAGTAGGTGGGTATACAGTTGAAGCGCTTGCACGAAGTGGTATTGGAGCACTCGACTTGATTGATGACGATAAAGTCTGTCTGACCAACATAAACCGTCAAATTATTGCTACCAGAAAAACTATAGGCAAATACAAAGTCGATGTTGCAAAGGAACGAGTTGAGGAAATCAATCCTGATATAAAAGTCAGTACTTATAAAACATTTTGTATGCCGGATACATCCGGGCAGTTTGACTTTGCTCAGTATGATTATGTCGTTGATGCAATTGATACAGTCACTGGCAAAATCGAGATGATTATGAAGGCAAAAGAGCTTGATGTTCCAATTATAAGCTCAATGGGTGCAGGAAACAAACTTGATCCGACTGCATTTGAAGTGGCAGATATATATGAAACTTCTATTTGTCCCCTTGCAAAGGCAATGAGAAAAGAACTCCGCAACCGCAATATAAAAAGCCTCAAAGTTGTCTACTCAAAAGAGCCTGCAATGACTCCTATAGAAGATATTTCTACAATCTGCCGCAGCGAATGCATCTGCCCACCAGGAACAGACCGTAAATCTACTCAAAGGAGACAGGTACCAGGCAGCAACGCCTTTGTCCCTTCAGTTGTGGGACTTATTATAGCAGGTGAGGTAATAAAGGATTTAACTGGAGTAAAAAATCAATCTTTATAATTTTTTCAAAATTGAGTGCCCTGGTTAAAGAACTTTAATAAGGGCACTCACATATTTATACCTCTAATGTTTTTGGTGCGTCAGTGAATGAGTATATTGAAGCTTCCCCTTTTGATATGTAGAACACCTCAAATATCGGATTTTCTGGTGTATTGTACAAACTTGCAAGCACCGGTAAAATTTCAAAAGCTTTTTTCTTAACTTCAATATTATTTTCAAATACGGCTTTGCCTTTAAGTCTTATCCATCTTCCGTCTTTCGATGTTGCACTAACTTCGAAGTTTGGATTTATCTGAAGCTGCTTGTAAACCTCCTTTTGATTGCCTGTTACAAAATAAATTTTGCTTTCATGTTCAATCGCTATCCCGAATGGCCTAACCTTTGGCTTATCGCCGTCAACCGTTGCAACATAAAATGTCCCTGCATCTGAAAGAAATTTAACTACCTCACTCATAAGCTTCTTACCTCCCTGATAATTTTGTTATATTTGTAATTATATACCCATTTACTAACTTTCCAATAGTTTTTTTACTAATACTCTCGTTAATGAATGCCAAGGAGCCATTTGACTTGAGCTCCTTTTTGGAACAAGGTATTTGAGGAATTATACTTTGAAGCATCACCTTACATAGGAGCTTAGTCATGCCTTCACTATTTGTCAGTATTATCTGATATATTTTTGCAATTTATGTTTGAGTTATTGAGTATATAAAGTATATAATATATAATTATCAATATTTGGATTTGGAATTTTATAGGGTAACGGAAGGTGTTATATGAAGAAATTCTTTTGTAGGTGGGCTTTTTGGAAGTATTTTATTTTAATTTTCAGTTTTGCAATTTTTTTCTTTACTGCATTATTTTTTTGTAAGGGTAATCAATTTCAAAGTATAAACATAATGGAAGCTGATGGGCCTACAACAATATTTGTTTCAGGAAATATGTACTGTGGAATAATCAGAGGAGTTGTATTAATTGTTGTAGCAGTCGTTATATTAGCATTGTACTTAGTTGTAATGAATAAAATAAGAAAAAGAGGAATTTGACAAAGCTTTGGACTTATAGTATTATAAAACGAATAGGACAACTCGGCATTGAAACGTGCTATTGATCTTATGTTTTATTTTTATCGCAAATCCGACCAATTATATAGGAAAAATCATGAATAAAGGAGAGAAATTAAATGAGTAAAAGAGAGTTTAAATTTGATACACTTCAGGTACATGCTGGACAAAAACCAGATCCTGCAACAAATTCGAGAGCTGTTCCAATTTACCAGACTACTTCTTATGTTTTTGACAATACAGAACATGCAGCAAATTTATTCGCATTAAAGGAATCTGGAAACATTTATACAAGAATGATGAACCCTACAAATGATGTATTTGAACAACGCATAGCTGCATTAGAAGGCGGAAAAGCTGCTTTGGCAGTCGCTTCAGGATCTGCTGCCATAACCTATTCAATTCTGAACATTGCCGGCACAGGTGACGAAATAGTCTCTGCAAGCACCCTATATGGCGGTACATACAATCTATTTGCAATTACATTGCCAAAGTTGGGCATTAAAACTACGTTTGTAAATCCTGATGATCCTGAAAACTTTAGAAAAGCAATTAACGAGAAAACAAAAGCTTTATACATCGAAACCATCGGAAACCCTGGAATAAATCTAGTGGATATTGAAGCTGTAGCAAAAATTGCTCATGCCAATGGTATACCTCTTATAGTTGATAATACTTTTGGAACTCCTTATTTGATAAAACCTATTGAATTCGGAGCTGATATAGTTGTTCATTCAGCTACAAAGTTTATCGGAGGACACGGAACATCAATAGGCGGAGTAATTATTGATTCCGGTAACTTTGATTGGGCTGGAAGCGGAAAATTCCCGGGACTTACAGAGCCTGATCCAAGCTACCACGGTGTAAAATATGTTGAAGCTGCAGGTGCTGTTGCCTTTGTTACAAAAGCCAGGGTACAGCTTTTAAGAGATACTGGAGCTTCCATTAGCCCATTTAACTCATTTTTATTGATACAAGGTCTTGAAACACTGTCCCTAAGGGTTGAAAGGCATGTATACAATGCAAAGAAAATTGCAGATTTCCTGGCAAATCATCCTCTTGTATCCTGGGTGAATTACCCCAGCTTAAAAGGAAACAAATACTATGACCTTGCACAAAAATACTTCCCTAAAGGTACAGGTTCCATATTTACCTTTGGTATAAAAGGCGGAGTTGAAGCAGGAAAGAAATTCATTGAAAATCTTGAGATATTCTCTCTCCTGGCTAATGTTGCAGACGCAAAATCCCTTGTAATTCATCCTGCCAGCACAACTCATGCACAACTTTCAGAAAGCGATCAAAAGGCTGCTGGTGTGACTCCTGATATGATTAGACTTTCAATCGGAATAGAAGATGTAGATGATTTGATATATGATTTAGACCAGGCATTGAAGAAATCAATAGGGGGTTAATTGTCTATGGATGCATCTGCCAAGCTTGAAAAGCTAAAAAAACATATAGAATCATTAGGAAGTGCTGTTGTTGCATTTTCAGGAGGAGTAGATTCATCCTTCCTTTTAAAAGTAGCTTTTGATGTTTTAGGAAATAATGTCCTTGCTGTAACTGCAAAATCAGCAACTTTCCCAGAAAGAGAATACAATGAAGCAGTTGAATTCATCAATAAATACGGTATAAGGCATTTGACAATTGCTTCAGAAGAGCTTGAATTAGAAGGCTTTGCACAAAACTCTACAAACAGATGTTATATATGCAAGCATGAACTTTTCAGCAAGATAAATGACATTGCCAAAAAGGAAAATTTAAAATATGTATTCGAAGGTTCAAATCATGATGATTTAAGTGATTTCAGACCAGGATTGAAGGCGGTTGAAGAGCTTTTGGTAGTAAGCCCTTTAAGGGAAGCAGAGCTTACAAAGGATGATATAAGATTCTTATCCAAGGAAATGGGTCTTAGCACTTGGGACAAACCATCCTTTGCATGTCTTTCTTCAAGATTTCCATATGGACAGACTATAACAAGAGAAAAGCTTCAAATGGTTGACAAAGCTGAACAGTTCCTAATTGATTTAGGATTTAGACAGGTTCGGGTAAGACATCATGGAGAACTGGCTAGAATTGAGTTGTCTCCCAACGAAATTGAGCAAGTATTTCGGAAGAATTTAGCTAATAATATCTATGCTTATTTCAAAGAACTTGGATTTACCTACACTTCTTTGGATTTGAAGGGTTATAGAACCGGAAGTATGAATGAAACTCTTTAGAACACTAAGAACCCATGAACCGCTTCGTCAGATATGGTTCATGGGTTTTCCTATAATCTTAGTCAAGTATCTATTAAAAAGCTGAAAATCAAATATAAAACATAAGTGGTAAATTGAATTGCCACTTCTTTTATTGTACTTATCTTGTCAATCCAGAAAAAGCTGTGTCGAAAGATACCTTTCTCCAGTATCAGGAAGTATAACAACTATGTTTTTACCTTTGTTTTCTGGCCTCTGTGCAATTTGTGTAGCTGCAAACACCGCAGCTCCAGATGATATTCCAACCAGAAGTCCTTCTGTGCTGGCTAGCTTTCTTGCTGTTTCAAAAGCATCTTCATTTTTTACTTTAAGTATTTCATCTACAATCTTTAAATTTAGAACATCCGGTACAAACCCTGCCCCTAAGCCCTGTAGCTTATGAGAACCCTTTTTCCCGCCTGACAAAACCGGAGAATCAAAAGGCTCTACTGCAACCACTTTTAATTCAGGCTTTCTCTGTTTTATAACTTCTCCTACACCTGTTATCGTACCACCTGTTCCAACACCTGCTACGAAAATATCCACAGTTCCATCGGTATCTCTCCATATCTCTTCAGCTGTTGTCCTTCTGTGAATTTCAGGGTTTGCAGGATTTTTAAACTGTTGAGGTATATAAGAATTTGGAGTCTGTGAGGCTAATTCTTCAGCCTTTTTGATTGCCCCTGCCATGCCTTCAGCACCCGGGGTAAGTACCAGTTCTGCACCCAATGCCTTTAGCAGATTTCTTCTTTCAACACTAAAAGTATCAGGAAGAGTAATAATAAGTTTGTAGCCTCTTGCAGCCGCAACAAATGCAAGTGCAATTCCTGTGTTTCCACTAGTAGGCTCAATTATAACCGTATCTTTGTTGATTAAGCCCTTATCTTCAGCGTCTTTTATCATTGCATAACCAATTCTATCTTTAACACTCGATGCTGGATTAAAGTATTCAAGCTTTGCTATTACCTTTGCTTCAAGACTATTTTCCTTGTTATAATTATTTAATTCCAATAATGGCGTATTACCAATAAGTTCAATGAGATTTTTTGCAATTTTGGACATTTCATCGCCTCCATCATAAATTATTCCTAGTTTTCTTATATGTTTTATATTATTTTAATCCTGCCATAAAAATATGTCAATACATTCATAAACACTGATGTTTTCTAGCTATTTCAATTAGTTAGCTGGCAACACCCATCTTTAAAAGACTTTTCCTATTTGTTTTATCATATTTAGTGCAAAAAAATTAAATGTAATACATTGTATCTTCAATTCCATTCATTTTCCAGTAGTTATCTACAAGATCCTCCAATGTGAGAGAATCCGCCAAATCGTTCAAAGATTCATTCATCTTATCCCATACACACATCCTAATACAACTCTGTATTCTCGATTCATTTTCCGTGGAATTTTCTGCATCCTCATCAATAACAGAAAGGGGACCTTCGAGAACTCTTAAAATCCGTCCAACCTTTATATCTGCCGGAGACTCCGACAATATATATCCTCCCTGCGCACCCTTAACACTTTTAACCAGCCCTGATTTTCTCAATACAGAAAAGACCTGTTCCAGATAATTCATTGAAATCCCTTGCCTTTCTGCAATACTGCATAGTGCAACGTGCTCTCCTTTTGCATGCACTGCAAGGTCAACCATTGCTCTGAGTCCATATCTTCCCTTAGTCGAGAATTTCATTTTATCCACCTCGCTTTCCCAACTAATCCTATATGTTTTATATTATAATATTTCAAAATAGTCTTGTCAATAAATTCTTAGATATAATATTCCAGATTTTTTATTTTTAAATACACATTTAGGAATAGCCCAAATATTACTTCGTATTTTTTACCTTTTGGTACTTCTATCATTTTACACATAAATAATCTATGCTGTCAAAAAAGTTATTTTTAGATTCCAGAAAAAATGCGATAATAAGAATCAGGTACATCAATGTCCAAATTCTTACTATCGCATTTTGGTATCTTACAGCCACTTTTCTAGAGATACATGCACATTTAAACCATATCAGCAAATAATTTATGTATCCTTTTATCGTCACACAATTCAGGATGAAATGCCAAACCTATCTGATTCTTATATTTTACGGCTACAATGTTTTCTTTCACCTTTGACAATATTTCAACTTCAGCAGATACAGCTTCAACATATGGAGCCCTGATAAATTTCATAGGAACCTTCCCCACTCCTTTAACCTCTTCTTCAGTGTAAAAGCTCCCTAATTGCCTTCCATATGCATTCCTCTTTACACTTACCGGTAAAGTCTGAAAATGGGTTTGTTCATCGTTACTTAGCTTTTCCGCTAAAAGAATCAGACCTGCACATGTTCCTAATACAGACATTCCGTTTTTTATTCGTTCCTTAATGCCATTAAACATATCCAATTCTCTTAATAGCTTGCCCTGTACCGTACTTTCCCCGCCAGGAAGAATTAATCCATCAAAGCTAGCTCCTAAATCTGACTTTTTGCGAAGTTCAATACATTCTATTCCCATATTATTCAACATATTTATATGCTCAATGAACGCTCCCTGAACTGCCAATACTGCTATTTTCATTCCTATTTGCCCCTTTCAGCCATAAGAAGCTCAATCTCCTGTTCATTGATCCCTACCATAGCTTCGCCTAAGTCCTCTGAAAGTTCTGCCAGCATTTTGTAATCATTATAATTAGTTACCGCTTTCACAATGGCATTAGCTCTTTTTGCAGGATCACCAGATTTAAAAATGCCAGACCCTACAAAAACTCCTTCTGCACCCAACTGCATCATTAGTGCTGCATCTGCCGGCGTTGCAACTCCTCCTGCTGCAAAATTTACAACCGGAAGTCTTCCATTTTCATGAACATACAAAACTAATTCATATGGCACTTGCAATTCTTTTGCTTCATTAAAGAGCTCGTCTTCTCTCATTGAGACAATTTTAGCAATCTGACGATTCATCATTCTCATATGACGCACCGCCTGAACTATATCTCCTGTTCCAGGTTCTCCTTTTGTTCTAATCATGGAAGCCCCTTCATTAATACGTCTTAATGCTTCTCCCAAATCTTTCGCACCACATACAAAAGGCACTTTAAACTTCGTTTTATCTATATGATACACATCATCCGCAGGTGATAAAACTTCACTTTCATCAATATAGTCGATTTCTATTGCTTCAAGAATTTGAGCCTCCGCAAAATGACCAATACGACATTTTGCCATAACCGGAATTGATACAGCCTGCTGAATTCCTTTAATCATCTTTGGATCACTCATTCTTGACACCCCACCGGCTGCTCTGATATCTGCCGGAATTCTTTCCAATGCCATTACAGCACAAGCGCCCGCTTTTTCTGCAATTACAGCCTGCTCCGGAGTAGTGACATCCATGATCACTCCACCTTTTAGCATCTGTGCCAGTTCTTTATTTAACTCATAACGTCTTTTTTCCATTTCAATCTTCCTTCCTTTACAAAATTCAGTAATACTATTATAATTTAATGTGACCATATTAAAATATCCATTTCAAATATAATCAGAATGGTCAGATTGGCGGGATTTATTAAAATGTTAACGTATTCTTTCGCATCTTTAGGGTCAGATAGTCTTTATCAACATTTATACAAATGCATAAAGAACGATATATTGCAGGGTGTTTTAGCTCCGGGAGGCAAAATACCGTCTAAGCGCAGTTTTGCAAAGAATCTGAACATAAGCACTATTACAATCGAGAATGCATATGCTCAGCTAATGGCTGAGGGATATATCTATTCCATTCCAAAGAAAGGATACTTTGTATCTGATATTACAAACTCAATTTCGCCAAAAGCAGAATTAAATTCGGAAAACATTATCGCTGCTGCAAATCAATCCGAGTATTTCGCAGATTTTTTGAGCAATAGAACAAATCATGCCAATTTCCCCTTTTCGATCTGGGCTAAAATAATGCGAGAAATAATTTCCGAAGAAAGTGAAGCTCTCATGACAAATCCGCCATGTGGGGGCATAATAGAATTAAGACAGGCAATTTCAGATTATTTGCATGAGTTTCGTGGAATGAATGTTTCTCCCAACCAAATAATAATCGGTGCCGGAACAGAATACTTATACGGACTGTTGATACAATTATTAGGACATGATAAAAAGTTTGGTGTTGAAGACCCCGGATACAAAAAAATTGCCCAGATTTATAGCAGCAATTCTGTTAAATGCCATTTTATACCTCTTGATGAAAACGGCATAAGTATTCCTGCTCTTGAAGAAAGTCTGGCAGATATTGTACATATATCACCATCACACCATTATCCAACAGGTATTATAACGCCAATCAGCAGGCGGTATGAATTATTGGGCTGGGCTTCAAAGTCAGAATCCCGTTATATTATTGAGGATGATTATGATTGTGAATTTCGCCTTCTTGGCAAACCGATTCCTGCGCTTCAAAGTATAGATGTTATGGAAAAGGTAATATACATGAATACATTTACCAAAAGCCTTGCATCAACCATACGAATAAGCTATATGATATTACCTGAACATTTATTGGATAGATTTTATTCAAAACTCGGTTTTTACTCATGTACTGTATCAAATTTCGAACAATATACCCTTGCAAAATTTATTAAGAATGGCTATTTTGAAAAGCACATAAACCGCATGAGAAACTTTTATCGTAATCAGCGAGATGCTATTTTGCAATGCATAAAAAATAGCCCTCTGTCTTCTTCTGTTAAAATTAAAGAAGAAGATTCTGGACTGCACTTTCTTATGCATATAAACACATCCCTATCCGACGAGACCATAATCCACAGAGCGGAACAAGAAGGCCTGCGTATTTCTTGTTTGTCGCAATACTATCACAAAGATATCCCAGGCGCTGAGCATACGCTGATAATAAATTACTCTGGAATAGAGCCAAATAAGATACAAGAAGCAATAGATCGTTTAAGCAAATGCATTAGGTGATTTTACATATTTTAGTCACACCTAAATATAATACTCTATTTCGTTGCTTTGAAAAGCACTCTCATTATAACACTCTACCAAGTCTGCAATTGTAATGGAGTTTGCAACATCATTCAAAGCACTCATAATGCTTTCCCAAAAACCTCGCGTTGCACAACTTCCGTATCTTTCACAAGTGTGCTCTGCTTCCGTAACAACACAAGCCACTGGCGCCAAAGGGCCTTCAAGCGCTGTCAAAACATCACCTACAGTTATTTCCGAGGGTTCTTTGGCAAGAACATATCCCCCCTGAGCTCCCCTTATACTGTCAACAATCCCCGCACGTCTCAGTATTAAAAAAATCTGTAATATATATGCTTCTGACATTCCGCACCTTTCGGATATGCTTTTTAAATTCACATGTCCTTCAGCTGAATGGATTGCAAGGTCAACTATTGCTTCCAATCCGTATCTGCCTTTTGTAGAAATTTTCAAATTAATCACTCCAATAATCTAATATCCATTGTCTTACTTAGAATTTATTATATCATATTAACGCACGCATTTTACAAGTAAGCATACCGTAAAAAGACCAGGATTCAAATCATGAAATTCCCGGCCTACAACTCACTTTTCTTATTTTATCTGGTCTAAATCAAATGGTGTTTCCTGATATACATAATAGTTCAGCCAATTCGAAAAAAGCAAATTGGCATGACCTCTCCATTTTACTATCGGAGGCTTGTTCGGATCGTCATCTGGGAAATAATTCTTTGGAACCTTGATTTCAAGACCCCTCGAAATATCTCTGTCATACTCTGATTTCAATGTGCATGGATCGTATTCGGAATGACCGGTCACAAAAATCTGTCTGCCCCCATCCGTCTTAATAACATATATGCCCGCATCTTGTGAATCTGAAAGGATATCAAGCTCACTGACCTTTAAAACATCTTCTGTCCTTATTTCTGTGTTTCTTGAATGCGGAGCTAAGAAAAAATCGTCAAACCCTCTTAACAGCATCGTGTTAGGCTTACAAACCCGATGTTCAAAAACACCAAACATTTTTTCCCTAAGAGGATATTTTTTAATGCCATAATGGTAGTACAACCCTGCCTGAGCTCCCCAGCAAATATGGAAGGTAGAATACACATTGCTAACACTCCACTCCATTATTTTTTTAAGCTCTTGCCAGTAATTCACTTCTTCAAATTCCATATGTTCTACAGGTGCGCCAGTTATAATAAGTCCGTCAAATTTCTCATGTTTTACTTCATCAAAGGTCTTATAGAACTTTGTCAGGTGCTCCCCTGAAGTATTCTTTGATATATGGGTTTTTGGGTGTAAAAGCTCAATTTCTACCTGAATTGGTGTATTTCCAATCAAACGCAGAATCTGTGTTTCTGTAGTGATTTTTGTTGGCATTAAATTCAGTATGGCAATTTTTAACGGCCTCACATCCTGATGTGCTGCTCTATGTTCATCCATTACAAATATATTCTCGTTTGTCAACGTTTCTTTTGCTGGTAAACTATATGGTATTTTTATTGGCATGTTTAAAACCTCCCATACAAGACTTCTTATACATTTGTTTTCCAATAGTTTTACTTATATTACTTTTTGCTATTATAGCATATAAGGTAAGCAAAAGTAAATTGTATAAAACTACTTCTGAGACACTAAAAGTATCTTAAATTTTCTAGACCTCTCCATTATCTTTATCTGATCTTTTTACATTTGAACTACAAGTCCTGGAGCATGAACTGCAACAAGACCCACAATCGGATTTTTCAAAGGCCCTTCGAAGCTTATGAACTATAAAAGCTGAAACTGACAAACCTATTAAAACTAATATTATTGCCGTAGTATACATAAACTAACACCATCCTTCTTTATTTTCATAATTTCTAAGAATATCCCAATAGTCTTCCTACCTGAAAAACAATTACTGCCATCACCCATCCAAGAACAAGGCTATAGCCTATTGCGAAAGCAGTCCATCCCCACGAATTAGTTTCACGTTTTATAGCTCCTATTGTCGCAACACATGGGATATATATCAGCGTCATAACCATGAACGATAGAGCTGAAAGCGGAGTCCATGCTTTTGCAATTGCCGATGTGAGTCCTTCGTCATTAACACCATAAACAACTCCCAAAGTACCAACTACAACCTCTTTTGCAACTACCCCAAATAACAATGCAACAGAAGCTTCCCAAGTTCCAAAACCTGCAGGTTTTAAAATTGGTGCAATGAAAGACCCTAAATGTCCGAGTAAACTATCACGGCTTGCATATTCTACACCTGCCGGTAAACTTGAAAGCACCCATACAAGTACAACAACCGCAACAATAAGTGTTCCTGCTTTTTTGATAAACGAACTTCCCCTATCCCACATATGAATAAATGTACTCTTAAGGGTAGGCATCCTGTATGGTGGCAATTCCATGATAAAATGAGAGGTTTCGCCTTTAAATACCAACTTCTTAAAAAGAACTCCCATTGCTATCGCAAGCACAATTCCCAAAAGATATAGTGCGAAAATAATTAATCCTTGATTTGCAGTGAAAAACGCTCCTGTAAACATTATATATACCGGAAGCCTGGCAGAGCATGACATCAACGGATTTATAAGTATTGTAACAAGACGGTCCCTTTTATTCTCAAGAGTTCTGGTTGCAAGAATTCCCGGAACATTACATCCGAAACCTACAATCATAGGTATAAAGGATTTTCCGTGAAGTCCAAGTGTATGCATGAAGCGGTCTGTTATATAAGCCGCCCTTGCCATATATCCGCTATCTTCAAGTATGGATATAGCAAAGAAAAGCAGTAAAATATTCGGCATGAACATAATGACAGAGCCGACTCCACTAATTATGCCGTCTACAACAAGAGAATTCAATAATTGCGGTGCACCCGAATTATCCAGCAAAAGCTTCACAGCACTGCCCAACCAGCTAAATATAGTCTCTATACCATCTGCAATAGGATTCCCAAGGGTAAATGTAAACTGAAAAATTGCCCACATTACAATAAGGAAAATAGGTATTGCGAGATAACGATTTGTTACTATCATATCTATTCTGTCCGTTATTGACTGTCTTTCCTCAAAAGACATATGCCTCTTCACCGATTCCTTAATCACTCCGTTAATGTAACCATACCTCTTTTCGGCAAAAATCGATTCGATATCATCTCCCCAGATTGCTTCAATTTTTTTAACCAAATCATTTCGATGCTTGCTCAAATTTTCGTAAACTTTGCTTTTCTCAATAATTTTTTTTACAGTTTCATCACCTTCAAGAAATTTTATTGCCATCCACCTTGGGTTATTTATTCCTGCAAACTCTGATTCCTTCTCTATTTCAACCTGTAACAAGTTTATAGCCTCTTCAATATCTTTTCCGTAATTAATACAAATTGGTTTGTACGAATTCTCATGGGAAGATTTCAGTACCTGACTTAACATTTCATCAATTCCTTCCCCCTTTGTTGCAACTGTAGTAACTATTGGAACTCCAAGGATGGATGAAATGTGCTTTATGTCTATGTGAATTTTTTTTGATAAAGCCTCATCATACATATTCAATGCCAGTACTACATTGGCATCCATCTCCAACAGTTGGCATGTGAGATACAGATTTCTCTCAATGTTTGTTGAGTCAATTACATTAAGAACTACATCAGGCCTCTCAAAAAGTATATAATCTCTGGCAACAGCTTCATCCTCTGAATACGCTCCAAGGCTATATGTTCCCGGAAGATCAACCACAGTAATGGATCTATTCTTAAAATTGAAGCTGCCTTCCTTTTTCTCCACCGTCACTCCCGGCCAATTTCCAACATGCTGCCTTGCCCCTGTAAGAGCATTAAAGAGCACTGTTTTGCCACAATTGGGATTTCCGGCAATAGCTAGTACTATTTCTTTATCTATTAAATTTGTTTTTACCATTTTGATTCACTCCTCAATTGTTAGTTTCACCTAACTTTTCTCGTAAAAAAAAACGTAGTAATGCTTCAGCTATTCCCTAAGTTATTTCGACAATTATATCCGCTGCCTCAGATTTACGCAAACTCAAGCTATATCCCTTTATTCCAAATTCCATAGGATCTCCTAACGGTGCAAATCCTTTTACCAACATTTCTGCCCCCGGAGTTATTCCCATCTCCATAATACGTCTTCGTACTGCACCTTTGGATGAAACTTTTACTACTTTACACCTTTGTCCTATCTTTAATTCGCTTAGTTTTTTGGTACCAGCTTCCACATTCATACTTCCTGATTTTTTTTCATCAGCAACTTCAAGTTTTGAGCATACAGAGCAATGTCTATCATTGATATTGCACTCTTCTGCCATATAACCATTCCTACATAAAAACTCAGTCAAACGATCCATTGTTTGAGAGCTAACAGCATGCTCCATTTGGCACGCATCTTTCTCTGCAATCTCCGGGTCGACTCCTAGCGTTTTTACAAGGAATTTTTTTAACCTTATGTGACGCTGCTTTACCTTTTTAGCATATTCCCTTCCACTCTCAGTCAGCTCTACAGGTCCATACACCTGCTGACTTACAAGCCCCATATCCTTAAGTTTACTTATTGTCTGATTTACACTTGATTTGGCTATGTTAAGCTTGCTTGCAATATCAGTTATCCTGACAGCGGCTTCTTCTTCTGATAGTTCAAGTATAGCTTCCAGATAATCCTGCATCGATGAAGATAATATTTTTTCAGACATTACTAAACCTCCCTTATCAACAAGCTTAATACCAGTATCGCAAATCATTATCAGTATTAGTTAGTCTCACCTAACATTTTAGTCCTGTTTTAATATTTTGTCAATGGATTTATCAATTACAACGATGTAAGATCAGATATATAGAGGGAGGATGTCTGAATAAAAGTTCGAAACATCCTCCAATCTTTGAGTCTTAATAATAATTAATCAAATTTACATCTTCATTTCCATCAAGCTTGGATTTAACATTCCAAAAATCATTGCAATATGAGAAACTACCAGGAAAATTCCTACGAAAGTTGCGTGGAGCTTAAGCTTTTCAACCTCATCACGTTTTTTAGCTATAAAACCTAATTCAAGAAGAGTTATACCAAGGAGAGGTATTATACCTAAAAGATAGAATCCAACTGCTATTACATCTGCAGGTCCGCGCCAGCCTCCTGAAGAAGTCAGTGGAATTACTGCATTGAATAAGAGATAAAGAAAAATACCTGTAAAATAAATACCTACTGTAATTCCTGCAACTTTATTCAGTTTTCTTAATCCACTATTCAAATTTCTACTGAAAAGTATTGCCAATTCAGAAACCGCAATTGTTTCTGCAAGAATAACCGGAATTGCCATAAAAATTATTAGATTCCACGGTTGGTTTGTTGCAAGCAATTCCATATAATGAGTCATAGCATCCATATTATTTCGACCTCCTAATTATTTGTACAATAATTAGGATAGCCAAATAATATGAAGATTTTATGAAGATCAAGCTAATTATTTATCTTCTCTCAACAAGTATTCATTTCCATCCTGATCTTTAAAGGAAAACATCTTTCCATAAGGCATTACTTGAAGTTCCCCGACTTCTACTGCATTATCCTTCATTTTTTTATAAGCATTTTCAATATCTTTTGTAGTTAATATAATTGAGGGATGTGCAACATTAGTCTTTGGATTTTGTTTAATCATTAAATTTTTATCATATAAAATAAATGTAGTTAATTCATCGCTATTTGGAGCAACTTCCAACCACTTCATAGACGGCCCCATTGCTTGTTCAAATTTTACAACAAAATCTAATTTTTCAAGCCAAAACTTTTTTGCCTCTTCCTGATTATTTACATAAATCGTAATCTTTCCGATTTTATTAATCATATAACATACCTCCGTTTTTGATATTCTCCTAGTATTTATTAACGCGTTCAATTATCAAACTAATTAAAAAGTCTTAGCTATTTTCTGTGCCTCTTTAATTGCATTTGCTACAATTGTATTTACATCGTTACCAATGACATCTAATGCCTCTGCTGATATTGTAGTAAAATCCCTGATACCAAGGAAAGCAAACAATGTTCTTAAGTACCTGTCACCCATTTCAAATGCAGCTCCGGGTCCATCAACGTATGCTCCACCCCTAGCAGTAATATTCACTGCTTTTTTCCCCTGACACAAACCTACAGGACCCTCTGCAGTATACTTAAATGTTATACCTGTAACAGTTATATAATCAATATAAGCCTTCAGAACAGCTGGTATGCTTAAATTCCAAAGCGGCTCTGCGATTACATATTTATCAGCTTCTAAAAACTGATATGCATATTTTAATATAGGATGATTTTTTCCAGTCCCTGGTTCTGGGCTATGCAGTTCATTTAGTTGACCCACAGGTAAGAAATTTATTCCTTCCTTATACAAATCCAAAGTTATTATTTCATCTTCAGGATGGCTCACCTTATATGTTTCAACAAAACTGTCAGAAATCTTAAATGTCCTTGACTCGCCTTCTGGTTTTGCATTTGCTTTAATGTACAGTACTTTGGTCATTTTTTACCTCCTGCTAGGTTATTATTGAAATTATTCTGCCTCTAGTATGCGCATAAAGTAAATTATAATTATGGAGCAACATCTCTTATTCATTAACTTCTGGATTGAGCAAATGCTGGATTGAAACCTCATTCATATTCCTAATATTAGTGCTATAATAAACAAATAGGGTTAAGTATAATCTGGATTTGATTCCATCTACTTCCTCCATAAAGAAGGACAAGTTTGGAACTTGTTGATTAAACGGCAAATTAGCAAAATCACATATGAAAGTAATAATGTAAATTTTTTATAAATAGAGTGAACCTTTTTCGAAAATATTACCTCTTATTTGTGGTGCACCAATGAAAGGAGAAAGAGAAATGGATGAGGCAAATTTGGTAAAGTGTTGGCAGGACGGAAATATTGAAGCATTCAGGACTTTATATGAGCAATACAGTAACCGCGCCCTGCGTACTGCTTTTCTGATCACGGGTAGAATGGATATTGCTGAAGATGCTGTACAGGATGCTTTCATACAGTCCAATAGTCAAATAAAGCAACTTAAAGATGCTCAAAAATTCAGGCCATGGTTTTATAGGATACTTGTAAGACAAAGCTGGCATTATTCAAGTAAAGAAAAAGGTAAGATATCCTTTGATGATATTGATTTTAAGGCTAAATCTGATACTATGCATGCACCGGAACTAATAGTAAGATTCGAAACAAAAAAGGTACTTCATGATGCTGTATCAAAGCTTAGTACTCCACTTAGAACAGTCATGGTTCTTTACTACTTTAACGAACTATCCATCAAAGAGATATCCAAGGTATTGAACTGCTTTGAAGGCACAGTAAAATCCAGGCTTCATAATGCAAGAAAAACTTTACAAAAAGAATTAGAAAAAGATGAATTTATGAGCGAAATTTATTTTCAGGAAGTAAAAGGAGTGTGAAAAATATGAGTAAAATAAAGAACTTTGAAACTTTGATAAAGTCTTATTATAATGAAAGTACAGATAATATGGATTGCAGCCCTGATACATTTGAAAGAATTGAAGAAAAAATAAGATTCGGAGAAGAAATGAATACCGTGCATAACAGCTCTGTTTTTTCAATGTTTAATTTTAAAAAAGTAGCAATAGCGTCGCTATGTTGTGCTATAGTGATGTGCGGAGGGATTTTTACTTTTTCAGGCAGTGCTCGTGTATGGGCAAAGGAAAAACTCGGAAACGCAACTTCAATGATATACAAGCTTATATATACAGATGATGGATATAAACCTGTACAAGTAGCGGAAGAAGATGAGAAACCTTTAGAAAAACCTATCCTTAATGAAACTATTATGCCTGATTCAGAATTTTCAAAAGCAGTTGGATTCAAGGTAAATTTTCCAGCCCAGCTTGAAGGTGGAACTACCCTGTATAGCAAAGCATGGTACAGTTATAAGAATCCTAATGACACTCTGGCTTATTCAACCTATATAAAGGATGGTAACATGATGGGAGGTGGTGAGTATTACCTTCTTGAACAGTTCAAATCCAGTATTCATTTGAGTAATTACTATAATGTAGAGCCCGTTAAAATAGGAGATATAGATGGGTATTGGTGCGAATCACCTAATCCAATATATCCTGGCGATGACTATCACTATGAACCAACAGGTATTGATATCTATCACTACTTATATTGGGTTAAAGATGGTGTTTATAATTTTGTAATTTCATCAGAACAGCCATCTAACAAACAATTGCCAAAGGAAAAAGTTTTAGATTTTGCAAAATCCGTAATAAATGCCAAAGATACACCTTATGAAATCCCCCAAGTCTACATAAATTATTTAACCTGGAATCCATATATGTATAACACTCCGAAAATGGAAAGATTGTATTGTATAGAAGATCGCGTGAAATTCTCCTTCAAAATTCCTGAAAAGCTGGCAGATAGTTATCCTTTGATAAAGAAAGGATTTATATGTAAGCTGCCCGAAAACTTCAAAACTCAATATACTGAAGATGTATGGAATTTGATAGGTGCTTCTTACGGTAGCAGCAGCTCAAATACCCCCATTGTTAACCTTGTAATTTCCGATAGGAGTTCCATTGTAAGTGATTGGGAAACATCAGAGAAGATATCTCTTAAAAAAGTTACCGCCTACTATGGAAAGCAAAGTGACAAGGATTTCACAGCATCTTTAGATGAGAATACCTTTCCAGATTATAAGGTCAATACAGAATCTCATTTCATCGCCTGGAAGGATGGCGGAATATATTATAAGCTTTATATGGAATCTGGTGATTTCAGTTCCCGTGATGAAGCAAAAAAATATGCCCAATCAGTAATAAAATCCGTAAATGCAAAATAAAACTGTTGAATTTGTTTTTAAGCCTTTTAAGGTTTAACATTTTTATTATTTAATCTAGGAGGTCAAAGGGATGTTTAAAAAGCTAGTAGCAACCATATTTGTTCTATGCTTTGTGTTTTTGCAATTTGGGGCCGCTTATGCAGAAGGAGTCAACGAGGTTTTGAATCCGGGGTTTGAGGAAAGTGGTTCTGAAGCTACTTTTTGGGAAAACAGGATTTATAACACTTCACCAGGTGCCGGAGAAATAAGTGTGCAAACTGCACAAGCGCATTCAGGAAACAATTGCATCAGGATTACAAACAGTGTAGGAAATGATTCAAGGGTTGTTCAGGTTATACTGGTAAAGCCAAGTACACTGTATAAAATTTCAGGCTGGGTAAAGACTGAAAATGTGGGCAATGAAGGAAAGGGTGCAATCCTTTCAGTGTACATGATGATGATTTCTACAAAAGAACTTAAAGGTACAAATGATTGGACCTATGTGGAATTGTATGGACGAACAGGACCGGACCAACAGGCCCTGGAATTTACTGCAGGAGTAGGCGGTCATAGTGGTGAGAGTACAGGAACTGCATATTTTGATGACTTATCAGTTGAGGAGACATTGAATGTTCCTGAGGGTGCAGCTATAGAGAACCTTTATACACCACAGCAAGGCAATCAGGGGACGGGCAACACAGAACAATCAGACAATAAGGGCTGGATAACAGCTTTGATAGTTGCATTGGCAGTTGCTATAGGTGCAATTATATTTTTTGTGTTCAGAATGTCAGGAAAAGCTGATGACAAGAATACTGAAGCAGCAGATAATCAACAAAATGGTACTGACAAGAGCAATTTTGAAGGTATTTCAAATACAAAGCCGTTTAAGATAGACAAAAAAGATATGATTATTATGTCAGTTATGACTCTTGTATATGCAGTAATTGCAATTTATAACCTGGGCTCTACAAATGTGCCGGAGACTTACTGGAAACCGTCTGCATTGGGTACTACTTTTACTGTAAATTTTGACCGTGAATATGACCTTTCAAAAATAGCCTTCTATAATGGAGCTGGAGACCTAAATTTAAGGATCGAATATCTTAGACAGGATGGTAATTACGAACCTGTTGCTACAATAAAGCAGGATGTGTCTAAAGCATTTATGTGGGATTCCGTAGTTACACAGTTTAAGGCTAAGACACTTAGATTTAAGGTGCAGAAAATCGGAGGTACATTAAATGAAATAGTCTTCTTTGAGCAGGGAAGCAAAGAACCTATAAAGAATTTCACTGTGGAAACTGGAAAAGTGAGCCAAAACGATAAGGGTACAGTTCAAAACCTTTTCGATGAACTGGATGTTGGGGATTATGAAAACAACTACATGAATTCAACCTATTTTGATGAAATATATTTTCCAAGGACAGCATTCGAGAATATAAACCGTATGGAACCATACGAGACTACACATCCGCCTCTTGGAAAGGATATTATGGCTTTGGGCTTGCTTATTTTTGGTGTAAACCCATTTGGATGGCGTATAATGGGAACTTTGTTTGGAGTTGCTATGATTCCGGCCATGTATCTGTTTGGTAAGAAGATATTCCGCAAGAGAATATACGGATTTATCAGTGCATTCCTAATAATGTTCGAGTGTATGCATTTTGCTCAGACAAGAATTGGTACAATTGATTCATATGCAGGGTTCTTTGTAATTCTGGCGTATTATTTTATGTATGATAGCTTTATGAACAAGTCCTATGAAGTGGGATTCAAAAAGAGTTTATTGCCGCTGATGCTTGCCGGAATATTCTGGGGGCTTGGTTCTGCGAGCAAATGGACTGCGGTATACGCAGGTGGCGGTCTTGCAGTTCTTTACTTCACTTCGAAGTTCCTCGAATATAAGAGTTATGAAAAGTTGTTGAGGAAAAAGGCATTATCAGGCGGTGCAAGACAATCGAAAATACGTGAGTGGTTTTCTAAAAACTTTGTGCGTATATCCTTGGCTTGTGTAATATTTTTTGTAGTGATACCAGTAATACTATACACTGCTTCATACCTGCCCATCATAACGCTTCCGGGCGAGGGACATAACCTTGGAGAAGTTGGGAGATACCAGGTTAATATGTATGAGTACCATTCGAAATTAGACGATGAGCATATATGGGCATCACCGGCTTACTCATGGCCTTTGATCCAAAAGCCTTTGCTTGAATACAGGAATTTGAGTCTTCCTGGAGATAGAACATCATTGATGTATGTTGTGGGAAATCCGGCAGTCTTTTGGTTTGGAATTGTTTGTGTATTTGCTGCAATATTAATAGGTATAATGAAGAAAGATAAGAGAGTGTTCCCTATTTTAGTGGCGTTTGCATTTCAATACCTCCCATGGTTCAGGATAAGCCGCTGCATATTTATATATCACTTCTTCACATCAGTGCCATTTATGATACTGTGCACTGTGTATGTATTAAATTTCCTGAGGGAGGATTTTCCAAAAATTGTGGGAAGGGATTTTGGCAGCAAGGCAGCAGCGGAAACTACCTATAAAGTTTCAACAGCATTTATATACAGTTATCTTGTAATAACACTTGCGTTGTTTGTATTCCTTTATCCTGCAATTTCGGGAATGGAAGTTCCGACAACTTATCTAAACTGGGTTAAATGGATCCACATTGCATAATGGATTTGAAATATCAAAATAGGCTGATGTAAAGCAGCATAAGAGGTGGCATCGACCTAACGGTCAATGCCACCTGAAATTTCAGATGCATGGCAATACTTATTTCAATATGGAGGAAGCATTCTCCTGATAACATAAAATATAATTACAGGCATAAAAATAAGGTTTCGGCATAGACTCAGACCCCAAAAAGGTTCTTTAATCTTGATTTCTGAGATTGCCTTGTTTCTATTACCAAGTACTTGACTTATGTCTTCAATATACTTCATAGAATACGGGAAAAGATAGATATCTTTTCGCAAGTCTTCCGGAATTCCTGCCACTGTTACACTTGCTCCTAAAATACTACCTAAAATGGCTGCTGTAGTATCGGTATCACCACCACATCTAATCATTTCTATAATACTTCCTTTAAAATCCCCCTTATAACTGAGCCAGGCATGAATAACAACAGGAACAGTATGATATATATATCCGCTAATTCCTTTTTCTAGTCCTATCCGTAACGCGTACTCCTTAGAGCTTTCTTTATTGGACACACTCTTTACAACATCTTCAATAAGCTTAAGAAACTCAGTACTTTCATAACCCATTAATACCTTTTTTAATCCTTCATGAAAATTAGATGGATCTACTGTCTTTTGATTACTAGCTACAAAAGCAGCATATGCAATAGTTAGAGCACCAATTTCAGCTTTTGGGTCGGTATGGGTAATCCTTGTAGAAATCCCCACCAGACTTTTCATTTTATCTGTATCATTTCCATAAAGAATTCCTATCAATGCACTTCTCATGGCAGGACCATTTCCTGCTGAAAAAACTCCGCTCTTTTTGGGTGAAAAACCAACAAGCAATTTAATACATGCCCTTAACGATGCAAACCCAACCCCTAAAGGCATTGATATTATCCAATTTCTCAAGGACTTGGCCAAATATTTTGAAAACAACATCTCATCTCCAGAGGAACGGTACAACGCATGTGCAACCATTAGCGTATGCTCTGTATCGTCCGAAATAAGACCTTTACCCATAAAGAACCTTTGCCTGCAAATCTTTCTATAAAGCTTTTTTTGTCGGGATGCTGATAACCCTTCATATAATAATCCTAATGAATCTCCAACAGCGGTACCTATTATTGATCCGAGAACTATTTCCATCACAAATACCCAACTCTCCCCTCGGCAATAGTTTATTCAAAGCTGGTGTCAGACACCCCACGGAGCTAGAGGCGCAGATAGATGTCCGCCCATTAAAAAAACTTACTGCTTATATATCCTTTTTGTTAAGCTCTTTATACAAACTGGCACTCCTCAAATTCTTCAACTTTATCAATTTTATAATATCATCCAGTTTGCCATATGATAGTCTTATATAAAAATAATTTACGTATTCACCAACACAAAAGAAATACATAAAAATCGCTATAAAGTTTTCTATCCTGAGTATTGGAACAATCCCACTAACGAACAAATATACAATAATAAATGGATATGCAGCTATTAAAATCAAATCCAAAAGCCTAAGAAACCTATACGTCTTAATAAACATTCCACGGTTTTTTATCTTATCATTAATCTTTCTAATACTGTAGAACCAATAAAAACTACCTTGTAATAATATAAAAATTAACATACTGAATGGATATACCATAACAACGTCTATACTTAACCTTAATGTTATTCTTAGGGTATACAAAAAAACTATAACAAATGTGATTGAGGCTGCCAATTCCCCTAAACACAAATTAACAAGTTGTTTCTGAATTCTATGTCTTTCCATTGATACTTTCCTTTCAATGAATACTTATAACCTAAAGTGCCTAATTTCTTCTATTGAATTCCTAAGCCATATTTCCGTATAATATTTAATTCTTTAGCATTAAATAATCCTGCATCGTACAAATTAATAAATTCTTGTGAAACACTTTGACCAAAAACTAAAATATCATCAGAATTAACTGTAACTTTTATACCATGATCAAACAAAGTTCTTATTGGATGAACTTTTATACTTTCCACTCGATTTAACATAACATTACTTGTAGGACATATATTTAACTGAATTTTATTATCTGCAAGCCAGTTCATTATTGCTGGAGACTTGTAAGCAGAAATGCCATGTTGTACTTCATTTAACTCCAGCTCTTCAACCGCTTCTTTAACAGAATCTGCACAACCCCATTCACCTACGTGCGCTTTCAGCAAAAGCCCTTTTTCTTTAGCTTTTCGGTAAATTGGTTTAAAATTTTTGATTGGCTGAGCCATTTCATCTCCATACAAATCAATTGAAAAGAAACAATCCTTTTCGAGAAATGGTGCAATCCATTCTTCAAGCATGTTTACCGGACAATGCCTAGATAGACCAATTTGAAATCGAAATTCTATCTTAGGAGCAAATCTTTTATGCATTTCCTGAAATGTTTCTATCAACAGATTTACGTTACCTCCATAAAAATGTCCATTTGCCCAAACATCATCACCAATTTCCAAAATGGTGACACCATCATCATTTGCTTGAACAAAAGTAGCCTCGATCGCTAATCTTCTTTTATCAGCAGTACCAAAAATGTCACCAATATTTTGCCCAACCCATGTGTGCATTTCATCCATGCTATGCAATTTATCACTTAGGTGAGGTATTGTAATACCTAAACGCTTATTAATATATTCTCTATTTCCACCGAGGAAAAAATGGTTATGTAAGTCTGCTTTAGGAATTAATTTTAAAGTTTGTATATCTCTATTCTCAATGGCGCTAATAAATAACTTATCATAGTCTGACATCATACCCCATCCTTTACCTTAATCTTCCCTAGTTAATTCACCTGATTTTGTGTTATCTCTTTTTCTTCCTACTGAGATAGATGATATAAGGTATCAATCCAAGAAGAAAAATGAACTCTTTCGCCATATAGGATTTAGTTCCATCTGAATGAAACTGCCTTGGAATCTGGTCTGGTAGGAACGGGTATAGAACCGCGCAGATAACAAGTGGAATAATGAGAATACACAAACTTTTCAAACTTTTTTTCACGATTTATTCCTCGCTTTTTTATATTATTCGCAAATAAAACATATATGAATTAACTAAATCTTCAAAGGCATTCCTAGCGACACGACCTGCGAAGCTAGAATGCATCAAGGAACAGTACTTCCTCACTGATGCTTTGAATATGCCTCTTGTATATCTTTCATTACTTCTTCAAGTTGGTAATATGAATCCATTTTATCTGGTCTTTCATAAATATTTTTAAAGCATTGACTTACCTTTATGTACATGCCTTGTACTGTTTCATCATATGAATCAATTAATAAAAATTTATGAAATTTATTAAGTACTTCTTTTGCCTGAAGTCTTTCGTTTTTATTCATTAAACCAGTTGTCATTATTAATTCTGAACTCGATTTAGTGTATGAAATTGCTTCTCTATAACTATATTCATTTTGGGACTTTGATTTATCGCTTTCAAAATTATGCCCAAAGTTTTCTGAAGCCCTTAAAATCGAATTTTTGTAAGCTTGATTATTCTCATTGCTTTTGGCGCTATTTGTGAAATATTGAAACCCACATAAAAAAAGCAAACAAATTGCAACCATTATAAATATTAATTTTTTCTTTTTAAACATTTAACTTCTCCCCCATTTTTCTATAATATAAATAAATCCAAAACCTTACCCTAGCCAGACTTTCGATAGCGATAGGTAATCTCTATATTTTCTCAGGCTCCAAACCGGAAGCTTTATACAATTATAACAAAACCACGCTAAATTTGGAATCCTCTTTATTTTATCAAGGGATGATGTTCCATCAATTCTTTGACAGTGCCCATAGTTGCTTTAATTATGAAAAGAGAGCTCCTATAGGTATAGGAATTTTGTATGAAATGGCATATGTTAGGTTCATGTTACATTCGTAATGTTCATTTCAAGGATTTGGAGATGATCAGATAAATTGAGAGCAAGGTTGTAAAACCTTTTAAGATAGGTAACTTCTGCTATTAAGCAGGACAGTATAAAATTAGATCAATATAAGAAGAACTGCTTAGGAATTAGTTCTCAATAAGAAACGTCGTCTATATATATGGTGCCATTCCAGCCCGGAGAGCCACCAGCTTTTGTTATCTGGATACCTATTTCACGCGTATCGCTTTCATTTACATCAATCGGAGCGAAAGAAATTTCATTCCAACCCGGTTTCAGAGTATTGGCTATGTCAATAGAGCCACCATCACTCCATGAATAGTTTTTTGTTGTTTTAATATAAAGTTTGACACCTATCGGAGCGGATTTGAATTTTTCACTAACCAATTCCTCAGGAATAAATACCTTTGCTGTAAGAAGTTTACCCTTCAAATTAATAGGATTATCATAGTTAATTTTGAATGCACCTTTAGTAGTTTTGGCACTTTCATTATTTTCTTTGAAATCACAGGTAACTGCAGCAGATGATGAGCCGGAAGCTTTTTGGTCAGTACTGATAGCAACGTTTGTACAACCGAGTTCACTTTCAGTTTCGCTTTCCCATGTTGATATACACCAATTCTCCAATGAGCCTTCAAAACCATAAGACACTTTATCGGCAGAAGAGACACCCTTTGTTTCAGAAGCAGGTTCTTCTTCAGTACTTTTTGATGCACATGCAGTGAATGAGAGCATTAATGATACGACAGACAATAAAGCCAATATTACCTTGAAGTTCTTCATTAAGTTTTCCCCCTTTTGCAGGTTTTGATTTTGAAGAAGCAAAAAAAACTGGTCAAATGCAGATTATAATAATATAATTTAAGAAAAATAAAGACTAAGTATTAAAAAAACACTATCATTATAATTATAAAATAATTGTCGTTAATTATCAACAATATAATTTTTCAGATAATTGTGCTGTTGTGTAAATATGGGAAAAGTTTTTGTTGGTAAATCTATAGTATTATGTATAAACTTCATTAAGATAATACAACAAGTGCTTGGTGCAGAGGAGATTTTTGTTTATGCAAGTCAGTTTTACTTGCTGGCACAAATCTCCAAAAAAGGCGGGTCAAAAAGCCCGCCAAAGATTTTGGTTTTTATTTACATGTTGAAACTACAATTATAATAACTTACTATTTGACATCATATCCTTGATCTTCTATTGCATCCTTTATATCGCCAACACTTACTTTTTCAGCGTCGAACTCAATAGTAACCTTTTTACCTTTCAGGTCAACAGCTACGCTTTCAACACCTCCCAAAGCTCCTACCGCTTTTTTAACACTATTCTCGCAGTGACTGCAAGACATACCTTCCACATTTAATGTTTTTACTTCTTTTGCCATAAAAATGCCTCCTTGATATTAACTAACCTTATTTTTTATTTAATTCCCACTCTTGTTTTGCCCATTCTTCTGTGCTGTTTAACTGAACAGTCGGCTTTCCGGGATTATAACCTCTTAAACTAAGCGAATTTGTTACAACCGATACAGAACTAAATGCCATCGCCCCACCTGCTATGATAGGGTTTAACATTCCAAAAGCAGCAAATGGAATACCAATAATATTATATATAAATGCCCAGAAAAGATTCTGTTTGATCTTCCTCATTGTTCTTCGTGAAAGCTTTATAGCTGTTGGTATGGACCTTAAATCTCCCCTCATGAGAGTTATATCGGCAGCTTCTATAGCAACATCCGTTCCTGTGCCTATAGCCATACCAATATCTGCTGTTGCAAGCGCAGGTGCATCATTAATCCCATCACCTGCCATACCAACAATCTTACCCTGTTTTTTAAGCTTCTCAACTTCCTCCGCTTTATTCTCAGGAAGCACCTCTGCCAACACTTTGGTTATTCCAACTTGTTTCGCTATTTGCTCTGCTGTCCTCTTATTATCCCCTGTTATCATATAAACTTCAATACCCATATTCTGCAATTCTTCTATTGCCTCTTTTGAATGCTCCTTTACAGTATCTGCAACAGCTACAACTGCTTCAATCTGATTATTGACGGCTACAAGCATCGCAGTTTTACCTTCATCTTCAAGTTTTACAATAGTTTCTTCGGTTTTGGAAATGTCAATCCCCTTTTCAGTCATAAGCTTCCTTGTGCCTATATATAAGGACTTGTCTCCAATTACCGAAAGTATACCCCTGCCCGGAATTGCTTCAAATTTATCGGGGTCTGGCAAGTTTCCCAATTCGTTTTTGCCCTTTTCGTAAATGGCAACCCCTAAAGGATGTTCAGATAATTTTTCAGAAACAGCAGATATCTTTAAAATTTCTGATTTATCCATATTTCCTAAAGGTACAATATCGGTAACCTCAGGCTGACCTTTTGTTATTGTCCCGGTTTTGTCCAGCACAACTGCATTAAGTTTATAAGCCATTTCAAGGTGCTCTCCACCCTTAATTAATATTCCGTTTTCTGCCCCCTTACCAGTCCCCACCATAATCGCCGTAGGCGTTGCAAGTCCAAGTGCACATGGGCATGCAATAACCAGTACCGATACGGCACTAACGATTGCAGAAGTAAAGCTGCCGACTGCAAAGTACCATATTATAAAAGTTACAAAGGCTATTCCAATTACAGCTGGAACAAATATACCTGATACCTGGTCAGCAATTTTTTGGATAGGCGCCTTTGATCCCTGTGCGTCTTCAACCATTTTAATAATCTGTGAAAGCGCCGTGTCCTTTCCTACTTTGGTGGCTTCAAACTTAAAAGTTCCAAATTTATTTATAGTGGCACCAATTACCAAATCTCCAGCCTTTTTCTCAACTGGCAGGCTTTCGCCAGTAAGCATGGATTCATCAATTGAAGAATTTCCGTCAATTATTTTTCCGTCAACAGGAACCTTTTCCCCGGGTCGAACTACAATAATGTCACTAACTTCCACATCTTCAACCGGAATGTCCTCCTCAATACCATTTCTTATAACTCTTGCAGTTTTTGCCTGGAGACCCATAAGCTTCTTAATTGCTTCTGAAGTTTTACCCTTTGCCACAGCTTCCAGATACTTTCCAAGCAGAATCAGAGTTATAATTACTGCACTCGCTTCAAAATACAGCTCTTTCATTATCATGCCCGTTGCCTTTTGAGGTGCGAAGAAAGCATTATATACGCTGAAAAAGTATGCAGCTGACGTACCCATAGCTATCAATACGTCCATATTTGCACTCTTTGCCTTTAAGGCATGGTATGCATTTTTATAAAACCTGAATCCGATAATAAATTGAACAGGAGTTGCTACAATAAGCTGAAAATACTCATTATGCAAGAAAGCAACATCCAAACGTACAAGTGTAAGCAGCATAGCCATTATTAGAGGAGAACTCAAAATTGCTGAGGTTATAAGTTCCCTTCTAAGCCGTTTGATTTCCTTTTCCCTTTGCTCCTTTTCCTTGTCCTGTGTAACATTTTCAATCTTATCAGCTTTATAACCAAGTGATTCTACTGTATTAATCAAATCTACACTCTTAACTTTTGAAAAATCATACTCAATATTGGCTCTTTCCGTTGCAAGATTTACAGCCGCCTTAACTACTCCTTCAACTTTATTAAGCTTTTTTTCAATTTTTGCACTACATGCTGCACAAGACATTCCTGTTATTTTAAGCTCTATTTTGGTTTGTTTGCCATCCTCTTCTTCAACAGCTTCATAACCTAGCTTTTTAACAGCTTCACGAATCTGACCCAAGTTGACAAAACCATCTTCAAACTCCACCGTAGCCTTCTCTACAGCATAATTCACATTAGCATTCTTTATACCTTCCAATTTATTTAAGCCCTTCTCAATTCTTGCCGCACAGGCAGAACAGGACATTCCTGATATTTTAAACGATTCCTTTCTATCCATCCTCATCACTTCCTATATCTAAATTATATATTATTTATACCCAAAATTAAGCTCGTCAATATTCTAATATTTATTATTTACTCCGGCAATAATATGGTAATAAGCGGAAACGTATTGAAATAAAGGCAGAGAATACAACAACAGCCTTATTTTTTAAGATTAAATAAACTAGGGGCTATTGCACCTAACGATTAATCGTCATAGTGCAACGCCCCCTTTTATATTGCGACCGATACATATTTCATCTAATAACTATTCTTCGTATCATTCGATATATACCATATCCCAACACTCCACCCAATACATTTAAGATTAAATCATCCACATCAGAGGTTCCTACCCATCCAATATACTGAGTAATCTCAATAAACAGGCTTGCAAAAAATGCGGCCAGAGCCACTCTTTTCAAATTATTTACCCTACTCACGACTATGGGCAGCAAAAAACCCATTGGAACAAAAGCAGCAATATTACCAAAAATGTTTACAATAAAGCTATTTACATCTGATGATGTGAAAAAATGAATTATCGTCACAAATGGCAGAAACTTTATCTCACGTCTTGTAAAATCCCTTCCAAAGTATGAACTAAAGAAAGTCAGGTAAAAAAGATATGCAAGGTAACCAGTAAGCGCTGCAACACTTACCAAGCGTACCCACTTTTTTGTTACTATCTCAAATTCTTTCATTTTAAAACTCCTTGATAAATCCTAATAAATATCCCCTAAGTAGAGCAAAATCAATAGAGTTAACACTGCCATCGCCATTCAAATCAGCATTTTCATCTGAAACTGGCAATTCTTTAATTATTCCCAACAAATAACCTCTCAGCACTGCAAAGTCTATTGAATTTATGCTTTTATCATCATTAATATCTCCAACGAGCACTTCATTTAATGCTTCCTTATAAACAGCTTTAATATTCATATCCCCGGTAGGAGTAAGGGATATGGTGTCAGATGTCCCTGTAGCTGCAGTTACACCTTCCCAATGATCAAACTCAAAGCCTTTCATAGGTACTGCTTTTATTGTCAATGGAACTCCCTTAAAGTAAATACCAGTCCATTCACTCGGATTTATAACTCCAGGGGTAGTATTGTTTATATCAATGGAGTTTATCTTGATATATCCTTGACTTGCATCTGAATTAAGCTTAATAGATGCAGTACCTTTCACTCCATATTTAGTAAAATTACTTACTATGTGCTGTCTCACATAACCCGGACGTCCGTCGGCAAAGTTTTTCATAACCTGGACATTTTCACTCCAGGATTTCTTATATGGACTAGTGGAAGTCATTTGGATATTTTGCCAGCGGTCGCAGTGTTCAGGCATTGCAGCCTCAATAGCAGACTTTGCTTCATCTATTTTTTGATTTACCCTTTGTGGCTCAAAGGAAGTATTTATTTGATCTGCAAAACGGTTTATAAACTCATTTCTGAATTCAGTATTTTTCATTAATGTCTTTAACAGAAATATCTCCCACTCTTCGTTGGCATATTCCAAATCTGGAATTGTGGTATCACCAAGAAAAAACGATAAGGTATCAAAATCAGGAGTTGTATCATATATACCAAAACTCATGGCAGTGTCCCTAAGAAGCCATCTCCATCTTCCATCCTGTCCATATGGTGCCTCAGGATGATATTGGCCGTCATCAGTTTTATACTTCCATATAGTTACATTACCGTAAAGCCAATCGGTATTGTCATAGTAGATTTGTGCTATACTCGTGTTTATGAAGCTTTCTATGTCCATTTTTGTTTTAATGTATTCATATGTACTCTGCTTGGTTATTGGATTTGATTTTAAGTAGTCAATTATATCCTTTGTATATGCCAACACATCAGCAGCAGTACCTTCCTGAATCACAGGTTCTTCCCAAATATCAAGAATAGCAACCTTATCCTTATTAAGGTTGTAATGAGCTTTAAGATATTTCTTATCATAGCGCTCCCTGATATTATATATTCCCCAGTATTCTCCATCCAGGAATACTACAGAAGGCCTATAGGCTTGCGTATCAATTTTGAGATGGGATACAAGACTTTGTAAAACTTCATCGCGAAGCATAAGTGTTGAGTTATCATTTGCTCCGTTACTTAGAATTAAACGTGCAAAACTATCCAGCTTTTCGCCATTAACTTTTTTAGTAAGTCCGGAAAATACATCATATTTGAATTTATCGGTATCGTCATAGCCTCCGTCAGCATATAAACGGAAGGATTTTTGAGGAAATTTCCTTGACCATTCGCCATTGAGTCTTGCTCCGATATATTGCGAAAATCCAAGACTTCCATCTGGTTCAAAAAACTCTATATGCATGGGTCTTTCCCACTCAGACCCTTTTTTCTCACAATTAGTATTTATATAGATTCCGGTGGTACTGTCAAAGAGGTTGTCTGAGTCAGTAACAAGTGAGATAACCGGAATGCTGTACCGTGTCTTCATATTTGGATCAACAAAGTATGTATTTGTGACAATTTTGCTTTTTACACCATCTTCCCTAATGGCAACGGCCTTTACAATTGAGCATTTGAAAACCGTACCGTTGGGCTCCTTCCATGGATTCCACACAGTATCTGCCGATATGTTTTCAATCATAGAAAGTACATTTGGTTCCCCAGCTCTGCTTTTAATATCTATTCCACCTATGTATTCATATGTACCTGCAACTCCGGGGACGGGGTCTGATCCATCAAGAGTGTAATATATTTTTACTTTCAATTCATCTGTTGAAATCTTCAGATTAAATGCACTCTCATAGAATCCGCCTTGATGAGAAAAAACAGGCATTTTAACTGCTGTTGTTGCTGAAGTGTATATATTTGAAGCTTTAGGTGTTGCTTCAGAAAACACCATAAATTCCAAAGCACCATCGTTTTTTCGTCCATAAGATTGATCATCCCCAAGAGAAACAGTTGTAACAGTATCAGCAACTGTTTTATCAGGCATCTTAAGAGTAATAGTCTCGCCACTTGAACTTATTTTGAAATTAGTATGAAGCTGACCATCTGCTGCAACCTTATTTTTGTCTGACGCCCAAACTACCAAATACCCTTTTGCAGGTATAACTCCTTCAGGGAAAACCCAGGTCGCTCCATCATCAGAGAGAGTATACCCTGTCAAATCAATTGCCTGCTCACCTGCGTTATAGAGCTCTATCCAATCGGAATAAGCGCCGCCTTCTTTGCCATGCACCGCATCATCAGTATCTCCGTCTCTCAAAGTTGATGTATTAGCTGCCATAATCTCGTTTATAAATATGGTTTTGTCTGCGCTCGCAAAAACTTTAAAGCTTGCCGGTCCATTTACATTCATTAATAGTGCTGTGGCAGTTATAAATGTTACTAGCTTTTTCACGCTACTCACCCTCACAAATTAAATAATATTTAAACGGCTATCATTTCATATAATACTACTATAAATAAAATATCCATTTTTATCAATATTATTTTCACGTAAATAAATGCTACCTGTGAGGTATGCAGCTGTTTGCTTCTTGTTAAATGGTTGTTTCAATATAATATCCAAATTCTTTTATAAGAGCTTTTATTTCGTCTGACGAAAATTGATTTACAAAAGTAATGTTCTACTGAGCTTCAATCGTTTCGTATGTCGCATCTTCCCTTCCTAGTTCGTCAACAATTTCTTCAATCCAAAGATAATAATCTCTATGCCTTATATATCTATTGGGAAAATTATAGGATTGAAAAGATATTTGATTTTCATCTGCTAAACCAGGTACCTTTCTAAAGGTTGCATCTCCATTAAAGTTTGCTGTACCATCATATTGTTTGAGAATAAGTTCAAAGTTCTCATGCTTGAGGTAATATCCTGGATTATTCTTTGACTCAAAGGAAATACAATTGGGGTCAGCAAGACCTGGAACCATCTTGAATATGGAATCTTCAACAGGTGTCACATATGACGAAATACGAGCTCTGGTTGATTGATGCCTTATATAATATCCACGATAATTATGTGATTCAAGCCGCATAAACGGTGAATTTATTATTTTAATAGTTGCCGTTGGTGTTGACACTTGCGTGGTAGTTGGTATTGGTGTTGCCTTTTTTGAAGGTATTTGAGTTGGTATTGGTATTAGAGTATGTGTATTAGTGCGTATAGGTATTAGAGTCGGTATAGCAGCTGGTGTTTTTGTCGGGGTCGGTATTAATGTTGGTATTGATGTTGGCATAGCTGATACTATTGATGTAGCAGTCGGTATTAGTGTTGGTGCTGGTGTCAATTTATCCTCGTTTAACACACCTTCTAATAACTCATTGATTTTTAGACTTTTTGCATCTTCAATTGAAAAATCTTTATTCCGATCTTTATATTTAGTATATAGTGCATATCTGCCAGTGGATATTCCTTTACTTTGAGCATCTTTTCTTTCGTATATGGTTGTTTGCACAAGAAAGACATTTACATTTTTATTCTCTTGTATATTATCTTTAACTGAGTTCATTATAATATTAAGTTTTTTCTTATCAGTTTGATACTCCTTATCATTTTCATCTTTTTTGTTGTTTAAAGTACTTGAGATTAATACATAATCCTTTTTGGCTTCACTCAATGCGTAATCCTTTTTTACTCCATCTATTATAATATCAACAGCTTCAGAGACACCTATCCTACCTATCTTTAATTTATCAGTAAGAATTTTTGCATCTTCATTCAATGGAACCAAACTTAAAACTTTTCCAACATCATCAATTCCTAATTCCAAGCTCGGATTAATGTCAACATCTACGAATGCAAAAACTTTTGGCTCAGATAATTTATTGATTATACCAGAATAGGCTGATAAGCAAGTTATAACAATTAGAATACACGCAGCACTTAACGCCAGTTTTGTCATAACTGACCTTTTTCTAATGATTTCCTTTTCAGTAAATTCAATTTGCTTACCTACGTGAATTGTAGGATTTCTCTTAATATAGAAACATTGAAAATCATTTGCAGTAACTATTGCCTTGTTTTTTGTAAGTTTTATTACAATACCTTGATATTTCATTTCTACCCTCCTAAAGTGCAGATCATATAAATTATAATTTAGAATTGTATGCATCCATATTTAAAAACTTCAGTTTTAAGGACCTTGTTATGCAGTTTGAAGTATACTAAAATATTTCGTTTAAATATTTTTTAAAATTCTCATAATCATTATCAAGAATAATATATAAGCATATAATAAACGCCCTGTTTCTTTCAACAGTCTTCGGATGTACATCTATTACTTTAATGAGTTCTTTCATATGGATATATTTTTTAGTTTTTAATTTTTCATAAATATTCTTATTTTCAATAATCTTCTTTGCTATGCCTACACACATACGCCTTGAATCTTTATGTTTCGGAACATAATCAGGTAAATTATTTATATTTAGTCCGAAGGTTTCTAATTGTTTTGAAAAATCCTTTAATTCATAAATAAATTCATATCCATCAGTTTCCCAACCAATGTCAGAAATACTTAGTTTCTCCTCAATCTCGCTTTCGATATTACTATCAAAACATGATAAGGGTATTTCATTTTTGCTGATAGACGATGTCTTTTTAAAATAATCTATCACCCTTCTTTTTATTACCAATTCTGCAAATTTAAAAAAATTTCTGCTTTTGCTACTATCATATTTTTCAATAGCCTCATCAAATGCCATTAGCCCAATGCTGTATTCATCACTGCTTTTCAAATCAACCATTTTTGAGGTATAGAAGCTTGAGACAACTTTTAGTATAAATGGAATATAGTCTTCAATGAATTTTTCCTTTAGCTGCTTGTCTCCATTCTTGATTTTTTCGATAACTTGAGTTGCAGTTTTGCCTGCATAATTTATAATAGTTGAAATAAATAGCATAAATCTCTTCCCTCATCAATAATATTAGTAAAATAATTTTCTATTTCTATATAATCTAATTTCGGAATATTTATTGAAAGTATTAATTGCATTCGAAATAAATCAAATTATCATAACCTAACAAAAAATCGGTATTTATTTGTTTAAATATTATTTCGTGAGTAATTCTATTTTTAAGTTGGGAATTTCAATAATTAATTCGGATTTTTCGGAGGTATTTTCAAAAAAGAGTATACTTTATTTTTTAAAAGATCTATTCAAATCCCCAACATAAAAAAGTTTATATTTCGAATTAGTAATATAGGAAGTACACATAGATGTAAAATGAGCTTAACTAAATCAGAAGTGTTTACGTTTACCAGTAAAGTGCCCATAAATTCTGTAGGAAAGTTATCTTCCTTCTAATTGACTTTCCAGGAACTCTCATTTTGGTATTACTCAGATTGTTGTACAGCTATGCTATACAACAATCTGAACATTTAGGAGTGGTAAAATGAAATATCAAGGAATTGTATTAACCATAACAAAGAACATAGCAATAGTTTGTACTAAAGATTTTCAATGTTATTATATCAAGATGTGTTCTACTTTTTTTGTAGGAAAGAAAATTGAATTTTCAGGAAGGGAAACTGTTGGTAAAAAACAGCTTCGGCAAGATTAATGTTATGAGCTCCCCAATAAATATTGCCTTACCAATGCAAAGTCTATAGAATTCACACTGCTGTCTCCATTTACATCCGCATTGAAAAGGTTCTCCCCTGAAAGCTTAGCTCCACCTAACAAATGTAGTCTTAATAATGCAAAGTCTATCGAATTGACATTTCCATCATCATTCAAATCACCTTTAATTCCAGTAGGGCTTGGGGTAGGATTCGTAACAGGGGTAACTGAGGCAGTACCGAATTTCCACCAGTTCAGATTAAAAAGGTAACTGCTGCCACCTGTAAATTTTAAATAGAGATCATGGGTACCGCTTACTCTGCTCACACCACACGTTGAAGTAACCCAAGTCTGCCAATCATCTGTTCCGTTAACCGGACAAGTCCCAACTAATTTGCCGTCAATACTGTCAATCCTTAGCTCTATATTACCTCCACTAGTTGCACTGGCTACCCTAGCTTGGAAGCTTCCCGCGCCACTTCCAAAATCAATTTTCTTGTATACAGCATAATCCTCATTCTCAATAAATCCAACATTCTCCCCACCTTCTGTGCAGACCTCAGTCTCTATTCCCAACTGGGTGTCAAAGGTCTCAGCTTCGATCTGTGTAAAAGCCGATCTTGGTTCAGTTGGGTTGTATATCACGTCCGAAACGACTGCCACGGCATCCACAACCAAGGTACCGCTTAATACCTTTAACTGAACGGTATGCAATCCATAATTAAGATCCCGTAGCGTGAAAGTTTGATAAAGTTCTCCGGATGCCATTGTACTGGCTGATGAGTTAACAACCTTTCCGTCAACTGTTACCTCAAGCTTTGCATACCCGTTGTTCGGTCCTAGAATATCTAACCCTGTGCCGATAAATTTATACTGAATGGTAGCACCCGATGCTTTACTTGTGGAAAATGAGCGCTGGTAGTTATACATGGATTTGCCATTTTCATGTGCCCACGAGCCACTGTAAATAAGCTTGGTAGCCGGAACGGAAGACAGGTCATTCATTTCAAGATTATCAAGCAATTCAGAATAGTAAGGTACATAGCCGTCAACCTTTTCCACCTTCAAATTATCAAAACGGGTATTATAATAACCGCTGGCCAAATCTACACGACCTGATAATCTAGGGCTGGAATCTGTGTACTCATAAAGTTTTACATCGTCTATATAAGCAGTCACTTTGTTTTCTACAACTTTAATTGCAATATTATGCCATGCATTATACGAGGTGTTAAATCCATTAATTTTTGCTCCACCGGTACCACTCACTACATTACCGCTTGCTACGGAAGTTCCGCTAACATGCAGTGACCAACCCCCGTCAAACCAGAATTTCAGTAAATAAGGTGTACCAGCTGTGTAATGTGAATTGCCTCCACCCTGCTGACGGGCACCGATAGCAGCATAATTGTTACCGCTCTCAGTACTATTGAGCTCAAAAGAAACGTCAACACTAGCTTTGTAGTTGAGCCATCGGAAATCTCCAATACCTGTAATGGGACTACCGTTATTCCATGTACCTCCAAGCCCCATAGTGGCTTGATCCACCTGTTGGCGAAGGACATAATTACTCGACCCATCTGGAAGATACACCTCAAACGCACCGTTACGATCACAAGTATAACGTGGGATCACGCTTTTAGATCCTCCTCGGGAATCTATATAGCTTTCCGTTCCGATGATTTTGCCTCCTGCTCCAATAACTGGGACTGTTTTACCGGAATAATCAAAATTGTCAGCATACAGGATATTATCCTTTGTATTCTGTACAGAACCAGTCTCATCTGTATCGAGTACGGTACGCTCGCCCTCCACCGGCAGCGATGTTTTGTACTCCTCCTTCCCACTGTTCTCTAATGTGGTAACTGTTACAATAGAATAAGGCTTAATGTTTATAGTGTAAACACCGTTATTTGCCGAAACTTTTCCAAGATATTTCATGTAATTGCTGTTAAAGGCTGCCCCCTTATCGGCTGCCCTTGTTTCCCACAATTCCAGATCCGGGGTACCAGTATAGCCCATATTAACTGTACTGATTGTGTAGGTTTTAGAATACTCACTGTCGTTAATGATAATAGTTGAAAAATTGCGCTTATCAGGAGCAGCAAGCGTCAAATAACTTGGAGTACCATTGCGGCCGCTAACGGGGTTCGTACCTGTTGCACCGGTATAGCTCGCCTGAGGCACCGCTCTCCAGATACCCGCAGTATTGGTCTGGTTTTCCCATCCCAACTTTGCAAACCAACTGAAATGGCGCAGAATGACAAGACCTGCGTCATAGTGAATCCAGCCTGACCAAGGGTCACGTGCACTAAGTAATTCTTTAAAGGAATATTGTCCGCCTTCGTAAAAGGAACCGATGGCCGGCTGATAGATAAAATGCGTACGGCGGGAATTGACAAAACCCTTAATAGCAGTGTTTCCCATTTCCAACGGGCCATTGATACCTCCTATACCGGTTCCTGACACCGAAGGATCTTTCATATTGTTGTTAGGACGGAAGGACGAGTTGCTGAACGTAGCCTGAGCTTCACTATTCCAAACCTCTTTATCAAATTGTTCTGCAAGCTTTTTAAAATTACCTCCACTGTCGTCATCGGTGTAATAATGGTATCCGCCAACCGAAACAACGTTTCGAAGAGATGTATCGCTCAACATTTGACCACCGAAAGTGGGTAAATGTGATTCATCGGAAATTATGATCTTTATGCTATTATACAACCTTTGCTCTTCAGTGCTATTAAAACCTGCACTGTCCGTTCTGACACGGTCAGCGTATTGTTTTGTCCACGTCAAATCCGCTGCTTGTTCGTTAACCCCAGGATTTACATAATCGACCATATACCCATATTGACGATAAGCGGCTAAAATGGTGTTTTTATACCAGATATAAACTTTATCATTGGTGTCTACCCAGCCCGGAGAATTCCACCGAAGGATACTCACCTTAAGATTGGGATTAACCTTTTTGGCATCAGCTGCAAGCTGAAAACCAGGTTGCCTCCTAACATTAGCCGCTTCATTTTGCCAGCGCATAGTAGCCGGGTCCGGACCGGTGGAGTTATTGCGATCATTGCCCATCTCAATTTTTACATGAGTCATAATGGGATTTTCTCCGCCAAACAGGATCTTAAGCATTTGTGCATATTTATCTGGATGCTCGGACTTATAATCCATAAGAAGTGCACTGGTACTGTTGGCACTCAGCACGCCAAACCCCTTAAATGTAAGACCATTAATGTTGCTAGCTTTTATATAGTTTCCATCTAAAGTAATATTCACATCTGCAGCTACAGCTGTATTTAACGATGTGACTGTAAATAAAGCCACAACCATGGTAATTGCAATAAGAATTGATAAACCCCTTTTTACTCTTCTCATTTTTAATCCCCTTTTATAATTCTTGTTGAATTATATGAACATACCAAACAAAAGTTCAAATCATTCAAATATCGCCTGCTCCAATGGTTAAGGCCATATTTGAAAAACATACTGTAATTAGTTGAAGGAAAATATCATACCTAATAAATACTGTCTCATAAATGCAAAGTCTATAGAATTCACACTGCCGTCTCTATTGACATCCGCATTGGAAAGATATGTTCCTGTTAGCGGAGTCGATCCTAGTAAATGCAATCTTAATACTGCAAAGTCTATTGAATTTACATTTCCATCGCCATTCAAATCACCCTTAGTTCCAGTAGAGGTTGGAGAAGGCGTTAGAGTAGGCGTAACAGGAGCAGTGATAAACTTCCACCAATTCAGATTAAAGAGGTAACCGCTACCACCGGTAAATTTTATATAAAGGTCATGAGTACCGCTTACGCCGCTGACACTACACGTTGAAGTAACCCAAGTCTGCCAGTCACCGGTTGCAGTAACCGGACAAGTCCCAATTAATTCACCATCAATACTGTCAAGCCTTAGCTCAATATTACCTCCACTGGATGCACTGGCTACTCTGGCCTGAAAGCTTCCCGCACCGCTTCCGAATTCAATCCCCTTGTAGACCGTATAGTCCCCATTTTCAATATATCCGACATCCTCTCCACCTTCTGTGCATTCCTCACTCTGTATCCCAAACTGGGTGTAAAAGTTTTCAGCTTCAATCTGTGTATAAGCTGAGCGAGGAGCTGGAGTTGGCGGAGCACCGGCAGCATCAAGTCTGGCACCATCAAACGGAATAACAATAACCTTGCTGCCATGCCTATCATTCCCAAGATCCTTATCTTTAGCAACGTTGATCGCTGAAAGTAACATAGCAACTACGTGTCCGTTCTCCATATAAACATTGGGGCGCTCCAATTTATTCCAATGATTAACTGTACCGTTCGTATAGCGTATAAAGTTCGCTGTTGGGTCATAGGCAAGCCCTGGTTCTAACTGCCAATTGTTGATACCGTCTTTGGAAGTGAGGTGATAAGCCTTACGTGTATCCCACTTATTGACAACAACATGATAAAGATCACCACTGTACCACATAACCGGATCTTCTAGCCAGTCTTTTGGCAAGCCGTAGACTTGCGGCCAAACAGCAGGTTTTGATACGGTGTAAGGACCAAGGACGTTATCGGAAATACCAATTACGCCATTTCTTTGAATTGCCTCATAACGTCCATCTGGCCGAAGCATAATACAAACATTATACATTGTAAAGCTTGTTGCATAAGCACCTGTGACCGATAATTTCCCCATATATTCCCACGGCCCATCCAAGGAATCTGAAACAAATATATCCCCTGGCCTGGTATCGCTCACAATAATAGCATAACGTCCATCCTTTAGTTGAAATGGAAAAACATTGTGCCCTTTACCACCCTGATTATTTGGCCAGCAGACTCCCTCGTCAACATAAGGTCCATAGAGGTTGGAGCTTGTTGCATGAACAGCCACTGAGCCAAACCATCCGTTGTGCCCAGCATTCTGGTCCCAGCGACTTGCAAACATATGATACTTACCATCTGAACCTTTAATGATCCCACCATCCCAGTAACAATACTTTGTCATGGTTTTGTCTTCCAAACCATTTGATTGATCTCGAGGGCCCACTTCCGGTACACCCCAACAAGACGAGGACAATGGCTCTAAAATTGGTGTATCTGTAAAATAATCAATGAACGCTGCAGCATATACTACCCCTGAAAATGTCGGCAATAAAACCAATACAATAATAAATACCAAACTTCTTTTCACAATATCTTTCATCAATTCCCATCCCCCAATAAATTCAATTATATTTTCTAACACTCTTAGTTGTTCATTTTCTAATTCAATTTATTAATTCGCAATAAATATATTTTTAAGTTGGGAAATAAAGAATATCTTAAGAAAATTGCTCACTGTAGTCAAAAAGAAATTTTTTTACTACAGTGAGCAACTATACTCCAGGAAAATTAGCTTCCTTAAACCGGGAAAGCTGTTATGATACTTAATAAGTATTGTCTCATAAATGCAAAGTCTATGGAGTTTGTATTGCCATCACTATTAACATCCGCATTAGAGAGATTGCTCCCGGTAAGAGGAGTTGTACCTAGTAAATGTAGTCTTAATAATGCAAAATCAATTGAATTTACATTTCCATCACCATTTAAATCACCTTTAATTCCAGTAGGGTTTGGGGTAGTTGTACTCGAAGCAGCACTAAACTCCCACCAGTTCACATTGTATAGATAACCGCTACCGCCTGTAAATTTCAAATAAAGATCATGAGTACCTTTTGCCTCGCTTATATCACACTTTACAGTAGTCCATGTCTGCCAACCACTTGTCCCTGTAACCTCGCATGTGCCTATTAAAGGGGCGGTAATACTGTCAAGCCTTAGCTCAATGTTACCTCCGCTTGTCCCACTGGCTACTCTGACTTGAAAACTAGAAGCTCCACTTCCAAAATCGACCTTATTGTAGACAGCATAGTCTCCATCTTCAATGTATCCGACATTTTCGCCGCCTTCGCTGCAATCTTCAGTCTGAACTCCAAACTGGCTATTGAAGCTTTCTGCTTCGTTCTGCTTGAAAGCGGATCGAGGACCGGCAGTAGGTGTAGGAACTGCAGATCCGCTTACTCGTAGCTTTGCAACTGATTCACCCACCTTATCACCTTGTGAATTTACTACAAACAACTTGTATGTACCTTCCGTATACGGAGCAGAAATAGATGTTGCATTCCCTGCTGCCTTTATCATTGTGAGTCCTTCAACAAAATTTGTTGTTCCTGAAGGAGCAAACCATACAGTATTTGATGCGTTTCCGCTACTCCTTATACTTACACTGGTTCCAGCTGATATAGCACAACTTGCTGGGAATACATAATCCTGTGGGGAAAGCAATTTACTAGGTATAATACTTCTATACTCTTCCTGTATTCCTGAATTTAAACATGTATTATACTGTTCTAAAGGCCATACATTGTCTGAAACTACAACCGGGGTATCAATTATGCTGTTTGGAGGATTCTTACCCATTTTATTCACTGTTGCATAAGTCCTTAGGATTGTTAGATCGTGTTTTGCTCCAAAATCTTCGCAGTTGATGGTATATTTTACCCCAGGATCAATATCGAGCACATTATCATTTTCATTTATATATGCAGTTCCTTCATCATTATGCAGACCATAAGTAGGCCCGGATGTTGCCGGAGGAATACCCCTTACATAGTTATTATTAATGTTCGTACCGGGCATCTGACCTATCGTATATATTGCTCCGCTGTCATGAAGCCTGGTTAAGGTATCAATAACTCTGTTATAACTTATCGTGTTGTTCTTACACGTAGTTGAGTTTGTGAAATTACACCATCCCCAACCCAAATGTATCCCATTATAAGCTGTCTTCTGAACATGATTATAGGTAATTTTAAGAGTATCTGCAAAATACGCTGTTATTGCAGCACATCCGCCAAACCCAGGTGCAGTACTAATATCGTACAACATGTTATTAGAAATGGTATTGCTCTTACAGATACCCTCAACACCAATGGCATATTTTGCACGACTTCCACCGTCTCCAATATAAACATGCTGTGGATGACCTACCGTTATTCCGCTTGATGTGATATCAGTTATATAGTTTCCAATAATATTGGAGTTTATGACATCGTTTACCATTGAAATTCCATCACTGCCGCTGTGCTTTACTATATTTTTTATAAAATCAATGGAATCACTATTGTTTAAGTTTATCATTCCAGGCAAGGTATCAACAAGATCATACTTTGTGTTATGCCAATTGTCATTATAAAAAGCTATAAATGCCTGTGAAGCCTGACATGTTGATTTGCCATGTGAGCCTGCAATATTTACAAGGTTATAATCTGTATTTGCAAAGGTGATGCCTTGGAAGGTTATATTCTTAACTCTGTTTGAAGTCGACATTCCTGAGATGTCAATCAGTTTTTCAACTACGGGAGCCTGAACATCGGCAGTATCCATATTTTCACCAGAGCGGATATAGTAGTAAAGGGTTTTTGTGGTTTTGTCAAAATAGAATTGTCCCGGGGAATTCAAGAATTCAAAAGCATTATAAATGGTATGCGTCCCGGAAGGAGAAAAAGCTGCACCCCAACCCGGTGTCTGCGCTATAGCTCCATAAGGTTGCTGTAATAGAAGCACCCTGTAATTTCCAGATGTAATCACATCTCTGGTACAAACAATATTCTCGTTCCATGTAGTGCCGTTTACTATCTCAAGATCATCCTTGTTACTAGTAATAGCAGGTACATCTTCTAGATAATACTGAACACCATCACTCTTACTGCCGCTTGTCCAAGCCCAAGACGCCTGTCCCGCAGTAACTGAATAAGTCCCATACCCTCCTCTGGCTGTAACTCTTTTGCTGGTCATCGAAGCCCTTGCATCATTTACATATAGGTTCCTTAATTTGGTCGAACGATTCAAAGTAGCTTTATAAATATTGCCACTATGTTGCGTCCATCCTGTAACTTTTGTTGCACCATTTAATACTGGTGTTTCATCCTGATACGACTGATAATAAATTCTGTATCCATTTGTTCCCGAATCTTGCGGGTCAAAAGTAATGGTATCGGTAATATTATAGGTACCACCTCTGAGAAATACACATATATCCCCTGTCATGTCGCTGTTTATGGTGCGTACTACATCCCTAGCCTTAGTAATTGTCTTAAAAGGCTCATTTAAAGTACCTGGATTGCTGTCGCTTCCTGTAGGTGATACATAATAGGTCGCTTGGGTAGCTGCCTCTACTGTAGGTATGAATAATGTGTCAGTTGCAAATAAGGATATCATGAAAAGTATCGCCATCAGAATAATTATGTGCCTTTTAAAAGCAGTTCTTTTTAGCATAACCTCACTCCTTAATAATAATTGGTTTTAACTACAGCTTCAATTTGTCTAGCACAAATTGAGCTGAGCTTTCTTTATCAATCAAAAGATTTTATAATACCAAGTAAATACTGTCTCATCAATGCAAAGTCAATAGAGTTTACATTTCCATCTTTATTTACATCAGCATTTGAAAGAACGGTCTCTTCAAGCGTAGTTATACCAAGTAAGTGCATTCTAAATTTTGCGAAGTCTAAAGAGTTAATTAATCCATCACTATTTAGATCGCCCAAGGTTCCTACCGGCAATATAGTTCCTCCTTCAAACTTCCACCAATTCACATTTAACAGGTATCCGCTTCCGCCTGTAAATTTTAAATACAAGTCATGTATTCCGGTTGCACCACTTATTTCACAGGATTTGGTCGTCCATGTTTGCCAGCCACCCGTACCAGAAACAGCGCATGTTCCAACAAGAGTGCCTGTCGGACTGTCAAGCCTTAGCTCAATGTTTCCTCCACTTGTTGCTGATGCTACTCTTGCATCAAAGGATACGGCACCCGAACCGAAATCAACACCCTTTACCTTTATATAATCTCCGTTTTCTATATTGCCTACATTCATTCCGCCTTCACTACATTTTTCTGTTTCAACACCTGATTCCCAACAGATAGTTTCTGCCTCAGTTTGGATATATGGATCCATTTTTCCAATCTGGGAAGGACCGCTTTTGGTAATTGGAATACTAGGAATTGAACCATCGGAACTGTAATTAAATTGTTCTAAGCCAACTGAACGGTGATAACTTCCGCCACCCTGTAAATTACCTGTATGATAAAACATGTAGGAATTACCCTCATAATCAATAACTCCCGGATGGTTTGTATAGCTGTTTTGAGAAGGCATAATAACACCCTTAAAGTTCCAGGGTCCTGTAGGACTAGTGCTTGTAGCATAGCGTATATCTTCGCCTGCTGAACCCATCCCCGCATACACCATGTAATATAAATTATTACGCTTGTAGAACCATGGACCTTCAACAAAGTTCGTAGGTTTTGGAGATACCTTGACAACGCTTCCTGAATAAGAAATCATATCCTCATTTAACTTCACATAATAAAGCTCACTGTTTCCCCAATAGAGATATGCCTGCCCATTATCATCGATGAATACTGTAGGATCGATATCCTGGGCTCCGTTATTTGTTATTAAAGGCTTTCCAATAGCATCTTTAAAGGGTCCAGTCGGGCTATCAGATACCGCTACACCGATTACTCTTGCACCTCCGGCATTTTTTCTGGTCATTGGAACATAGAAATAAAACTTCCCGTCCCTGTAAACAACTTGACCGGCCCAAGCATCGCCTTGTGCCCAACTGAATGTATTGTATGCCAACGGGGAACCATGGTCTGTCCAATTTACCATATCTTTGGAGGAATAGCATCTCCATTCATTCATAGTATAAAAGTTATTAACTACTGTGTCCTCATCATGGGTAGTATAAAGGTAACAAATCCCTTCATGCACCATAGGAGCCGGATCAGCAGTATAAATAGTCTGTACGACTGGATTGTCCGCAAAACATATTGCACTTTCAAAAACTATATTCAACATAATTAACAACATAAAAAATACTTTTTTTCTCATTTTCATTATCCCCCTCTGGATTTGGTTTTTTCTGGTCATTGGCACTATGTTGTGCCCATCCTGTACCTTGGATTATTATTGTTATCATAAATCAAAGAATTTCCATAACCTAGCAAACTTCCCGGTATATTTACTACTGTGGATCTAAGCGTTGGTACTTAGCCTTACTCAGAAAAAGAAGAAATAATACCAAGTAAATACTGTCTCACCAATGCAAAATCAATAGAGTTTACATTTCCATCACCATTAACGTCAGCATTTGAATAATTCTTTCCTGTAAGCGGACTAACTCCAAGTAAATGAAGTCTTAATAATGCAAAGTCTAACGAATTGACATTTCCATCGCCATTCGCATCACCTTTTTTTTCATCACCGTTACTTCCATCTGTAGCACCGATTTGAAGCACATATGCCTCCAATTGGTCTAACTGTTTGCTGGTAAGATGAGATGTCTTTCCATGCTTGTCACCTACGTTTTTTGTTGTTAGTACATCATGAAGTGTTGCTGCAGATCCGTCATGCAGATAAGGAGCTGTCCTCCAAATTTCAAGAAGTGTTGGAGTATAATACATTCCGTCTTTATCAAGAATGTCTTTTGTCCCCACATCGTGTGCTTTCAAATTGGTATACAATGGACCTGAATGGCAGTATGCACAACGAGTTTCACTGCTTTCGAAAATCGCCTTTCCTGCAACAGCATCTGCTGTCATTGTTCCATCCTTGTTTGAATAGGGATCCTGTTCAGGTTCCAAATTTTTAACATACGCCGCAACATCATCAAGTTCCTGTTGAGTAGGTTCTCTAAACTTAATATACCTAAAGCCGGCTACTATTCCAACATGTGCATTGTCTCTTATACCACGCCACATAGCTGGAGGTGTATCAAAAACTTTTAGCATTGATTTTGTATTTTTGGTGTTACCTATACCGTCATTAGGCATATCCCAATCAAGACCGTCTGATCTTCCCTCAGGATGGCAGGAAGCACAGCTCAGCCACTTCTGAGTGGTGGTTGATGCATCGTAGAATATGCGTTCACCCCTTCTTAACTGATCTTCCTGAGGCTGATTTCCAAGTTTCACTGTACTTTTAAGTGTATCTCCTACTGCATCTATAAAATAAACTTCCCCGGCAAAATATGCTCCTACTGCTATCTTTTTACCATCAGGAGAAATAGAAATTCCTCTTGGACCTTGTCCTGGTAAATCCATCTTTTTAAGAATGCCTGCTCCCCACAATGCCCCAAGGTCATATTTCAACATATCCTTTTTAGAAGGGTCTGCTTTTATCTGAAACCATATGTCGGAATAAGGCTTGTCAAAACCTGCTTTTGAACGGAATAGCAAAGAATAATTGCCTGATGTACCAGAAGCTCCTCCCTTTAATATTTTCCATTGTTGGCTCAGGCTTGTGCTGCTGCTATTGGTCACAATACCAGCATCGTTATTATTTGAAGCATCCTGCACATCCATATATTTCTGACTGGATTTTACCTGAAGCTTGTAGTTGCCGTCTCCCGCATCTATTATTTTCCATTTCTGATTATCAGAAGAAGATAGATCCCATTGAACTACACGAGAATTGTCAGCAGTTGAACCGGCATTATCCATTGCCTTATTTGTACCTCTGTTGACTATGGTATAATAACCATCACTATTAGCAATGATTTGAAACTGTTGGTTATTATTACCCACATCATTCCATTGTACCAATTGTACGTTGTTTGCAGTATTACCGCCCGGTACATCTACTGCTTTTCCGCTTTTACTGTTTATGATCTTATAATAGACGTTGGGGTCGATTTTTGTATCATCTCCACCCGATGCACCGTTTATATTTCCTATTAAAAGCTGATGCAGAGTATATAGATCGATTTTAAGCACCTGATGAGCACCTGATACACTTACCCACATTGTTTTACTATCAGAAGATATTGTCAGCCCCCATGGATCTGCAGCCCCTTCCATCATTCTGTCCAGAATAAAAGTAGTATATATATTTTTCTTTGCTATATCAATTATTGTAACAGCATTTGTCATAACCCAGCCTCTTGTTATCTGAGTTGTAGGAAGTGAGGTCTTTCCAAAAGTGTGAAGGACATATGCCCACTTCCCGTCTGGAGAACATTTTACTCCCCTGACATTGGATGAACCCTGAGGAAGCAAGATATTAACATCCTCCTGCATTGTGCTCATATCAACAAACGTAACTGATGCAGCATACTTTGGAACAAATGCATCTCCCGATGGTAATGCATGCCCAACTATCGCATATTTTCCATCTACCGTACCGTCCAATAAATACGGGTAGTCCCGGACTGAAATGTCCTCTTCCACATTACCTGAGGACAAATCAACAACAGATACTTTTTTCAAGCCAAAATCGGATACAACAAGTTTATCTTCTACCACTGCAACTCCCACCGGCTTTGAACCAGTTGTAAATCTTCTTGTTACAGATCCTCCAACAGGATCCACCTCCGCAACAGTCCCAGCTCCGTACTCACAAACATACACATATTGGTTCCCGTTCCAAGCAAGAGCTTTCGGCTGACCATCCAAGGGAATAATCTTTTGTATTTGACCATCTGCTGCTTTAATTATTTCCAATTGGGACTTTGTAGTATCAGACACTGCAATCATGCTGCCATCAGGCGAATACGCAGTATCAAACGGCGAAAAGTACTCATTATCAGCCGAATATCCACTCATGCTTTCCGGAAATACGAAACTCCCCAAAGTTACAATTATAGCAATACAAAGAACCATCAATATCAACTTTATAAAAACGTTTTGTCTCATTATAAACACCCCTAACTTTACATTTATTTAAGCATCTTAAGTTAATTCAGAGACGGCTCTACCTGTTCTCCACTTAACTGAGCATCAATATTTTTGTAGTCTCCGAAGAATGGTGCGACTCCAGAATCCAGCCAGATTATAAAGGAGTGAAGCTCACTCTCTGAAAGATTTCCATGTCCGGTCTTCAATTTTTGATAAAGTTTCGATGCTCTTGCTCCAAATTTTCCGGGTTCTGATCTTGGATAGACTTTATTCCAGTCTGCTCCCGGGTATATAGAGTCAAATAAAGCAACATAAGGTCTCAAGTTTTTATATGAGGCAAACCATTTCGACTGTGGATCTGTAGCACCCTTTCTAAGGTCAGGTTGCTGAGAACCGTTATGACATGAAATACATTTTTTGTCTAGTATCGGCTGTATAAGTCTTGGAAAACTCATAGGCCGTGCCCCCTGTGAAGGATCAGGTGTTATCTCGGAGGGTTCTCTTCTTAGTGCAAGTGGAACACTTTCAGGATTTGGTGCAGCCTGACGGGCTGGTTCATGACACCCCTGACAAAGTAAGCGTGTTTGCCCAGGTACAATATAGGTATCTGATCTCATAGTCTGAACAGCTGTACCATCCTGGTCAATAGCTTGCATGAAGACAGGTCTTCCAGCTGGCAGGTAAAACGACGCACTTCCGTCTTCCTCAACAGGTACCGTACCTAAAAGACCACGGGTGTTTCTTCCTGCCCATACACTCTCTGTGCTTTCATAACTTACCATAGGATCGGTTGCAAGGGTTGTGGTCTTCGGATAAACCTGCCATATACGCAGCTCTTTTATCTTTGTACCCGCTGGGAAGGGAAGGAGTGTATTGTAAACATCCATTACCGATACGACACCATCTTGAGCAGGTTCGGTTGGCTTTTTTGAGCCTGGGATAGCATTTGGCACCCGACGAGGACAGAGCGGCATAGGTCCATAGCAGGAAAAATTCGGATCACTATATAATAACGATTTGTTTCCCTTTGTGTCTATTGCATATATGCCATAGCGTTTGTTAGCACCATTTGTATTGGCATTTGGATCATATACACACAAGAAATAGTCCTCACTAAGAGGATATGGAGTTCCATATTTTTGGTCGGTGGTTGTACCAACTTCAGATTCCGGGTACTTGGCATCGGGTGTAATTTTCGTAATGGTAGACAGGTTGTCATCATCTTCAACATCGGGGTCTATAACAATCAGAGGTCCGTAATTCTGAGCGTGATGGGGAGCCGCAGTTGCCACATACTTGTTGGAATTTGGGATAGCTCTTAATGAATTCTGCATGAGCGGCACATTTCTCCACCATTCCGAACCCGAGTTTGGATAATTCAAAACAACAGCTCTTGCATCAAGACCATCAGGAGTAGTGATCCATGCAGAGTGCGGGTGATTAGCACCTCTATCCACATAGTCCCAACGGGTGTATATAATCATACCGTTGTTGTCAACACTCGGACTCCATTCATTTGTTTCATGGTAACTAATGCATCTTATATCGCTGCCATCAGCATTCATTGTATGAAGATTAAAGGTAGGAACAACTCTCTGGTGACAACGTCCATATCCACCCCTTCTTTCCGATATGAAAACGATTCTTCCGTCAGGTAACCAGCGGGGATCAAAATCGTTATAATTTCCGTCTGTCAACTGAGTAAGATTTGTCCCATCTACATTCACCTTAAAAATATGATATGTAGTATTCTGGTTCCATACGTCATACGAATTTTGTGCATCTGTATAAGCAAATACTATCTGCTTTGCGTCGTAGCTTAAATCAAAGGAATAAAAAGCTCCTCCAACAAGCTTCCTTCCTGCGTAACGCCCATTTGTACAAACTGAATTCTGCAAAACATCCGTTACTGTTGGTCTGCCGGAAAACGCATCATTCAGTATATACAATCCACCACCTTTTACTCCTAGAAATCCAAAGTTTCCATCAATCATGTGATTCTCAGGACCTGTATACGGCTGATGCTTTGTAAAAAGTATTTTGTCAAATGCAAATTCAGATTTAGTAAAATCAACACTTGCAGACATAGCTGAAAAAGTAAGAGCAGTCATAGAAACTCCAACTATCAGTAATAAAGCAACAACCTTAGAGAGTACTTTTGATACTTTTCTCATACATAACACTCCTATCTTATAATATTTCAACAACATTCTATTAAATTTGTAACTTGTTTTCTTGCTGCTTAAAAATATACTGAAGTATTACACCTACAATCATTAAAAGGCTTCCAATCCACACAAGACTAACCCACCTTAAAACCATAACTTTTATAGAGATATTGTCATTTTCATCTATACCTTGGAAAATTATATAAAGATCTTCCCGCAACCCTGCTTTAACAACTGCTCGAGAATGAGTTATCTTCCTTTTTTCATAATATGTAAGCTCAGGCTTTAGTTGAAGTTTATCTTTAGGTCCACTGATACCGATTACTGCAACAGCTGATGTCTTTCCTTCTTCCTCTTTCCAGTACAAATTCCTGTATTTTATGTTATAAGCATTGATGCTCATTTCATTACCTTTCTTAAGCATTGTTTCAGTGCTGTAAGCCATTCCTCGAGACCCTGCAAATCCCATAGTTATAAGGATTAGTGAAATATGTAAAATTAGAAATGATATATACATGGGACTAGATAGAATTTTTTTATGATTTGTTATAATTAAAATAGCAAGGTTTACCACAAGCATTACACAAATAGATAAAGCCAACTTTGTAAGATATCCGTAATTAAAAAACACGAGCATTATTATTAAAGTAATCAATCCTGAAACCGCACCTGGGATCATTAGCATCTTCCTGCACGTAAACAAGACCGGACAAAATGCCAGGACTAAAAGCATAATTAGTCCAAATATTCCAAATACATACTCATAAAACGCAACCGTTGTCACCGAAGCCCCCTTGAAAAGCATCCCTCCAAACAAAGGATAAGTAGTTCCTCCAAAAATCAGAACAGCTGTAATTACATATAGGGCTATGAGCAAATTTTCGGGCTTAAACAATGTCTGAAATATTTCTTTTCTAAATAATCTCTTCTCCCCAGTTTCATTTCTAAGGTCATCTTTATATAACTTTTTAATCCTGTAATATGTTAATATAATTAATACAATCATAATTATAAGAACTATCCCGAAAACCACAGTTACACTTTTACTGCTATACGCATGTACCGATTCTAGCAATCCACTCCTTGCAAAAAATGTTCCCACAAGTATAGTAAACACTGTCATGGTTATCAGTATGAAATTTACTCTTTTTCTACTAAACCCAGGATTTTTGCTACTTATGCTATGCAAAAAAGCTGTAGCAAACAGCCAATTAACCAAAGATGAATTCTCAATAGGATCCCATGCCCAATAACCTCCCCAGCCAAGCTCAGTATATGCCCATAAACCTCCTGTAACAATTCCGGCAGTTAGCAGTATCCAGCCCCATATTGCCCATTTCCATATAACCAAACTATTAGATGAGGTTTTTTCTCTAAAATCAAAAAGCTGATAACAAAAGGCTAAAAAGAAAAATGAAAATGCCACTATAACAATCGGAGGATGGATTACCATTCCAAGGCTTTGAAGTGAGGGATTAAGACCAAAACCATCAGTTTGCTGCGATACGTGTTTAAATGGATTGTTAATAAAGCTAACAACAAACATAAAAAGTATCATAACAAAAATAATTACACCAAATACTGTTCTAGTAGATCCCTTGTTGATGTTTTTGAAATAAACTACAATAAGTAAAACTGCAAATACCGAAGTCCAAAATAACATCGATCCTGAGCTTCCCGACCAAAATGCCGAAATCTTGTATATTAGCGGAAGTGTTTTTTCAGTATTGTTATAAACATATTCAACTGAGAATACTCCCATTACCAGTGAATAAATCAAAAGAATTGAAGAGATCAATACTCCCACACAAGATACGAGACCTGTCAAAATTCCCAGGTTCTTTCTCACTTCTGTTTCCCTTTTAAATACTAATAGTAATAATGATATAAGACCACATCCAAATGCAAAACGTAATACCCATGTCCCAATTAAATTCACTTAAAATCCCCCACCCTAATACTATTTTCTATATATTTGATAAATAGTCCACCTTGAAATCAACTAAAACTGGATACCATACCCAATAAATACTGTCTCATCAATGCAAAGTCAATAGAGTTTGTATTGCCGTCTCCATTAACATCAGCATTGGAAAGACTTGTCCCTGTAAGCGGTGCGTTGCCAAGCAAATGTAATCTTAAGGCTGCAAAGTCTATTGAATTTATATTTCCATCACCATTCAAATCACCTTTAATTCCAGTAGATGTCGGGCTTGGTGCTGGTGTCTGATTTACGTTGTCACCCGGTACATCATTCAAGCGGAACCAGTCAACATCCATATATCCGGAACTTTCTGAAGGATTAAAATTCAAAATAGCATACTGCTCACCTTGGAAGGTGCCGTACTGCCAATCAAAGCCCATGGTTATATAGGTTCCGAGTTGCTGCCAATCCCTGCTGTCATCTTTCCAATAGAACTTGGCCTGCTTATTACTAAAATTCATTTCGATCCTGAAGTATAAAATATTTGAAGTTATATTATCAACTGTCGCCTTTACTGTTTCTTCTTCTGTCATTATTATTCGCTTCGGATCCTTTGTTACAGCTATATAACCACGTGGATCACCCAACATTCCTAACCCACATATATCCCCAGGCTGCATGGCACTGCAATCAATTTTAATGGTTCCCGTACTTATTAAGCCCTGACCTTTTTGCGTCAGACTGTTTCTCGCATTCCAGAAATCCTTTGCTGTAGTAGATTTTAACCTCAAAGCTGACCCAGTCAACGACCATTTTGTATTATCCGGATTATGATTCCACATCCACTGAAGTCCTAAAGAACTACCGTTAAATTCATCTGAAGCTGCTGGTACTTTTATAGACTTATTCTGAATCGGCTTGGTATATTTTGATTCTACCTGTCCTAAAAATCCCGATCTGCCAAATCTAGGCCAGCCATTCTCCCAAGTAATTGGACAAATTTTGGTCGGACGCCCGATTGCACCCTCATCTTGGTGAAGATAGCCCCAGTAACTACCATCAGGCAAATCGACAATACCACCTTGATGTCCGCCTTTTCCAGCAGTGCAAAGTGTAGTAGTTTCGCCATAAGGTCCCCAGACATTATTCGCACGAGAACACACTAAGCTTCGAGCCGGAACAGCGTTAAACAAATAATATTTGCCATTAGCTTTAGTTAAATGTGTACCTTCAACATTGTTATATTTAAGAATAACTTGTGAAGAACCTGTTGTAGCACTTAAGCTAGAATTCAACTGGATCATGCTAATTTCATTCTGCCAAGCCCCGCCATAGGCCAAATAAGCAGTACCATTATCCTCTATAAACAAACAAGGATCAAAATAGCTACCTCCTAAAAGACTGTAATTCCATGGACCAGCAACGTCTTTAGCGTAATAAATGCGGGTTCTTTCACCATTAAGAGTAACCGCTACATAAAACGTACCATCCTTATAAGCTATGGAAGGTGCAAAACAGCCGTTACCATATTTTGTGCCTCCTTGCAGGTTATAAGCATTGTTACCTGTATATGATGCTATGCAATGACCTGCTATTTCCCAATTAACCATATCTTCAGATCTGCAGATTACAAGACCTGGCACACCAGCAAAAGTGGATGAAGCAAGATAAAAATAGTTGCCAACCCTAATCATACTTGGATCCGGATAATCAGCAAACAAAGGCGGATTATTAAATGTACCGTCTCCATTATCCGATTGCCAGGCATGTACCAAACCCATTTGGGAAAAGAGCATACACAAAACCAGCAGAACAACCAGAACTTTTTTTGATCCAAAGCCTCTTTTTTGTTTTCTTATATTCACCATACTTAACCCCCCTGATTTTCTTATTGGTTGACTACAAATTATATTCACTTTTTCTTTTGTTAAAATAAAAAATGTTTCTATAGTGATATGTATGTTTTCTAAACTATCAATTCGTAGTTTTAAATTTTTTTAAGTTGGGAGTTTGATGAATAAAAAAAGTTTTCATAATTTTTTGAATTCCCAACATAAAAAAGTTTATATTTCGAATCAATAACAGAACTGTATAATAGGAAAGGATTCTTGAATTTATCTCAGCAATTACTTAAACTCACAAAATAAGGGGATAAACCTGGAGTTATTTTCTTTGCTGATATGGATGGGCTAAAAAAAATAAATGATATATTTGGTCATGACGAAGGTGATATTGCTATTAAAGAAATGGCAAAAATCTTAAAATATTCTTTTAGAAAGGGAGATATCGTGGCAAGAATCGGTGGGGACGAATTTGCAGTTTTTACTTCAGATACCGATGAGGAATTAATAGAAACTGTCCAAAACAGAATTAATTATTTTTGTGATTTATTCAATAATAGCTCAAACAAACAGTATAAACTTTCCATTAGTTTAGGAGTATCTATGTATAATAATCATTCTGATATTACCCTCGAACAGCTGATGATACAAGCTGACAAGTCGTTATATAGTAATAAGAGAATAAAAAAGCTATAAATCGCATTAACCTTCAATACTAAGTAATAGCTGAAATATTACTTAGTATTTTTCATGTGGTCTATTTGGGTCAAATAAGGCCTGAAGTGATATCCTAGCCGAAGTTATATTTTAGCATTCCTAAGTAAGTAATTTTATGCAACAATTAATCTTTAAGCATACCAAAAAAATCATTTAAATTGTTGGCTACTTTTACTGTTACAGGGTTAAAATCGTCTGACTCTTCATGGAACCATACAATGACAGAAGAATTGTTACCATTACTAAAATCCAGACAAACAAAATCACCTGTAAATAATGCTGCAAATGGTATAACATTGGCACCTACTAAATCTTCATTATCAGTTAAACGTGTGTCTATCTGAGACAAGACTACCTCTATATCGTACCAACCGTTGATATCATCTGACTGTGGTTCCTCCAAAAGACACAGAAATCTTTCTATTAAGTATTCTTTTCCATCATGCAAGAATATATTTGTTTCAGGAATTGCGCCATTAGATTTTTTTAAAAAATCTTTCTGATAAAGGCAATCAACAATGAGATAAATATTACCGATATTAGTAAATCAAACGCTACATCAGCATTGATGAAGAAGCAGCAACCGAAGCAGCATCGTCTTGTTCTTTAAGCTTCGCATAATTAATAGTATTTATTTTTGAAGCTGCACAATATCTATCCAAATTTGCTTTTGTACCTTTTTCAATTAACTCTGTACCACATTGCTCACAGAATAAAACTGGTGTGTTATATACAGTGAATAACTGACCTTTAAACTCGTAATTAACTGTATTAGTCCTTTTGACCATTTTACTCTTACAGTCCTTACACTTCATAAAGAAATACCTCCTTTAACATTAGCTGCTTATTTTTACATAAATTTTATGCATTATGTGCGATATTTTAGCACTTATTCCCATGATATACAATAGCATAATTGTTACAAATTTATTAAATATCATTTTCTAACCAATTAAACACATTTCTCCAATATTTTCATAATTTTGAGCTTCGAGTCACATTATACCATGCCTAATTTTATGAAATGTGTCAATATTTAAACAGTCATTTATCCCGGTATTCTGTTTTATCTCGCATCTTCTTATAAATTATATTTACCTGTTTACGCATGATGCATTTGATACCTAATACCATTAATTATGGGGATTTAAACAGAGATAGAAGTATCGATTCAATCGACTTAGCAATGTTGAGAATGCATCTTTTGGGATTTAATATGCTTACAGACGACAAGGCAGCTGTAGTGGATTTAAACCTTGATGGAAGCATTAATGCAATAGATTTTGCAATTTTAAGAAAATATGTGTTAGGTATGACAAAAGAGTTACCTGTAAAGGGATAGATAAAAAGCCCTTCGTCTGAAACCGACCATAAGAGCTGTTTTTCAGACGAAGGGCTTTTTAAAATTTAATCATAAATCGCAGTTTTTGATGGTGTAAAGCTAAAATAATCAAAATCTCCTACATGATCAATTTTACCACTGATTTTATCACCTGCTTCTATTACGATTGCAGAATCCTTAGTGTCTCCATTTTCCTCAACATAAAGAGGTTTTTACTTTGGAAACTTTTCTATTTTACCAAGCAGGAACTGTCTCATAAAACCAAAGTCAATGCTGTTGAAGGTTCCATCACCATTAACATCTGATACCCAAATATCATCGTCTGGCTCAAAGTCTTTTATCATTCCCAACAAATGCATCCTCATATACGCAAAATCAACACTGTTCACAGTACCACTTCCATCAACATCACCAATAGGCAATTTATCTGTATTTACTATAACTGGCAAGCTACCAGTCATTCCCGCACGGAAATTAGTGTCTTCTCTTGAGCGGGCAAAGAAGTAATAGGTTGTGCCCGGATTAAGTGCAGTAAAATATGGCGTGTTCTGCCAGCCACTTGAAGGAACGAAATTGCTCGTGCTAAAAGCGTATTCAACGCTTTGACCTGTCGCCGCCAACAGGTCTACCGCATTTAACGTAACACTATTATGGGTTATTCTATTTGCTGAAAGTGCAGTTACATTTACGCCATCTATTTTTTTGCCTGAAACCAAGCCGAAAACTGTCATTGTGGAGCCATTTGAAGGTGTTACTGTTCCGTTATTTGTGAGCGTTACGTCTTCGGGTATGAGCAAAGATGCACTATTTGGTATTGTCAACGTTTTGCTGCTTGGTATCGTTGTATTTTCCTCAAGGGTAACATTGCCGTATACAGTACCGCTGTTACCGATAAAAAGTATGCCTTTTATGCCTTCAATATCAGTCCTTACAGAATTTGTAAAAACAATTCCATTGCCGTTGAGTGTAAATGTACCCATACTTGCTGCATATTGGCAGCTGCCAATGCCTGCAGAGCCGGTGGCGTTTACAATACCGCCGGTTACGATAAGATTTCCGGCTGAATTATGTGCGTCTCCTCCAATACCTGCACCAGAAGGAGAGCCACCGCCGTTAGTTGCCGTAACCATACCACCGTTTATAGTGACAGTTCCGCCTGTGCTGCTAATGCCCGCACTGTTAGTACCGCCTCTTGCAATAATTGTGCCGCTGTTGATTGTAATATTGCCAACGTTTTGTCCTCTATCTGTACCAATAGCTGATCTTGCATTACCGGCAATATCAAGACTGCCACTACCCGAAATTGTAACAGATGCACCTTCTGGAACACTCATGCCTACTTCGGGCCAACCGGATCTTATAACATTTTCACCGCATAATTCCAAATTAACATGTCCTCCGTCTATATTGAATGCACTACTGTACGAATTGGACAAATTAATATTTACATTAACCAAACAAATATTTGCAGTTACACCCGAAGCGACATAAACCGCGTTATCCCCATAGCCTGAAATGCTTGTATAATTCCCAGTTATAATGATTTGCGAGTTTCTTGGTATATTGTCTTTTGTTGCTCCGTTGCCGTATGTAACTTTGACCGTATTAGCATTTGTACCATGTTCTACTTTAATTACTCCCTCGGTTATATCAAAAATATTATTTGGTACATCGGTCGCTAAGTACAAAGCAGTTACTACACCTGAACCCGCACTATTGAGTGCAGTAGCACCTGTGACTTTAAAGAAGTTTGCCGGTACAGCGTTAAATACAAAACCGGATTTAGGTGTCAGGGTTATTGTCGCGGTATAGCTGGTTCCCTTCTGAAATACATTGTGAGCAGGCAACCATTTCACCGTACCCGTATATTGCGAGGTTTCGGTAATAGTTGTAACCGGAACCGCTCCTGGCACGGGTGCATCTACTCCTAATATTTCTGCTATGGTTACCATATTTTGCGTTTGTCCACTGCCAGTTAATGTGCCATATTTATCACCGCCGAATAAAACCGAAGTGCCCTCTCCGAGAAGTATTATTCCATTGTTAGTAATGGTATTCCCCGCGGCAATAGTAAGAGTTCCCGTATTTAACACAAGCCTCATGTTATTCGATATAGTTACGTCATGTTCGACCGTAACATCGCCGTACATCATTCCACTGTTGCCGTTGAAAAGTATTCCCTTTGTTTTGGGTGAATTATCGCTTAGCGATGAAGCAAACACTATAGCGTCGCCGTTCATGGTAAGTGTTCCACCGTTGCTGCTTCCGCTGCCACTGCCGATACCCATAGCATTGCTGCCGCCTTTAGTCGTAATCACACCACCGTTGATTGTGACCGCTCCACAAGCTTCTGATGAGTTACCTCCAATGCCAGCGCCACCCGAATTCCCAGTTGAAGTAAGGCTTCCGTTCCCGTTGATTGTTAGTGATGACTCCGCCGGTACACGTAAACCTGCCGCGCTACTCCCACTTTTAAGAATGTTTTCACCTATCAATTCCAGTGTCACGCTTCCGCCGTCTATGTTAAACGCGCTGCGGTTGCTGGCGTTAACGCTTATATTGACATTGTTCATTTTTATGTTTGCTGCTTGAGAAACGTAAATAGCATCAACAGTGCTGTTTGAATCGCCCAAATAATTGCCTGTAATAGTGATTAGCGTATTTGGCGAAAGGTAATCCTTGACTAACCCTCTGCCGTATTTAATTTTCATAGTATTAAAAGATGAGCCGTTTTCAACTCTGATGGGTCCGTCAGATAAGTCAAAGCAATTATTTTTAGCATCTGTTGCCGAAAACACTGCAGTCACAACGCCTGAATCAGCGTTATTTTTTACAGAGCTTGCGCCCATGAGGGTAAAGAAATTCGCTGGTACGCCAGTAAATACAAAGTAAGGTTTTGCAGTAAGGGTAATTGTCGCTGTGTAGCCGACGCCTGCTTGAAACACTTTGTGTGCAGGCGACCATTGCACTGTGCCGGTATAATGTGAAGATTCCTTGACAATCGTAACAGGAACCTCCCCCGGCACAGGAGCAGGGACACCATTTATTTCAGGTATGCTAACCATGTTTTGTGTTTTTCCAGCACCGGTTAATGTGCCGTATATATCGCCACCATTAAGAATTGAGGAACCTTCGCCAAGGATGATAATCCCGTTATTGGTGAGGGTGACGCCCTTAGCTATGGTAAGGGTTCCAGCGCGTAATGCAAGGATCCTATTATTGGGTATAGTTAAGTCCTGTTCAACTGTAACATTCCCATACATCACTCCGCTGTTGCCAATAAAGAGTATTCCTTTAGCTTTTGGTGAATTGTCACTAACAGAAGAAGCAATTACAACCGCGTTGCCATTCATTGTAAAAGCGCCGTTATCAGAGGAACTGCCACTCCCACCAGCACCACCTATGCTCGATGCAGAAACAGTTCCACCGTTAACAGCGATAGAACAGACCGGTCCATTGTAGTCACCATTACCGATACTATTTGCACTAATCATACCACCATTTATAGTGACGCTGCCAACATCCTTACCAGTTCCATAAAAATCGTTACCTATTCCAGGCCCGTAACTTCCGCCGTTTGCTGTGATAATTCCTCCGTTTATGATTATAGTCCCAGCTGTGCCGTCATCGCCACCGCCAATGCCTGCAGCAGTGTTGCCACTGGTTGCGGAAATCGTTCCGTTGTTTATCGTTATATTACCTCCCGAGCCATTATCGCCGCCGCCAATGCCTGCTCCAAAAGAACCACCGTACACAGTAATCATACCGCTGTTTAATGTAATATTTCCGCCGGATTCGCCAGAATTACCGCCGATACCTGCGCCCCAACCACTTCCATTTACTGTGAGTTTTCCTTCTCCGTAGACTGTCACCGATGCACCTACTGGCACACGTAGCCCTGCTGAATCAGAATCATTACTTCTAAGCGAATTTTCACCAGCCAATTCAAGATTTACAATCGCTCCAGACATATTAAAAGCACAGGAAGAATTAATATTTGCATTGCACAACATAATATTCGCTGTTACTCCAGGTGCAACATATATTCCGTCACCAGAGTTGTTTGAACAGCTCCCTGTTATAGTCACTTGTGTTTCTTTCGAGATGTTGTCCTTGACTAAACTACCTCCGCACAAAACTTTAAAAGTATCTGTATTTGTGCCTTTTTCGATTCTGATTGCCCCTCCTGTTATATCAAAAATACTGTTACTCACATTAGTCGCCGAAAATACCGCCGTTATTACGCCTGAACTCGCACTATTGACTGCAGTAGCACCTGTAACTGTAAAGAAGTTTGCCGGTACACCGGTTAATACAAAGCCAGGTTTTGCAGTTAGGGTTATGGTTGCGGTATAGCTGGTTCCCTTCTGAAATACATTGTGAGCAGGCAACCATTTCACCGTGCCTGTGTATTGCGAGGTCTCCGTAATAGTAGTAGCCGGAGTCGCTCCTGCCACTGGCGCCGCTACGCCCAATATCTCTGCTATGGTTACCATGTTTCGTGTTTGTCCGATGCCAGTTAATATTCCGTATGTATCGCCGCCGTATAGAACCGAAGTGCCTTCTCCGAGAATTATAGTTCCGTTATTAGTAAGGGCAACTCCCTTGGCAATAGTGAGATCTCCCTTGTATAACGCAAGCGTCATGTTATTCGATATAGTTACGTCATGTTCCACCGTAACATTTCCGTACATCACGCCGTTATTACCATTAAAAAGTATTCCTTTGGTTTTGGGTGAGCTGTCACTGACCGATGAGGCAAATACTATAGCGTTGCCATTCATTGTAAAAGCACCGTTATCAGGGGAATTTCTATAGGATCCAGTTCCACCAATGCTGTTTGCATTAACCATTCCACCATTTATAGCAATAGGGCAGCTTAGTCCGTCGTAGCCTCCACTTCCGATAGCTGCTCCATAGCTGCCTGTGGCGGTAATTGTACCGCCATTGATAGTTATACTGCCGTCTATGTTAGTGCTACTGTTATAACCACCGCCGATACCCGCTGCATACGACCCTCCGCTTGCTATAATTGTGCCGCCGTTTATGATTATTTTACCGGGCAAACCTGATAATCCCCCGCCAATTCCCGCGCCTTGATCGCCATATGTGGTAATTTTGCCGCTATTTATGGTGATGTTGCCACCTGCCCCGCCGTAAGCACCACCGCCGATACCTGCTCCAAAGGAACTGCTGTATGCTATAATTGTGCCGCCATTTATGGTGATATTGCCAGCTGATTCAGCATTATTACCACCGAAGCCCGCCCCCCATGCACCGCCTCTCGTAGTGAGGATTCCTTCTCCTAATGTTGTTATCGACGCACCTGCCGGCACACGTAGCCCTGCTGAATCATAATCATTACTTATAAGCGTATTTTCACCAGCCAATTCAAGATTTACAATCGCTCCGGACATATTAAAAGCACAGGAAGAATTAATATTTGCATCGCACAACATAATATTCACTGTTACTCCAGGTGCAACATATATTCCGTCACCAGAGAGGTTTGAACAGCTCCCTGTTATAGTGACTTGTGTTTCTTTCGAGATGTTGTCCTTGACTAAACTACCTCCGCACAAAACTTTAAAAGTATCTGTATTTGTGCCTTTTTCGATTCTGATTGCCCCTCCTGTTATATCAAAAATACTGTTACTCACATTAGTCGCCGAAAATACCGCCGTTATTACGCCTGAACTCGCACTATTGACTGCAGTAGCACCTGTAACTGTAAAGAAGTTCGCCGGTACACCGGTTAATACAAAGCCAGGTTTTGCGGTTAGGGTTATGGTTGCGGTATAGCTGGTTCCCTTCTGAAATACATTGTGAGCAGGCAACCATTTCACCGTGCCTGTGTATTGCGAGGTCTCCGTAATAGTAGTAGCCGGAGTCGCTCCTGCCACTGGCGCCGCTACGCCCAATATCTCTGCTATGGTTACCATGTTTCCTGTTTGTCCGCTGCCAGTTAATATTCCGTATGTATCACCGCCGTATAGAACCGAAGTGCCTTCTCCGAGAATTATAGTTCCGTTATTAGTAAGGGCAGCTCCCTTGGCAATAGTGAGATCTCCTTTGTATAACGCAAGCGTCATGTTGTTCGATATAGTTACGTCATGTTCTACCGTAACATTTCCGTACATCACGCCGTTATCACCATTAAATAATATTCCCTGAGTTTTTGGAGAATCATCGCTTATAGATGTGGCGAACACAACTGCATTTCCGTTCATGGTAAGAGTGCCTCCACTAAGATTATCTCCGCTGATACCTCCGTTACCGATACCTTTGCTGTTGCTACCGCTGTTTCCCAGTGCTTTGACGGTACCGCCATTAATAATAATATTACCGCCAGAACCTCTATAACCGCCGCCTATGCCTGCACTGCTATGAGAACCTCCTTGTGCAGTTATCGTACCGCTGTTTATCGTGATTGTACCGCAATTGTCGCTACGACTTTTATGGTTGTAACTATTGCCACCAATACCTGCGGCACCGCCGTCGCCTCCGGAAGCGACAAGACTACCGCTGCCATTGATTACCAACGATGCGGTTTCTGAAACGCGCAAGCCAGCCGCATATACACCGCTTTGAAGGACGTTTTCACCAATCAGTTCAAGAGTAACATTTCCTCCGTCTATATTGAAAGCGGAACTGAAATAACAGGTGTAGTAAAAACTAATATTTATATTATTTAGCTTGATACTTGTTGTAACATTCGGGGCGATATAAATCACATCTTCGCTACTTGTAGTGCCAGAATAGGTTCCAGTTATAGTGACTTGTGTTTCTTCAGAAAGGTTATCTTTTGTCACGTCGCCTTGTATAACCTTAATAGTATTTGGGCTTGTTCCACTTTCAATTCTTATCGCTCCGCCAGATAAGTTAAACAAGATGTCCTCTGCCGACACCGTAACTCCCTGTATCAAGGTCGAACACATCGCCAGAACAACCGCAAAGATCGTCATCTTCTTATAAAATCTGATAAAATTAGTGTTATTATACATAATTTACTCCCCTCACTTCTGTATAATTTGTTCTTTTTTAAATTTAAGGTAATTCTTTCTAAAATTTAGTTTATCATATACTATTTGAAATGACAATCTGAGAAGCGGTATAACTAGAGTTGCAAATAATATTTTTAAAATCAGGTTACAGGAAATATGGGAGAAGATACAACTACCTGTGCTTCAGATTCAAAGCAAGTTGGAGCATGGGATCAGAATCTTATGACTGAATGGCATTTTCTACTATTCCAATTTTTCAGGTAACATAAAACACTTCTTAATCATAAGATATACTAATCCATTGCCAATTATGTTAACTTAGGGAGATGTTACCTGCCATGTGTGATTTTTATGAGGTTGACCTAAAGCGTAGGGAGTTTATGGGAACTCAAAAGAAATACAAGGATTCAAACGCCAATCTAAAATCTGCTGATATTTATAAGAAAAGAAAAGACTGCCCTTGCTCCGAATCAGAATATGTAGAGTGCAATGTAGCTCCAATACCATTCTCATGTATTGTTACTATTCCACGGGGGTATGAACTTGATTATGAAGAAGAAGGAGGAAATACTACAATTCTCAAAGATTGTACCTCTCTTGTCAAAACTGTTATATGGAATCCAAATTCAAAAATAAGCGTACCTGAAGACTGCAATTGTAATGGCTGCAATTTGTCTTACCCGGTAAAAATCAGGCAAATAAAAGTCAAAGGAGGTGTGCTGATAAGATTGTATACGTTTATTACCGGCAGGCCATTAGGACCCGACGGCAACCCTTCTGCCCATCATCCATACGATGACACTACTGTCGTTTGTGGAGAGACTTCAGTTTGTATTGATAGCACTATCGCATATTCCACAATTGATTGCACTCCTGATATCAATTACGGATTAGTAGCATATTTCCAAAATGCAGAGGATATCAGCATTTCTTCAGATGAAAAGATAGCAAGATTGAATGGTACGCTCTATGTTTATATATTAAATCAAACAACATGAAACAACTATAAAACCGCATTCACATACTTGATCCAATTTATCTGAATTAATTAATGGAGGTCAATTATTATGGCAACGTTATTAGAAGACTCAACTAATCTTTATCTTGATATAGTTCAAAATCAAAAAATACCTTCATCTGAATACAATATAGTTTTTATGGGAGATAGCTGGTTTAGTCCAGGCGTAGGGGCAGGACAAAGCCCACAAAGAGAGCTTGCAAACCCAAGTACAACAGGATCTGAAATATTACATGTGGCCATGACTGAAGCAAAAAAATACAATCCACTGTGCATTATTCACGGAGGCGATGCAGTGTTTAACGGTACTGAAGAACAACTTACAAGCTTTAAAACTGCAGTGCAGGCTTACGCCGGTGATACACCTGTTTTCGTGACAATCGGAAATCATGATGTGTACGACAACCAGAATAAAAAATATTTTGTAGATAACTACAAAAAAATCATCGGGGATTTACGGTATGCAATCAACGTCGCTAACGACCCTTACCATCTAACCTTTATTTCGTTAAATAATGTATGGCCAACTCTTAGAACCTTACTTCCAGATGAAATTAGTTTTTTAAACAATACATTACAAAATGCACACCGTAATTGCTTTGTAAGTATTCATATCCCTCCAAAAACAGATAAATGGAAAGACGGTATGGAGGATAAAAACGGAAAAGATGAATTATACAAATCATTAAAAGGTGGCAAGGTAAGAAAATTACTAGTAAGCCACAGGCATGAGATTGATACTGATGCAGGTGAAGGAGTAGAATTTATTTTGTCCGGAGCCGCCGGAGCCCCATTGTTCATTGGCCAGACGTTTGCAATAGTTGTCTTTACTATCAAAAACATCCCGGACTCCGTTAGTAGTGTTATTAGCTACAAGGTAGTTCCAATCGGTTGGACTGCATAACAAAATTTGCAAATCTCCAAAAAGCAGATTTGTCTTAAAAGCAAGTCTGTTTTTATTTTTTGCCTTTAAAACAGCCAATGAATCTTTATTTTTTGCCCTTCTTCAGTCTTTTCTCCGATTTCTATGTAGTCAATCATTCCATTTACTATTGTATGCGTTAATTCTTTAAAGTTGAGAGACTCCTTTATTATATCACTATAATTCTCCTTGGCTCCTTGATTTAACTCTATTAATTCAATCTCCTTTTGGAGGCTATTTTGCCTATCAACAAGCTTTCTCCTTTCATCTATAAAGCCGTTGTTAAGCTCAATGAACTGTTCTTCATTAATCAGTCCTCTGGTTTTATCAACATATAGATTTCTGATTATACAGTCCTTTTCCATTATGTCCTTCTTAACCTTCTCAAGTTCTTTGTAAAATGTCCTATGATCGTACTCTGTCTCTTGTTCACGCTCTAATCTCATTGCAGCACTATCAACGTCAATATAGCGGTTTAGAAGCTCTTTTATTCTGCTTGATATGCAGTCTGTCAATTCGTCCAGCCGTGTCGAATGACTTGTACATAAGCTTTTACCTGGGGCTGCAGCATACAATTTACATCGAAGATATGTATATTTGCCGGAAGTTACTTTCAACATAGTATTTCCACAATCCATGCACTTTACTTTTGTCGCAAACAAATGAGTTTTACCGTCTCCTGCAGTTTTAACCCTGCCTGAAATTCTATGCTGCACGTCTATGAAAGTAGTAAGGTCGATTATGGGATCATGAGTATTTTCAACCTTTACCCATCTATCGCTTGGAGTGGCTATCATCTTCTTTGATTTGTAACTTATTTTTTTTCGTTTTGCCTGAACCATATGTCCTATATATGTTTCGTTACTCAAAATTCTTTTAATCGTGGTTTTGTTCCAAAGCCCATAATCGTCTGTTTTAAATGAATTCTTATAATTTAATCCGCTGCACTCTTTATATTTGGTTGGGTTTGGAATACCTTTTTCGTTTAACATAAAAGCTATATGCTGTACTCCATAGCCTTCAAGATACCAACCATAGATCATCTTAATTACCTGCGCTGCACCCTGATCAACCAGTAATTTATTTTTATTTGAAGGATCTTTTCTGTAGCCATAAGGAGCAAACGATCCAATAAACTCACCGCTTTTTCGTTTTACATCAAAAACTGCTTTAATATTTTCCGAAATGTCTTCACAATACCATTCATTAACCAGACCGTTAATTTGTCTTGATTTTTTATTTCCTTTTTCAAGAGTGTCAGCATTATCGGTAAGTCCAACAAATCTAATACCCCACTCAATAAACTTATTGTGAAGATATTTTTCAACCATTTCCATATCCCTTGTAAAGCGTGACTGACTCTTGCATAATACTATATCGAATTTTCCTGCCTTTGCATCTGCAATTAGCTGATTAAACCCGGGTCGGTCTGAATCAAGACCGGAGTAGTCATCATCACTATAAATTTTATAAACAGTCCATCCATTATCCTTTGCGTATTTAGTAAGAAGAATTTTTTGATTCAAAATGCTTTCTGAATCGTCCGCTTTATTTAGTTTATTTCTATCTTCGTCGGATAATCTGCAATATATTGCTGCAATGTTCATGATAGCCGCACCCCCCAAAAAAAGTACAACTACCTATTTTGCCCCATTAAATTTACAGCATAATAGGTACAATTTTGTTTCCGTTGATTTTGTGTGTTCTTAATTATGTTTATCAGTTTGTCCTCAAGCTGCTTTTTCTTGCATTTTTCATCCATACTTTGAAACACTTCTTCTATTACAAACACTAAAATCAACTCCGATATTTTTTTGATTCATTTTATGCTGCACATCTTCAAAATGTTAACAATAGTTATAAAAAAAGAACTTGCCACTAAGGTAAGCTCTTTAAGCATTTCTGGAATTTGCAATTTCTAAATACGGCTAATGCTTATTAACATTGCTAAATTAGGTCTTTTGATAGTGCAAATTTCAACATAATATTTCTGATAAAGCCGATAAAATCTTGCAATTAGCTTCCCTGTCTTTAATAGCTAATCTTATAAATTTCTCATTGAGGAACCTGAAATTACTTGCATCCCTTATCATAATGCCCTTCTTTATCAATAATTTCCTAAGCGTAGCTGCTGAAAGTCTTTCATCCAATATCTTTATCAATATGAAATTGGTGTCTGGCTTGAACACTTTAAAACTATTAATATTAGCTAATTTGCTGTAAAACCACTCTTTTTCCGAGAGCAGCCACTCTGAAGTTGCTTCAAAATAAGCCCTATCTTCATTAAGCGCCCTGCCCATACTGCACGCTAAAGAATTTACAGACCACGGAATCTTGCATTGCAACATTTTTTGTATTATAGAGCAATCTCCTAATGCATACCCAATTCTCAAACCAGGCACCGCCAATATTTTTGTCAGCGACCTTATTACAAACAGATTGTTATACTGTTCAAGCCAACCTACAACTGAATTATCATTTCCTCCAACAGTCAACTCTATAAATGCTTCATCTATGATCACGTTGATGTTTCTATTGCATGCATACTCAATCAATTTCTTTAAATCAGATTTTGGAATCAACTTTGATGTTGGATTATTGGGGTTGCACATCAGTATTGTATCCACATTATGCGGAATATCCCGGATAAACCTGTCTATATCCAGTCTGAATTCATCCTCTTCACGCAATTCATGATATATGATTAAGGTATCAGAACTTTCCGCTGCCCTTTCATATTCCGCAAAACAAGGAGCAGGCATGAATAGTTTTTCAGGCTTAAGAACCTCAAATAAAAGCCGGATAATTTCAGCAGCTCCATTGCCGGTTATAATCAGATCTTTCGGAACTCCAAGATATCTTGATAATTCATTTCTAAGTTCATTGCATTCCATATCGGGATAATTGACCAAGTCTTCAATACCTGCAGTCAGAAGTTCCTTTAAATACCGTGATATTCCCAACGGATTAATATTTGCGCTGAAATCAATAAGTTCTCTTTGATCAAAACCATATTGCCTGGCGGTTTCATAAATATTGCCGCCGTGTATGTCTATACTCACTATAAATACTCTCCTAGCATATAAAAAGAATTGTCGCAGCGATTCCCAGGCCCAATACAAGTGAAATAACTGCTGTTGTATACATCAACCTGATAGCTTTCAAAATATCATCTTCACTTATTTCCTTTACCGAATCACCAATTGTCGGTTTTTCTACAAGCTGACCGAAGTAGACATTACTACCTCCGATCTTTATTCCCATAGCACCTGCAAATGCAGCTTCAGGCCATGCACAGTTAGGGCTTTTATGGTTATGCCTGTCTCTTATCATAATAACAAAACTCTTTATATAATCAAGCCCTAATAAAAAGGCTGCGGTTGGTATAATCACACCTGAAAGCCTTGCAGGCAGGTAATTTGCTGCATCATCTGTTCTTGCCGATATTTTGCCGAAGTTGATATATTTTTCGTTCATATAGCCTACCATAGAGTCCATTGTACTGATAGCTTTAAAAATCCAGACCAGAGGTGCACCCAATCCGAAGAAAGAGCCGATAATTGCATAAAACATCGGTGATATAATCCCATCAACTGTATTTTCTGCAGTTGTTTCGACAACACCCCTGACAATTTCCTTTTTGTTAAGATGTTCAGTCTGGCGTCCCACCAGCATTGAAAGTCGCCTTCTCGATTCATGCAAATCACCTCCGGCAAGCGAAGAGTAAACCTTATTTGCCTCAATTGCAAGACATTTCGTTGCAAAAGCCGAGTAAATGAAGTAAATATTTAAAATATGAAACAATATCGGATTGATGAAATAAGCTATTTTCAGTAAAAAGAAAACCGGTAGAAAAGTCGCAGATACGGTAACTATTGTCAGAATTCCACCTGTAATTCTTTCGTTTCTTCCCATATGTTCGGGATGTCCCTTTTGAACAATTCGTCTTAAGATACTTTCGGTTTTTTTGATAACCCAACCGATATATCTTACCGGGTGCGGCATCCAGTATGGGTCTCCTACCATAAGGTCAATTATAAATGCAATTATGATATCAATAAAATTATACATTATGGGCATATCTACTTTATTTCCCTCCGTAAAAATCCTCAAATAAAAATCCAATTAATTATATATTTAAAAATATCTCAATACAATACTCCACAATAATATTTTGCAAGGTATTGATGGATTTATTGTTTATAAGAAATCCCTTCATGTGGAGCCGTACCATCTAAAAGAGCTACCTTTATAGCCGGAATTACTACTCCATCAAGGCTGTTATTATCACTTGAACAATGCATATATTCAACATCATAACCTCTATCTTGCATCTCTACTCCAATTTTTTTCATAAATGTAGACTTACCTACACCCGGTCCACCTTTAATACAAATTATCCTGGTTGCTTCTTCCTGACTCAATATGTAATCGTAATAGCTGAAAAAACCCTGTGATGTATTTCCACCCGGAAACATGTGTCTTATTTTACCTTTTGACATAAAAATCCCTCCATTGAGACTATATCCTCACCGATATTTAAAACCTATTATTAAGATATGCAGATAGGAGATTTTATGTGAATAGTAATACTTATTGCTTAGTACAAAATAGATTGCTATATCAAGCCAGAATTACCCTTGCAACTTTTTTAGTTATACAATACATAATCATAGACGTGCTGCCATAAAAAGCGATATAATTATAAATATAAATAGAAAACAGTAACTTAATCAAAAGGGGAGGCAAAGTATGAAAAGAATTATAAGTACAATTTTGACATCAGTTTTGTTGGCCGCTCTTGTAATGCCTGAAATACCGGTATATTCGGCCAGCTATAACTATGCGGAAGCACTGCAAAAGTCTATTATGTTCTATGAAGCGCAACAATCCGGCAAGCTGCCTGAATGGAACAGAGTTGAATGGCGTGGAGATGCCGCTTTGGAAGATGGTGCCGATGTTGGACTGGACCTTACAGGCGGATGGTTTGACGCAGGAGACCATGTTAAATTCGGATTTCCAATGGCTGCATCAACTACAATGCTTGCATGGGGAGCAATTGAATATAAGGATGGCTATGTAAAAAGCAATCAGATGGAGAGCCTTCTTAACAACCTACGTTATGTTAATGACTATTTTATTAAATGTCACGTTATTAAAAATGGTGCAACAGCACAATTTTACGGCCAAGTCGGCAAAGGTTCGGATGACCATTCATTCTGGGGATCACCCGAGGTTATGACTATGCCACGTCCTGCATATTCAATTTCACCTGAGAAACCCGGTTCAGAATTGGCGGCAGAAACAGCTGCTGCAATGGCTGCATCATCTATAGTTTTCAAACCGTATGATGAAGATTATTCCAACACCTTGCTTACTAACGCAAAAATATTATATGACTTTGCTGACAAATACCGTGGTGAATATGACAAGTCAATTACCGATGCCAATGCATTCTACCACTCTTATAACGGTTACATAGATGATCTGGGCTGGGGCGCATATTGGATTTATAAGGCACTGGAAAACAAAGAGTCAGGAAGCGGTTCATCATATTTAACCAAATCTGAGGCTTTCTACTCTGAATATATCAAACTTCTCGGAACAACTCCTGAACACCGTGAGTATAAGTGGACACACAATTGGAATGATAAGTATTTTGGGCTTTCTGTACTTCTTGCAAGAGAAACAGGTAAAGACCTGTATAATAAATATGCTCAAAAGAACCTTGATTGGTGGTCAGTTGGAACTAATGGCGAAAAAATCACCTATAGTCCTGGCGGTCTTGCAGTTTTAGATAAATGGGGATCTTTGCGTTATTCAGCAACCGCATCTTTTTTGGCATTTGTATACAGTGACTATATAAGTGATTCCACGTTAAAAGAACGTTATCATAGTTTTGCAGTATCCCAGATAAATTATATTCTTGGAGATAACCCGGGGAAAATGAGCTATCTTATCGGATTTGGGAACAAGTGGCCTCAAAGTCCTCACCATAGAGGTGCACACGGCTCATGGACAGCTTCAATACAAATTCCTGCTGCAAGCCGTCATACATTAACCGGCGCATTGGTTGGCGGACCTGGTTCTGACGATGCGTATACAGATTCTCGCGAGGACTATGTAACTAGCGAAGTAGCATGTGATTACAACGCTGCTTTTACAGGAGACTTAGCTCGACTTACAATGGATTTTGGAGGAACACCTTTAGACGATAGTGTATTTCCACAGCCTGAAAAAAGGGATGACCTTGAGTTATATGTGGAAGGAGTAACTGGCACTGGCGGAACTTGGGGTTACCAGCCAACAATTACAATTGTCAATAAAACTTCATGGCCTCCTCGTATAACTTCAAACCTTACTGCAAAATATTTCTTTACACTAGACAGTGACTCTATAAGTAATATTCAAGTTAAGTCCTCCAATAGCGATTTTGGCGGAACTATTAAAGGTCCGTTCCCCTATTCCGGAAATGTGTATTATATATTGATAGACTTAACGGGCGTACCTTTGTGCCCCGGAGGATATAATTCCTATTCTAAAACAATATATTTATCCATAAATGACACCAGCAATAAAATGGACTCAACTAACGATTGGTCTGCCCAAGGACTTGGTTCAAAAACTGTCAGAGCAGAAAATGTTGCACTTTATGAAGGCAATATCAAGGTTTTTGGAAAAGAGCCTGGTGAACCTGAAACAACACCAACCCCAACTAACACCAAGGCACCTACGCCAACACCAACATCAACACCAGAAGTAATACTTGGTGATTTAAATCTTGACGGTCAAGCAAATTCAATAGACTTTGCTTTAATGAGAGGTTATTTGCTTGGAACGGTACACTTCCCTTCAGACCCAGAGACAGCAGCGCAATTTAAAACTGCTGCTGATTTAAATGGTGATAATTCCATAAATTCTATTGACTTTGCGTTATTTAGAAGCCGGTTATTAGGCTTAATAATAAAATATCCGGTAGAGAGTTAATTTATTATTCCCGAATTGCATAAAACATATTCAGAGGGATGTTGAAGAATCACAATCTGATACATCCCTTTGATTTTTCATAAGTACCAAACGTGCCGAGTGAACTATATTCCTAAAGTATCTTTCATATCTTTGATCTTATTACGACTAATAGGTATTTCATAAGGGAAACCATCAATTACAGAAACGTGACTGTTCTGTCCTATCCAAGGCATTATTTTGCTTATGTAATTTAAGTTAACCAGGTAACTTCTGTGGCATCTGAAGAAGGATTTTGGCGCTAATCTGCCTTCTAAAGCATCCAGTCCATCTCTAACCTTGTATTTACCCTTCTTTGTTGGGGTAGTGGGAGCATCCGTGTCACCAGGGGCAAAGTAAATGGTAATATTTCACAATCATAGTCGTTCCATTTTATCTATTAGTTTCTTTTTATCTGGATTTGTGTATAGAAGAGTGGTATGAATATTTGAATGTCCTGCCTGATTTGCAACCTCATGAGCCAACATACCTTTTTCAAGTGCATTAGTACAAAAAAAGTGTCTTAGTTGGTGAGGTGTAATACTATTACTATATTTTTTAAAGATTCTATTTACGGTAGTTCTATCAAGCTTTTTGTTTTTTCTACTTACAAATAAATAATTAGAACCATTAGCCGTAGAAATATTACTTCTGACTTTTAAATATTCTTTGACCGCTGTAATAACTTTACTATTGAGCATTACTGAGCGTTGTTTGTCTCCTTTTCCAGTCCGGATAATGCATTCCTTACCATCTAAATCGAAATCATCCATTTTTATATTTAATGCTTCTGATATTCGCAGACCTGTATAAGCAAGAAATACCATCAAGGCGTAATTACGAAGGTTTTTACTCTCAAGGATTGATTGTAAAAACTGTTTTACTTCTGTTTCTGTAACTTTCGTAGGTGATGCATATTGTAACTGAATTTTTATTTTATCATTATT
>NZ_JH556651.1:0-395 GCF_000179595.2 Acetivibrio cellulolyticus CD2 | reverse complement strand
AATTAATTCATCAAGCTCCCAATGTCTTTTCATATGCTATACCTCCGTAAGCCTAAACCCCCGAAATTTTTTGATTTAGATAATGGATTCTTATTATAAAAGCTCTTTTAATATTTTTTGGATTCCTCTGGGAGCAAGTCAATAAAGTGTTGTAACCCTGTGTTATATACAAGCATCAATAACATTTTATCCCTTTGCTCATCACCATGAAGAGCCTCACCGTCAAATAGTTCAAGTTTATTTTCATATATCCCAAATTTCATAATTTACTTTTTGAGCCATTTTTTAGGAATCAATTTTATCTTTGGGTCAGTTTCTTTTTCAAACAATGATATTTCCACATCTGCTTTTATTTTATGAGTATCATCATTAGCCATCAGTGATAAAAGGATTCA